>DVMI01000129.1 GCA_018715085.1 Candidatus Avidesulfovibrio excrementigallinarum | reverse complement strand
GGCGACGCTTTCGCCTTGCCCCAGCGCTGGCATGTCACAAAGCCAGGGATCAGGAAATGCGGCTGCCGGGCTTCATCGCGTCAGTCGGCGCGATCAGCCGCAACGTCTTGTCATCTTCCACTGAAAGAATCATGCCACGAGATTCAAGCCCCCGAATTGTCCGGGGTGCAAGATTGGCCACCACGCACACCTGTCTGCCCACCAGTTCCTCAGGCGCAAAATGCGCCGCAATCCCCGAAAGGATCTGACGCGGCTCGCCTTCGCCAAGATCGATCTGAAACTTGAGCAGCTTGTCCGCGTTGGGGTGTTTCTCGCAGGTCAGCACCGTGCCCACCCTCAAATCCAGTTTGGCAAAGTCGTCGTAAGCAATCTGTGCCTTGTCGGCTTCCTTTCCCTTCTGCCCGGCATCCTGGGTTGTCGCGCTCTGAGCGGCCTTGGTCTTGGGCGCTTTGGCCGGCTTTTCAGCCTTGGGCATTTCGGCCCTGGGGAAAAGATTGGAAGCCGAAGCCAGGTCAGCGCCTTCAACGAGCACGTTCCAGCGCCCCTTTTCTTCCTGGAGGTTCACGCTGGGCGGGGTGCCTTCGGCCACAGCCTGGCCAAGCTGGCCGAGCATGGCTTCCGACGTGCCGGGCATGACCGGCCACAGGCAGCAGGCCACTTTACGCATGCACTCCAGGATGAGTCTGAGAACTGCAGACAGCCGTTCGGTCCGGCCTTCCTTGGCCAGCGTCCAGGGGGCCTGGCTGTCCACATACTTGTTCAGTGCGCGCACAAGCTCCCAAAGGGCTTCCAGCCCCTGCGAAAAACGCACCGAACCAAACAGTTGCACATAGTTTGCCACCGCGTTTTCCGCCAGTTCCACCAGCGCCGCGTCGTCCGGGGTCTGCTCTCCCGCAGCGGGCACCTTGCTGCCGAAGTATTTGGCATTCATGGACAGCACACGACTGAACAAGTTGCCAAGGTCGTTGGCAAGATCCGCATTCAGACGGGTGACCAGCGACTCTTCCGAAAATCCCGCGTCAGAACCAAAGTTCATTTCGCGCAGCAGAAAATAGCGGAAGGCGTCAAGGCCGTAGATGTCCATCATTTCCAGAGGCTCGACCACGTTGCCCAGCGACTTGGACATCTTGGCGTCCTTGGACAGCCAGTAACCGTGCACGTTCAGGTGCTTGTACATTGGCAGGCCGGCCGACTTGAGCATGGTGGGCCAGAAGATGGCGTGCGGCTTGAGGATATCCTTGGCTACAAGATGTTCGCCGGGCCAGAAGGTTTTGAACGGTTCGCCGTCGGGCCAGCCCAGGGCCGAAATATAGTTGAGCAGCGCATCGAACCAGACGTAGCAGACATAATCCTTGTCAAAAGGCAGTTCGATGCCCCAGGTCAGGCGGCTCTTGGGACGCGAGATGCACAAATCTTCAAGCACACCGCCTTCGAGCATGGACAAAACTTCATTGCGGTAACGTTCCGGACGGATGAATTCCGGATTGGCCAGAATGTATTCCTTAAGCCACGGCAGATATTTGGACATGCGGAAGAAATAGTTTTTCTCCCGGATGAATTCGGGTTTGGTCAGATGCTGCGGGCACAGGCCGTTTTCGAGCTCTTTCTCGGTGTAGAAACGCTCGCAGCCGGTGCAGTAGTGGCCGCCGAACTCGCCAAAATAGATGTCGCCGTTGTCATAGACGCGCTGCAAAAACTGCTGAACACGAGCCTTATGATCCGGATCCGTCGTACGAATGAACTGGTCGTTGCGCACGTTAAGACGCGGCCAGAGAGCACGAAACTGACCGCTCACACGGTCAGTGAAGGCCTGCGGGGTCTCGTTCTGAGCCGTCGCCGCCTTGACGATTTTGTCGCCGTGTTCGTCAGTGCCGGTCAAAAACCACGTCCTGTCACCAAGCATCCGATGAAAACGGGACAGGCTGTCGGCGACAATGGTGGTGTACGCATGCCCCAGATGCGGTCGGGCGTTCACATAATAGATGGGGGTAGTGATGTAGAACGTGGATGCCATGACGACTCCTTGACGTAAAACGAAACAATTCCTGACAGGTTAATAACAGATTCCAATTTATCCAAATGCATTGCAGCAACAACTCTTTCCATTGCGGCAGCAGGCTTTGGGCGCGTTCTCCCCCGGCGCGGCGCTGTTCACGCCTTATCAGACGTGCATCCCTGCTCAGAGACGCGTCCGTTCCCGCCTGCGTCTGCCGGAAGGTTCAAGCCGGCGGGCTTGAGGGCTACTTCCTGCGCTTGCGCCGATGCCCGCGGCGGCGTGGAGCCGCCTCGCCGGAGGGCGCCCCCCCCGGTCCGGGCATTGTTTTAGGCGGCCGGCACGCGCCACCTTCGTGCGGCATGTCAAAACCGTCTCCCTGTGCGGCCTCCCGGGTATGCTTCCTGCCATCAGACGCTTTTTGACGCGGCGTGTGTTCCCCGGCGGGCTCTTTTGCAAGAGCGGACGGACCGGCTGTCTCCTTGTTTGAGGCGGTCCCTGTGGCGCGGCCTGGTGACTGTGGCTGTTCAGACAACAGCCCTGGTTCTTCGGCAAACGCATCAAAGGCGTCATTCAAAGCGTCGTCAAGCACTCCCTGTTCAAGCATCGCCGGTTCAGCCACCACAACCACCATTTCCGAAAACGCGCCAGCAGTCTTTGGAGCCTGTGCCGGAGGCTGCGTGCCGGAGGGAGTATTGCCGCTCTGAGCGGATTCAGGGCGGCAGGGGTGCAGCGCATTCCATTCGTCAATTGTCAGTTCGCGTTCTTCGCCCTGCTCGGTCAGCACCGTCACGCTGTTGCGGAAAAGATTGGCGCGCAGCACCTTCATCAGGCCTTCACTGGTCTGATAGCGCTTGCCAAGCCGCGGGCAGGAACGATGGAAAAGGTCATAATTTTCCTGCTCGTAGCTGAGGCAGCACAACAGCCGTCCGCAAATGCCGGAAATTTTCGTCGGGTTGAGGAACAGATTCTGTTCCTTGGCCATTTTGATAGTGACGGGAACAAACCGATGCAAAAAACGCCGGCAGCAGCAGACCATGCCGCAGCTGCCTACAGCACCGAGCATCTGCGTTTCATGGCGGACACCAATCTGCCGCAGCTCAATCCGGGTATGGTATTCGCGCACCAGCTCCTTGACCAGCTCGCGGAAATCGATCCGTGTGGGCGCGGTGAAGTAAAAAATGAGCTTGGAACGATCAAACAGGCTCTCAACATTGACCAGCTTCATTTCAAGCCCGCGTTCCCGGATTCGTGCCTGACAGAACTCCCGGGCCCGCTCCACCAGACGCGCGTTCTCGGCGTCGGTTTCAAGATCCTCAGCCGTTGCCAGGCGCAGCAGGGCCGACATATCTTCCGGCACGGCGTCAGGCTCCACATCGCGCACGGCAACTACGCGGGCCAGACCCGGCCCTTGACCGGTTTCAGCCAGCACGGCATCACCTTTCTCCAACCGAGGCTCGTCGCTGGAAAAGGCATACACCTGCCCCGCATCGCTGAATTTGACCAGAGCAATACGTTTCATAAAAAATTGCACGACCTATCGCCCCTGCACTTGCAATGCGGAATGGGGCTGCTGGTTTTAAATGATTTCGGGAACTTTTTATTCTCAATCATAAACGGCCTGGTGTCAATGTTTCTCAGCCAGCGATTCCCATGGCCTTTTCCACCAAAAAACAGTATCAAAACGCAGCGGCATTCCGCCAGAGAGGTACCCGATCCCATGGCCGAAACACTTCACGATCCTGCCCTGTGCCAAAAACTCCTCCATCGCCTTGACTCGTTGCTGCAAGGCCGTCCCCTGCGCTTTATGGAAGTCTGCGGGACACACACCGTGGCGATCTTTCGGGGCGGACTCCGTTCCCTGCTGCCCAAGTCTGTTGTTCACTTAAGCGGTCCTGGGTGCCCTGTCTGTGTCACCCACGACAGCGAAGTTGCTGAATTTTTTGCTCTGGCCAAGCGGCCCGATGTCATTCTGGCCACCTTTGGCGATCTCATGCGCGTTCCAGGACCGGACGGCCGCTGCCTCAAACACGCCCAGGCTGAAGGCGCACGGATAGAAGTTGTCTACTCGCCCATGGACGCGCTCGACCTGGCGGCACACAACCCCGACGCAACGGTAGTGTTTCCTGGCATCGGGTTTGAAACCACCGCGCCTGCTGTGGCCGCCACTGTCCTCATGGCGCAAGCCCGGGGAATCAAAAACTTTGCCGTGCTTTCCTGTCATAAACTGGTGCCGCCGGCGCTGAGCGCGCTGCTTGCCGATCCAGACTGCGCCATCGACGCGTTCCTGCTTCCTGGGCACGTCTCCACAGTTCTTGGACTTGCCCCCTACGAATTCGTGGCAAGCCGTTATCATCGCCCGGCTGTTGTCGCCGGATTTGAACCTGCTGACATTCTTGACGCGCTGTGCCGCATTGCCGCCCAGTTAGCCAGCGGCCACGCGACTGTAGAAAACGCATACCCCAGGGCCGTGCACACAGAAGGCAATCCCAAAGCCAGGGAAATCCTCGAAACTGTCTTTCAGGTCACGGACGCCCGCTGGCGGGGACTTGGCGTCATTGCTCAAAGCGGCCTTGAATTGTGCAGCCGCTTTGACGAATTCAACGCCCGAAAGCGCTTTGATCTTGCGCCAATCGAAAGCAGGCCCATTCCCGGCTGTCGCTGCGGGGACGTACTGAAGGGGCATATCATTCCCACGGATTGCCCGCTGTTTGGCAAAATCTGCACACCGCTCAAGCCTGTGGGTCCCTGCATGGTCTCTACAGAAGGATCCTGCTCGGCCTACTACAAGTATGGTTTATGATCCTTTCAAGGGGCAAGGCATCCAGGGATCAATGGCGGCAGAGAGCAGTTTTTGCCGCGAGGAATTGCCTCCCAATCCGAGGCAAAGGGGGTTCTGCCTTACCCAAGCGCGGGCCAGACACAACGTCTGCCCGCCTGACGGATCTTTTTGCTTGCGATCCTGCCCAAAACGCGCTAGAAGAATCCGTTCACGCTTTTTTTGCTTATTACCCGTTTGATCTTACAGCGACTTTTCGGGCAACTACCCGAATTTACGGAGGATATATGTCCAAGCAGTGCGAACTTTGCGGCAAAAAGCCCCAGCATGGTCACTTTGTGAGCCACTCCAACATCAAAACTAACCGCCGGTTCAACCCCAACCTGCAGAGCGTGCGGCATCAGTTTGCCAACGGTGAAGTGCGCACCATCAACGTGTGCACCCGTT
This sequence comes from Candidatus Avidesulfovibrio excrementigallinarum, assembly GCA_018715085.1. Classification (GTDB taxonomy): domain Bacteria; phylum Desulfobacterota; class Desulfovibrionia; order Desulfovibrionales; family Desulfovibrionaceae; genus Avidesulfovibrio; species Avidesulfovibrio excrementigallinarum. The sequence continues at coordinate 10,780 of DVMI01000129.1, read as the reverse complement.
GCCTGCGTTCCGGGCTGGTGACCAAGCCTGTCTCCCGCAAGGCCGACTAGCTCCCTTCCAGGGGCCATTGCCTGCGTGAGCTTCATGCTCCAAATCATGCGGCCGGCAGTCTCTGTTCCGAGACTGCCGGCCTTTTGGCGATCGTCCACGCGCCAAACACCGCACGAGTGTCTGCCTGCCACGGCCAAGACGCCTTCACCAATTTTGCGCACAGCAATTTTGTTTCAAGCGCTTCCATGCACGCCCCCTGCAGCAGCGTTCAGGTATCGCATTTCCCGCCTGCGTCTGTCTCCCCTTTGCTAATAACGGTTTGCGATCCTTTGCAAAAGAGACTTCCGGGAAAATCCTCCGGTAAAACCGGAAGCACCGTTGCCTCAAAAAGGCGCCCAAAAGATACACCGCCTTTCCTACGGAGAAATCCGGGGGGCCTCCTCTCTGCCCTGAATCCTTACAACACGCCTCTCTCAGAGCGGCGTCACTATGAGCCGGCACCGCGCCGGATCGCGCATTCAACGCCTTTTCTAAAGGGAAATCGGATACTGCACCAGCGGGCCGATTGAAAACATGCAGCATCCCGCAGGCAGCTCTGAAACAAAAAAGGGAAGAGGCCCCTTGCAACGGCGCTCTTCCCTTTGGCACACCTTTTCAGAGCCGCACGGCGCACATGCACGCCGTGCGCATACTCCAGACATCAATACAAGTTGCGCAGCAGATCTTCTCCTTGACGCGAAACTTCGGCGCTGCTGTCCTGAGCGCTTCCGTTGGGGCCTGTTCCTTCATAAAATGGTACGACAATGCTGCCCCTGGATCCGGCAGGCGCGGCCGTGCCCGTTTCCTTGTCGACCGAAGCCATCACAATGCCCGTCGGCATGGGGAAATCATCTGGCGGATAGGCCTCGAACGCGGTCTTTGCGTAGTCGACGAAAATGGGCAGCGCCGCCGTACTTCCGGTTTCCTGCCGTCCCATGGGCCTGGACTGATCATAGCCCACATAAACTGCCGTCACCAACGACGGCGTCATGCCCATGAACCAGGCGTCACGCTCCTCATTGGAGGTTCCTGTCTTGCCGCCAAGCGGACGCCCAAGCACCTGCGCACGCGCACCGGTGCCGCCCTGTACCACCTGTTTGAGCATGTAGCTCATCAGGTATGCATTCTGGGCACTGATCGCCTGGGTATACACAGGCTCGGGCGCATACAGCAGCGTATCGTTGCCATCGCGGATTTCCCAGATCAGCCGGGGTTTCACACGGATACCGCCACCGGCAAAGGCCGTATAGGCTTCGGCCATGTTGATGGGCGACACTTCCACTGAGCCAAGACTGATAGAAAGCACCGGCGGATAGTCTCCTTCAAGCCCCAGATCCTTGGCTCGCTGCACAACATTTTCAACACCGATCTGCTGAGCCAGACGGATGCTGCACAGGTTGCGCGAAAGGGCGAGCGCTGTCCGCAGCGTCAGGGGCCCCCGGAAATTGTGTTCGATATTTCCAGGCCGCCACATAGCGCTGGTCGCCTGGTCGACAACGACAACCGGCGCATCCATGACAATACTGACAGGCGTCATGCCCGCATCAAGCGCGGCAGAATACACAACTGGCTTGAAGCTCGATCCGGGCTGACGGCGTGCCTGCGTAGCTCTGTTGAACTGGCTGTCATAGAAGTCGTAACCGCCGACCATGGCGATCACGTCGCCGTTCTGCGGTTCGACGGACACAATGGCGCCCTGTACAAGCGGATATTGCTGCAAACGAAGCGCGATGGCCTGTTCCGGCTTCACGCTGGCAGGATCATAAGGGATGACGGCCTTGGTCTTGGCGTCTGTCTTTTTGGCGGCAGAGACCCAGATCACGTCGCCGACGGCCAGCACTTTGCGGGCGTCCTTGACCGCCGCCGCGTACCGAGCCGCGACCTTGGGATTGGGCTTGCGCGCCCAGGACATGTTTGCCGTGGATATGACCCCGTTGTAACGCCCCAGGCGCACTTTGGCCTGCGTCTTGTCCACCTGGGTCACCACGGCTTTGGCCCAGTCGCCGTCCGCCAGATCTTCCGGCTTGAATGTCGATGCTTCAATAAACGCCGCCATGCCGGCCTGATCCAGCTTTTCCAGCGGCCCGCGCCAGCCGTGGCGTTTGTCTGTGGCTTCCAGGCCGTTGCGTAACGCCGTATCTGCCGCGCGCTGTGCCGCAGGCTCCATGCCAGTGCGCACCGTCAGCCCAAGCTCATAGACGGCTTGTTCGCCATAACAAGGCAGATCCCAGCCCATGGCTCGTGCGTTGTCCTCGCTGAACAACTCAATGAGCGCACGGCGCACTTCCTCCAGATACCAGGCACCTCCCCGGCCCATGCCTTCTGTCATGGAACGGTATTCCAGCGGCTGCGCCTTGGCGGCCAGATACTCGTCTTCGGTAATCCATCCAAGCTCCTTAAGACGGTTCAATACATGAAGCTGACGCGCCTTGGCCGCCTCAGGATGCTTGTAGGGATTGTAGGCCGTCGGCGCCTGTGGCAGTCCGGCCAGCAGAGCACATTCGGCCAGCGTCAGTTCTTTGGCGTGCTTGCCAAAATAGGTGCGGGCCGCCGCTTCTACGCCATAGGCGTTGGCTCCCAGGAACGACTGATTGAGGTAAATGGTGAGGATTTCGTCCTTGGTCAGATACTTTTCCAAACGGTACGCCAAAATGGCTTCCTTGATCTTACGCTCATACGTCCGCTCCGGCGAAAGGAGCAAACGCTTGATAACCTGCTGCGTGATGGTGCTTCCGCCCTGCGTGTGACGGCCCGATTTCAGGTTAGCCAGAAACGCGCGCACAATGGCCAGAGGATCCACCCCCGCATGGTTATAAAACTCGGAGTCTTCAACGGCCATGAGCGCCTTGGGCATCCACGGCGACATTTCGTCCAGAGAGACCATGAACCGTTTCTCGCTGTACAACAGACCAATCAGGCTGCCGTCGCGGGCCAGCACCGTTGTGGCCTGCGGAGGACGGTAGTCGGCAAGCCGTGTAAAGTTCGGCAAATCCGAGACCGCCCACTTGTACACGGAAAACAGCACAATCACGCCGGCGACACACACCACCAGCAGCAACAGTCCGAGAGAAATAAAAAAACGTTTCATAGTGAACAAATTCCGCACATTCAATTGAAGCTATCCGCGCCGCCCAAAACTGACGGCGCCCTCGCGCCATACAAAGCAAAGAATTTTTGAAGCGCACGCCCTCAAAGGTGTACCGCCCTGCACACACCGTTCCAGAATGCCGCAGCCGGGAAATACCTGGGGCCAGGCTCAACGAAGGCTCTTTTCAGGGAAAGAATTGCCTTCTGACTCTCGCGCGATAGCGGTCTTATTTTGCTTTGGAACAGCTGCGCTTAATGCGGCCCCAGGCAAACAGGCACACGCGTGTGCAGCGGGAGAATACAGGCTTTGCCCCGGTCTGGCCGCTGGCCCCGCATGTTCCCAATACCCTGCCGCCTGCACCGCCAGCAACGCCCTACACACAGGAAGAAGGCGCAATCTCCCCGGCTGCGCTTTCTTCACAGTCCCGGCCTTTCCAGACGGGACGCCATGCCACAGGCATTGCGATGAAGCCGCTAGGGACGGCCTACACCGATACAGGTAATCCCACGCGCCGCAAGATGGGAGGGAGAGTACAAATTGCGGCCGTCAAAAATGACCGGCAGCTTGAGCAGTGTCTTAAGACGCTCAAAATCCGGGTTCCGGAACTGGTTCCATTCCGTGGCGACCAGCAGCGCGTCCGCCCCTTTGCACCCCTCATACGGATCGGACACCGTTTTGAACAAGGTGTTGCCGGCAAGGATACGAGCGGCATTGCCTGCTGCCTGAGGATCAAAGGCACGCACAAGCATGCCGCTGGACGTCAGCTCGTCGATGATGTCCAAGACAGGCGACTCGCGCATGTCGTCAGTATTGGCTTTGAACGCCAGTCCCCACACGGCAAGCGTCCGCCCTTTCACCCCGCCATCGGCAGCAAAAAATTCACGAATTTTGACTGCCATATGCCGTTTCTGCCGCGCGTTGACCGTTTCAACGGCATTGAGCAGCGAAGGCTCCATCCCGTATGTGCGGGCCGTATGGATCAACGCCTTGACATCCTTAGGAAAACAAGACCCGCCATAGCCAAGGCCGGGATAGATGAAATGGTAGCCGATTCGCGTGTCAGATCCGATCCCGTTGCGCACGTCGCGAACGTCAGCGCCGACTTTTTCGCACAGCGTCGCAATCTCGTTAATAAAGGAAATTTTGGTAGCCAGCATGGCGTTTGCGGCATACTTGGTCATTTCGGCGCTGCGCGGGCTCATGACAATGAGCTTTTCGCGACTGCGGGCAAACGGGGCATACAGCTCCCTCATGACGGTGATGGCTCTTTCGTTGGTCGTGCCCACGATGACACGATCAGGCTTCATGAAGTCGTTTACCGCGTCGCCCTCTTTTAAAAATTCGGGATTGGAAACGACTTCAAAGGGAATGTTTTCCTCCCGCCTGACCAACTCTGCCGCCACAAGCGCATGAACACGATCCGCCGTGCCCACAGGCACTGTCGACTTGTCCACAATAATGAGCGGATTGTCCATTTGCGCACCGATCTCGCGAGCCACCTGTTCGACATACCGCAAATCGCAGGAACCGTCGGCCCTTGGAGGCGTGCCCACACAAATGAAAACGCACTCTGCATCCCGCAGCCCGTCCTCAAGACGTGTGGTAAACGAAAGGCGTCCTGCAGACGCATTCCGGCGGACAAGCTCGTCAAGCCCAGGTTCAAAAATATGAATATGCCCGGCTTCAAGCTGTTTTACAATGGCCGGATTGGCGTCCACGCAGCGCACTGTGTTGCCCATTTCAGCAAAGCAGGCAGCGCTGACCAAGCCCACATATCCTGTACCAACTATACAAAGTCGCATATTACCATCCCTGTTCTCTAGGGCGTTTTGTTTTTAGTCCGTTCAGCTGACGCCAAAATGTCGTAACTTTCAATTGAAACAGACCCACCCCAAAACGTCAGGTCCCAACGGGCTTCACAGTGAATCCACTCTGAAACCGTTCTTCGTTCTGCCCCCATTGCAGAAGCTGTCCGCACGCATGCCAGAAAGTCCCAACTCCGTCAGCGTTCAAAAACGCTTCCTATTCCCTTGCGGATGTCTGACTTTCGCCCACTCGTCATGCCAAGACGCTTCCCGCCGTCAGCTCCAAAGCGTCTTTGAAGGCGGCCGGCGCAAACGGAATACGCCTGTTCATCATGGCACCGCCTCTCAGGCCATCCCTTCCCGGAGCAGTCCACGCGCCGACCGGCTCTCATGCGTGACGGTTGAGAGCGTGAGAGGCAACACTCTGACAAAAACGCTCAAACCGGAACCCGCTTCACTGCCGGCCCGCTCCGATCCGCATGCTGCGCGTGCAAGGGTAGTGCTTGTTTTTAAACACGAACCCGACTATCGTCAACTCACATTCCCGGACCCGGAGGCAGGCATGGCAGTGATCGGAATCGGACTCGATCTGGTGGAACGCGCACGCATTGAACGCGCCCTGAACCGGTTTGGCAAGGCGTTTCTGGCGCGCATCCTGTCGCCTGAAGAACAACGCCTGGTGCCGCAGGGAGGCGCTCGGAAGATCGATTTTGTGGCTGCGCGCTTTGCCGCCAAGGAAGCCGCCTCCAAGGCTCTGGGGACGGGCTTTGCAAATGGCATCAGCCCCAGGGATTTTGAAATTCTCTCCCTGCCGTCAGGAGCGCCCCGCCTGCGCCTTTGCGGCGCGGCTCTTGAGCATGCCCGGCGTCTTGACGTTGCCTCATGCCATCTTACCCTTACACACAGTACCACTCATGCGGCCGCTGTCGTTATTCTTGAAGCGGTATCGCCCACCTCGTCAAGGGATTGAACCTATGGAACTGCACGGAACCACCATTCTTGCCGTCCGGCATAACGGACATGTCGCACTGGCCGGCGACGGTCAGGTGACGCTGGGACAAAGCGTAATCATGAAACATACCGCCCGAAAGGTGCGCAGTCTCAATAAAGGGCGAATTCTTGCAGGCTTTGCGGGATCCACTGCGGACGCCTTCGCGCTGTTCGACCTGTTTGAAAAGCAGATCGAAGAATGCAGCGGCAACCTTGTCCGCGCCGCTGTGGAACTTGCCAAACAATGGCGTGCTGACAAGTATCTGCGGCGGCTCGAGGCCATGCTGCTGGTGGCTGATCTTGACCACATTTTCATCCTCACAGGCACAGGCGATGTTGTCGAACCGGATGACGGCGTTGCCGCCATTGGCAGTGGCGGCAACTACGCTCTTGCCGCTGCCAGAGCGCTTGTGCGGCACGCCCCCGCGCTGTCCGCCGTTGACATCGCCCAGGAAGGACTGCGCATCGCGTCCGAAATGTGTGTTTTCACCAACAGCAATATCACTCTTGAATCGCTCTAGCCGTCTTCGACATCCCACGGGTGCCTTGAGGGGCCCTTTCAACGCAGCACGCACCGGGGCAGGAGGTTTCCTCTGTAACACAGGGCATCCTCCCGCCCCTGTGACTTCTCATGCGTTTCTTCCGGATTTTGCCGCAAGCTTTGTCAGGGCAGACGGTCCCCCCAGGAAACAGGGTTGCACCCTATGGCGCACACCCCATGTTCCTGGTACTTGGCACACAACGGAACAGCCGCAAACAACTGCCGGAGGTTCACGCCGGCGATCAATCACAGGCAGGCTGTGCGGGACCTGCCATAAGTCCGTTCCCTTTGCGCACAAAAACAGCCTGCCCTGCCGCATCGCCGACGCTGCGCGGCAGAAAATCGCAGTCTCTTCGGCAGAGCCGCACGGGCATTGCCTGCGCCCCTGCATGCAGAACGCGGTTTCTGACAGCAGTGTCCGGCAGAAATGTCCCCACTCTGCTCTCTGGCACAATTTGCATTCACGCCAAGGGTGCAGCCAGGCAAGCGCGGCCGCAGCCGCGTCCAGGGAGGGGAAAATCATGCTCTTCAACACGCACTGGATACAACGCGCTGGCCGGGCATCCGTTCAAGAGTCATTCGTCCATTAAAAAAACGGGGCCTGACACGTCCCGGTAAAATGAAAGCCTCTGACTGAGGCTTCGGGCGGACAATCAGAAGGAGGGAGCACAGTGTGCCGTATGGTTGTGGGTCTTATCGTTGCGGTCTGGACACTCGCCTGCAGCATGGCTCAGGCCGCCGCCCCCGCGTTGGAAGAGATGGCGGGTGCCATGCTGATGATCGGCTTTCGCGGCACCGTTCTGTCTCCAGATGTCCTGGATGCACTGCAATGCGGCGCTGTGGGCGGCGTAATCCTGTTTGACAAGGACACACAGATTAAGGGACCGCGCAACATCGAGTCTCCCGAGCAGCTGCGCCAATTGACAGCCACGCTGCACGCCCATGCAAAGCATCCCCTGCTGATCGCCGTGGATCAGGAAGGCGGACGTGTGGCACGTTTGCCCGCGGCAAAAGGATTTGCCGCCCTGCCTTCTGCAGAGACAATGGGCGCTCAGGATACACGGCAGACATATCGCTACGCCCGCAACACGGGGGAAGAGCTCAACAGGCTCGGGATCAACGTCAACCTGGCCCCTGTAGTGGATTTGCGCCGGGCAGATCCCAGTCCCGGTCTTGGTGATATGGGACGCCTCTTCGGCGCTGCCCCCCGGCAGGTCTCCGCCCATGCCAAGGCGTTTGCCCAGGGACTTCTTGCATCGGGCATTATCCCTGCGCTCAAGCACTTTCCGGGTCTTGGCAGCTCAAACCTGGATTCGCACAACGCACTGCCTGACGTGACTGACTCCTGGTCGGACGACGAACTTGCACCTTACCGCGAGGCCATTGCCGCGCACTGGCCAGGCATGATCCTGGTCGGGCATGTGCTTAACAGACAGCTTGATCCGGCGTTGCCGGCCTCGTTATCGCCGCACGTCATCGAGGGGCTGCTTCGCGGCCAGTTGCAGTTTGAAGGCGTTGTGATAAGTGACGATCTCGGCATGGGAGCCGTGTCCGAGACCTATTCTCTGGAAGAGCGTGTCCGGCTGGCCGTGCTGGCCGGCAACGACATCCTGCTTTTTGGCAACAACGGCAAGGACTATGATCCCAAACTGGCCGCCAAGGTGCACGCCACGCTGATCAATCTTGTACGTCAGGGCAAAATCACACCAGCGCGGCTGCAGGTTTCCTGGGAACGCCTGACCCGTCTTAAAGCACAGCTGACCCGGCAAGACTCTGCCCGCTGACAGGCAAAGGCCCTGAACAACTCTGGTCAGGCCTGCGCCGCCATACCCTCCCGGACGCAACTTCCTTCAGGATGATGCCGAATTCGATCTTTTCTTCGACTTTCTCAGCAGCGGCGGCAGCCGGAGCGGCAACCATCATGCCCGTGGCGGGGGCAGCAGTTTTGCCTGTTTCCATCCACATCACGGATGGCTTTGTTTCTCTTTCCATAATCCTGACCAGACCAACACCATAAAAAAACGGCGGATACCTTTCGGCACCCGCCGTTAAAAACACATGACTCCGTGAAGTTACTTCACTTCAACGGTAGCGCCGGCTTCGGTCAGCTGCTTCTTGGCTTCTTCAGCGTCTTCCTTGGACACGGCTTCCTTGATGGTGGACGGAACGCCGTCAACCTTGTCCTTGGCTTCCTTCAGGCCCAGGCCGGTCAGAGCGCGCACGACCTTGATGACGCCGATCTTGTTGGCGCCGGCTTCCTTCAGGATGACGTCGAATTCGGTCTTTTCTTCGACTTCTTCAGCGGCGGCGGCAGCCGGAGCGGCAACCATCATGCCCATGGCGGGGGCAGCAGCGGACACACCAAACTTTTCTTCGAGTTCCTTGATGAACTCGGAAAGTTCCAGCACGGTCATATTGGCGATAAAATCGACAACTTCAGCTTTGGTAACGGCCATTGGAGTACTCCTTGAGTTCGTTGGCTTGGTTGAGGTTCAATGCGTTTGCGCAATCGCAGGAAGGCTAGGCGGCCTTCTTCGCTTCCAGATCCTTGAGGGCGTACAGAAGCGGGCGAATCATGTTGGCAAACAGAGACACAAAATTGGTGGGCACGGCGTTCATGGTGCCAAGCATGCTGGACATCAGTTCCGGCTTGCTGGGGAGCTTTGCCAGTTCGTCCACCTGGCTCGCCTCAAGGACTTTCCCTTCAAGGCTGCCATGACGGACGACAAACAGCTTGCTCGTCTTGGCAAAATCACTCACGGCCTTGGCCACCGCCACCGGGTCCTCAAACCCAAGGGCTACCGCACAGTTCTCCTTAAAGCGATCTTTGATGGAGTCGTGCGTCGTGTCGGTAAAAGCAATACGGGCAAGGGTGTTCTTCACAACGAGGCATTCGCCGCCGTTTTCACGAAGTTTGACCCTCAGCCGCGTCAGCTCTTCCACCGACATCCCCTTGAATTCGGTCACCACGGCAATCGAGGCAGCAGAGGCACGATCCTTGATGTGCTCGATAACTGCGGCTTTTTCAGACCTGTTCACGTGAATCTCCTTCACGTTGGGGGTTGCCAGATGGAATGCCGAGCCAAAGAATCTGTCTAGACAGGAAATTAAGGGAATCGTCCCACCTGCCGTCTTCGACTCGAATTCCGTTTCCTCTGCCAAAGCGCCGCGCGTTGCGTGGCGTCAGTTCACAAAGGCCTTGCGCGTTAAGCGCCAGGCAATGCCTGGCGCCTGATGGTGCGCGTTAGCCTTCGATGAATTTCTTAATCAGCGAGACATCGACCTTGAAGCCGGGGCCCATGGTCGTGGAAACGGCCATGTTCTTCATGTAGGTGCCCTTTGCGGCCGACGGCTTAAGACGGTTCACGGCTTCAAGAAGGGCCTTGAGGTTGTCAAGAATCTTCGCAGGGCCAAAGGAGACCTTGCCAAGAGGCGCGTGCAACACACCAGCCTTATCAACCTTAAAGTCCACGCGGCCGGCCTTGAGTTCCTTCACGGCATTGGCCACTTCAAAGGTCACAGTGCCGGTCTTGGCGTTGGGCATCAGGCCACGGGGGCCGAGCACACGACCGACCTGACCGACAAGCGCCATGACGTCGGGGGTAGCGACGGCGGCGTCAAAGTCAAGCCAGCCTTCCTTAATCTTGGCAACCAGTTCCTGACCGCCAGCGTAATCGGCGCCTGCGGCAAGCGCTTCGGCTTCCTTTTCACCTTTACAGAACACGGCCACACGAACGGTCTTGCCGAGTCCATGAGGAAGCGAAACCGCGCCACGGACCATCTGGTCAGAGTACTTGGGGTCGACCCCAAGGGCCAGCGCAACGTCGACGGTTTCGTCAAACTTGGCGAAAGCCGCGGCAAGGGACTTTTCCACGGCCTCTTCCACAGAGTACCGCTGGGAAAGGTCCACACCTTCCACAGCCTTGCGATATTTTTTCCCGAATCTGGGCATTGCTCTATCCTTTCAGAAGCTGAGTTCCAACATCTCCTGCCGTCCGGCGCGTGTCGCGACGTCCGGCAGTACGATTGACGCGGTCGAAATCTACTTGATTTCGATGCCCATGCTGCGGGCAGTGCCCATAATGGAGCGCTTAGCGGCGTCAAGGTCCTTGGCCGTAAGATCAGGCATCTTCAGCTTGGCGATTTCTTCAATCTGCTGCATGGTGATGCTGCCGACCTTGTTCCGGTTCGGTTCGCCCGAGCCCTTTTCCACTTTGGCCGCCTTCAGGACAAGAACGGCTGCCGGCGGGGTCTTGGTGATAAAGGTAAAAGAGCGATCCGCATAGGCGGTGATGACAACAGGGATGATCATGCCCTTCTGATCAG
>DVMI01000128.1 GCA_018715085.1 Candidatus Avidesulfovibrio excrementigallinarum | reverse complement strand
ACATCCAGGATCCATCTTTGATCATGAAAGATGCTGTCCACCTGAAAGCTCACAGGCCTGCCACAAGCCTAAGAAAAGGCTTTGCCTCGATGTATCGGGCGGATACAACGAGGTTTACGCAGTAAGCTATATGCTGTCTCTCCGTACATCGGATCTGAATATTGCTGACAGCAGTCTCCGTCAGTGACGTTGTCTGCAAAAAACGGAAATTTTTGCAGGCAGAGCCTATTCCTCATGCCGCAGACTTCTTCCAGACAGAAGGGGAGAGGCGGCGCGAGGTGATTTTACAGTCTTTTCAGTTTGTTATCCGTTTAAAGCGTTCAGGCAGCGCTTCAGTCCGTCCATCCAGTGCGGGATGGCAATGCCGAAGTCGCGGCGGATTTTGGCCTTGTTCAGCACGCTGTAGGCAGGGCGCACGGCACGCGTGGGGTACTCGCCGGTTTCCAGCGGGCGCACCGTGCAGGAAAGGCCGGATTCGTGCATGATGACCGTTGCAAAATCGTACCAGCTGGCTACGCCTTCGTTGGTATAGTGGTAGACATCCCTGACGCCAGGTTTGATCTGCGGCAGCATGGCCACGATGGCACAGGCAAGATCGGCAGCGTAGGTGGGGGTGCCGATCTGGTCAACGATGACGCCCAGAGAATCGCGCTCTGCGCCAAGGCGGCGCATGGTTTTTACAAAGTTTGCCCCAAAGCTGGAATAAAGCCAGGCCGTCCGGATGACTACCGCGGTTTGTGCTTCCGCCAGTACGGCGTTTTCTCCTGCCAGTTTTGTGGAACCATAGACGGAAAGAGGATTGACGGCGTCGTCTTCCTTATACGGAAGATGCGCCGTGCCATCAAAAACATAGTCGGTCGAGATCTGGATGATGTGTTTGCCGTATCTGGCCAGCAGCGTGGGGCCAAGGCGGTTGATGCGATCGGCAAGCTTAGGATCGTCTTCAGCCTTGTCCACGGCAGTGTACGCCGCGCAGTTGATGACAAAATCGAACGGGCAGGTCTGAAAGAAGGCGGCCACCGCGCGCTCATCCGTAATGTCGAGCTCGTGTGAGCCGGCATAGATGGCTTTGTCGCCCAGCAGAAGTTTGAGCTCGTTGCCCAGCTGGCCATGAGCGCCGGTTACAAGATAGTTCATCGTGGCTCCTCATTGGCGTGCCTGATCAATGGTTTTTGGCGGCATCGCCCTGAATTGTGTCTGATACGATAAAAAATGAAGTTCTTTCCGCCTGCTGAACATTCCGGATACGCATTACTTTTTTAGACTGACATCCATGGTATGGCAATCAGAACACCAGCAGAGAATGGGTGAATCTTATGGTTGCTGGCATGCAGAGGGCGGCATGGCATTATGTGGGGGTGGTCTCCAGCCTTTGGCCGATGCTGCCATTGCAGCTGATTGAATTTTTGAAATATCCCACAATCTCTGGGCCTATAAAGCATGTCATACAGCGCCGGTTCGATACGGCTGACGCGGTATTCAGCCCTTGAGCCTGTTGCCGCTGTAAGACTGGGGCGGACATGATCGCCGGTTGCCACCCCGATGCCCCTCGCAAGGGGAGCATCGTAGTAGACTTAGCGTCTAAAAGCATGTTTCAAAGTCGGCAAAGCTGGGATACTGCTTGTCTTTTTCTGACGTGAGGGCGCGGCGCACGTCAATGCGCCAGTCGATGCCAAGGGCAGGATCGTCAAAGCGCAGGCCGCCTTCGGATTCACGGCAATACAGGTTGTCACACTTGTAGGCGAACACGGCGGTGTCGCTGAGGACAGAGAACCCGTGTGCAAAGCCACGCGGAATCATGAGCTGGCGCTTGTTTTCTGCGGAAAGTTCCACGGCCACATGCCTGCCATAGGTAGCAGAGCCTTTACGCAGATCCACAGCCACGTCAAGGACAGTGCCTTCCAGCACGCGCACGAGCTTTGCCTGAGCATGTTCGCCCTTTTGAAAATGCAGGCCCCGGACTGTGCCATAACAGGACTTGGACTGATTGTCCTGAACAAAGTCGTAATGCAGACCGGCTTCTTCAAATTGCGCCTTGTTGTAACTTTCAAAAAAATAGCCGCGCTCATCTTCAAAAACACGAGGTTCGATGATGTAAACGCCTTCAATTTCTGTTTTGATAAACTGCATGTACGTCCTCAACGAGTGTATAAGGCTGTTTTACGTCAGTAGTATATTAGGGGATGAGGTCCAGACGTCGCCGCTATTCCGCCTGTGTGGGTGTTATCTTCGCAGACATGGTTTCCTGTCTTACTTGTTCACGCTCTTACTGCCTGTCATGAGCGCTTGCATTCAGTCAGCGCAGCGTTCTCATGGCGATACCGCCGGGCGGTCCCCCGAAAGAGCTGCTGCCAGCAAAATTTTGCCATTTGTGCGGCAGGGCGTGAAACGGCGGCCGGTCGTGGCCTGACAGCGCCATGGCGTAGGAAGGGCCAGGGCAGCGATCAGCCGTCTTTCAAGCACAGTTCTGCGTGGACGGGCACGCGCTTTTTGCCCCGGAGAGCTTGCCGCCATCAATTGCAGGACCGGCGTAAACGCTGGTGCATAACGGGCAGTGAGCCAAACGGCACTGTCAAGCCGCAGAGCAATTCGTGCTGCGGGAGTGCTGCAGGTGCCTGAGATGGTGCCGTAACTACCACCAGGCACAATGATGCTCTGCGCATCCGCACGCAAAAAAAGTATTGTTTTGAGACCGCCGAATTGTTGGTCATTCAGTGCCATCTATCAGGAATCCATTGGAAAATCCATGGGAAAAGTGATTCAGGTATCCCCCTGGATTCGTTCGTCAAAAAAGGATGTGCTGGCGAACATAAGCAGTGCCCGCTTCCAAAGGGCAGGAGGGCACAACATCCCTTCCGGTATGTTGTGCCTGCGGATGACAGTATGTACAGGCTGTTTTGAGCGCTGCATGGCTTTGAAGACGCCGGGATAGCCAAAAGTCGCGAATCAGGCGGACGTGCTCTGGAAACCGTACTGTGCGGTTTGTCAGTCGGCATCTGTCAGGGCTGAGACGTGATGAAGCAAGCGAGTGCAATCTTCCGCGGGTGCCTGCCAGCGCCATGGCGCGCGCCCACGGATATTCTGGTTGGCGTCTGCTGGTATCAACAACATGCACCAATAAAAACATACCAATAACATTGCGGAAGAACCATTATATATAACGTGCCGTGACGTGAAATTCCAAATCTTGATAAAAAGCAAAGCCCCACAAGGCGTTATGGCACCTTGTGGGGCTTTCTGAAAGAGTCTTGTGGTGGGCGGTACAGGACTTGAACCTGTGGCATTCGGCTTGTAAGGCCGACGCTCTACCAGCTGAGCTAACCGCCCGGCAATCGGTTAGGAATGTACGCAACCAAAGCGGACTAGCTATAGCTGTTTTGGTTCGGCTTGGCAAGCTTTTTGATCCAACCAGTCGCGGCTCAGGACAACAGCAAAGACAGAGGCCGCCCCCTGTTCGAGCAGGCTGGCCGCGGCATGGCGCACGGTCGCGCCGGTGGACATGACGTCATCCAGCAGCAGAATGTGGCGGCCGGCAACATCGGGATCCGCGGCAAACGATCGGGCTACATTGTGCAGGCGTTCCTTGCGGGAGAGCGTGCGCTGCGACGGCGTATCCCGGATTTTGCACAACAGGGCCGGCATGAGGGGCAGATCGAGATCGCGGGCAAGCCGCCTGCCAATTTCCAGACACTGGCTGAATCCCCGTTCCTGCAGGCGGCGGGTGTGAACCGGCATGGGGACGACGCAGTACGTCCTGCCCGGCGCAAGGCTCCCGGTTGCGAGGATTTTGCCTGCAAGCAGGCGGCCCAGCGCGTCAAGCAGCGCCAGATCGTTGTGGAATTTGGCCTGCAGGATCGTCTCACGCAGCAGGCCCTTGTAGGGCCCCAGCATCAGAAAGTTGTCCCACGGCGGCGGCGTGCGCAGGCATTCGCCGCAGAGATCGCCGGAAGCCGCTTCAAGGCGCTGCCCGCAGAGCCGGCAGCTGGGATGAGGATTGGCAACAATCGCGGCCAGACACGACGGACAAAAGGGCGCGTCTGTGCTGGAGCGCGGGGTGAACGGCACATGACAGGCCGCACAGCGGCGTTCATACAGGCGCAACGCCATCCAGTGCTCGCGGAGGATGTCGAGAAGATCCATGGCTCACCAGCCCAGTTCCGTCCGGCTCCAGCAGCGGAGCTGCTCAAGGGCGGCAGGATTGTTTTGCAAATCGTCCGGGCCGTCTAGGCCGCGCAGGGTCAGGGGCTCCCCGGGCACGGCAAAGCCCAGCTGGCGCGCAAAGCAGCGCAGGATCAGGCCGGAGGCCTCAAAAAGCCTTGGGCCGTTCTGGCGCGCGGCGGTGAAGATCAGATGCGCCGTCCGTGCAGGCGTGTCTGTCGAACGGGCGTTGCCGGCTTCCCAGAATGTCTGGGCGCGATCCACAAGCGCCTTGAGCTGGGCAGGAGGGCCATAGAACCAGATCGGCGCAATGAGGATCAGACGGGGCGCCCGGCGGATCGCGCGCAGCAGCGTACCGGCCTGATCCGCGGGGACGCCGTCAAGCGCGCACCGGCCGGGATGAAGAGCGCAGAACCCGCAGGCGGTACAGGGCCGGACGTGGACGTCCCGCAGAAAATGCAGTTGGGGAAGCCCTGGCGCAGCGGCTTCGCGCGCCCACTGACATAACAGGCGCGCGATGGTGTCGCCGTTGCCTTTGCGGGGGCTGGCAGAGAGCAGAAACGGTGCGTCCATCAAGACTTCCTTCATGGCAATCCCGTTGATCAGTAAAGCCGCAGGCCTGTGCGGCACAAACTTCCTTGAGCCTGCTTTGCAGCGTGTGGGCCGGATTTTTGGCCGGGGCGGCAAAAAGGTGGCCGGCAGCACAGAGCAAAGTCAGGCACACGCCGGTTGCGTCAGGCTGCAACCTTCAGCGGAGCTCCGCACGGTGCAGGCCGGGCGGCACATGTCCCGGGCAGGGAAGTGTCCGCCGTTGTGCTGCCGCAAAGAAGACGGCGCGGTGTGCCAGCAGAAAGAGCCGCACCGGCGGCGTCAGAGGCAGGGGCTTTTTGGGGCGGACAGAGCGCGCCAGATCCATCAGACACGGAGCCGTTTTTCGGACCTGCCAAAAGGGAGTGGAGCGATGCGCCTGGCCGTTTCGTGCGCCTGCCGGACCCTGTTTGCCGCAACGCGCCATCGCCGCACAGGCTGCACGGCACGGCGGTCATGCGTTGGTGTTGCGCGTTATGTGCGAGCCGCCGGCTGCCTTGTTTTTGGGGGAGTTGCGGCCCCGGGCCGATTGCCGCTGCCCGTTCATACGCCCGGAAAGTGCTGCCCGGCATACAAGGCAGGGAATTTTTATGAGGCGTCCGGGCGCGGGCAGGCCGCTGCTGCGCCTGCCCAGAGCGGCTCAAGAGAAACCGCTCTGGACAGGGTACGTTGAAATTAGTTGTTGAACACCCATTCCAGAATGGCCGTCTGCACATGCATGCGGTTTTCCGCTTCATCCCAGACGATGGACGCGGGGCCTTCGATGACTTCGTCGGTCACTTCTTCGCCTCGGTGGGCGGGCAGGCAGTGCAGGAACTTGGCGTCAGGAGCCGCGGTGGCCATCAGGGCGCTGTCGACGCAGAACTTCTTGAAGGCTTTCATGCGTTCGATCTGTTCGCTTTCCTGGCCCATGGAGGCCCAGACGTCGGTATTGATGTAATGGGCGCCGCGGGCTGCCTCGAAAGGATCGTGGCTCAGCGAGATCCGCGCGCCGGCCTTGACGGCCTCGTCAATGAGCATGCGGCTGGGTTCGTACCCTTCGGGGGACGCGATGGTCAGTTCAAAGGGGAAGACGCCCGCTGCTTCAATCCACGAGTCGGCCATGTTGTTGCCGTCGCCGATCCAGGCAATGCGCAGCTTGGAAAAGTCGGGCGTGCGTTCGTAAATGGTCAGCAGGTCCGCCATGATCTGGCAGGGATGGCCCTGATCGGTCAGCGCGTTGACCACGGGAATGCTGCCGTAGGCGGCCAGTTCGTCCAGACGTTCCTGGCCGAAGGTGCGCACGATGAGGCAGTCCACATAGCGCGAAAGCACCCTTGCGGTATCGCGCAGGGGCTCGGAACGGCCGAGCTGGCTTTCGTTGGGCGTCATGAACACCGTGGTGCCGCCAAGGTGGCGTACAGCCAGTTCAAAGGACATCCGGGTCCGGGTGGAGGCTTTTTCAAAAATAAGCGCAGCCACCTTGCCATCCATGCAGTGCCCGCGGAACCGGGTATCCTTCATTTCCTTGGCACGACGGAGCATCTGCCATGCGCCGTCTACACCGAGATCCCGAATCCGCATGAAATGTTTCGCCATAGTCGTACTCCTCTGCTCACAGGCGGGAACTTTTCAAAAAGAACATTTTAGCGGCCTGCAGAGCAAATGTAAAGGCAGAGTGTCCTGTCAGCGTCAATCATGCTCTGGCGCGGCCTCTGTTTGCAGGGCACAGTGCCAGAAAAAAGGAGGTCGCATGAACGAAACGGCAAGACAGCAGGAACTGGTCCTGGATGCGCTGCATACCGCGCGGAGCATGGAACTGCGGGCCATCCAGCAGTATATGGTGCAGCACTATACCCTTGAGGATCTGGATTACAGGCCGCTGGCCGGCGCTGTGCGCACGGCTGCCATCGACGAAATGCGCCATGCCGAGGCGCTGGCCGAACGGATTAAGGAGCTTGGCGGCGAACCGGAAAGCCGGCTGGCCGGGCCGGTGGTCCACGGACAGGGCGTTGATGAGGCCTTTGCCTTCAACGCCGGCCTGGAAGAAGACACGCTGGCGCGGTATAACGAATGGCTGGCGCTGTGCCTGGAGTGTCGTGACAAGGTGAGCGCGGCGCTGTTTGAGCGTCTGATTCTTGAAGAGCAGGCGCATTTCAACCGGTTTGAAGATATTGACCGTCATGTGCGGACACTGGGAACCAGTTTTCTGGCCCGCATGGCCGGCAGCGCAGACTGAGCGCAAATTGGCGGCGGACCTGGTTTGGCAAGCCGGATCGCCCTGTGGCGTTCCGGCTTTTGGGGGAGCGCGGCCAGGGCGGCGCGCGCGTTCATACGCGCCAGCGGCAGCCGGAGCAGGCGTTGAAGATTCGGGCGCCAGCGCCGCCGGAAAAGATCTCCAGGCCGTACACACGGGCATGGCTGGGGTATCTCGCCGCACAGGCGGTGCGACGCGTCCGCGAGGCAGGCCCCTGCGCCGCGGGCCAGACAGCCTTGCCGGGGGTGGTTTGCGTTCTGCCCGGAGCGGTTATTGATCGTCTTGTCCGATGGAGCTACCGTCTGTGCAGAGCAGGCAGACGGGGCAGGGGCCTTGCCGTCCGCGTCGATGGAGCCCCGCGTCTGCAGAGAGCAGGCTGCAACGCCACGCTTTATCCGGAAAAGGTTTTTTCACCGCTCGGGACAGGCACCGTGCGCGGTGCTGCCGGCCGGGCAGGACGCGGGACTGTGACCGGCGCGGCGGCGTTTTGTCTCTTGCCCTGCGGAGGAGGACAGGCTATCGTGCGCCCATGGCAAAAGAGCGCGCTGACGAACTTGTTTTCCGGCAGGGGCTGGCTGAAAGTCGCGAAATGGCCAAGCGACTGATCATGGCCGGCAAAGTGGCCTTTGACAACACACCCCCGTCGGGAGGGGCTGCGGCCGTGCCCGACAGGCCTGTTGTCAAAGTGGACAAGCCAGGGCACAAGGTGCCGGTCGAAACGCGGTTCCGGCTGGTGGGTGTTGAGCGGTTTGTCAGCCGCGGGGCTTACAAGCTCCTCACAGCCATAGAGACGTTCCATCTTGATGTGACAGATTTGGTCGGCCTTGATGCCGGCGCGTCCACAGGGGGCTTTACCGACTGCCTGCTGCAGCACGGCGCCCGCCGTGTGTATGCCGTGGATGTGGGGCACGATCAGCTGCACGAGCGTCTGCGCGCGGATCCGCGTGTTGTCAGCATGGAAGGGGTCAACCTGCGGACCGCGCCTGAGGATCTGCTGCCTGAACCGGTGGACATCCTTGTCGCCGATGTCTCTTTCATCTCTCTGACGTTGATTTTGCCGCCCTGTGTCCGCTGGCTGAAAAAGGGAGGCCTTGTGGCGGTGCTGGTCAAGCCTCAGTTTGAGCTTGGCCCGCAGCAGACCGATCGCGGCGTGGTCCGTGACGAGGCTCTGCGCCAGGCCGCCGTGGACAAGGTACGTCTGTGCTGTCAGACGCTGGGCCTGCGCGAACTGGGGGTAGTCCCCTCGGCCATCAAGGGGCCCAAGGGGAATCAGGAGTATATTCTCTGCCTGCGCAAGGAAGACTGAATGCGCGCTGCAACGGGCTGCAGCGGACATAAAAAAAGCCCCGCAAACGCGGGGCTGAAAATGGGGCGAATGAAGGGGGTCGAACCCTCGGCCACCTGAGCCACAATCAGGTGCTCTCCCAACTGAGCTACATCCGCCATAACGAAGGGGAACACTAGCCCGCTTAAAAAAAGAAGTCAAGCCTTTTTTCTGAGCTGTTCAATGCGGCACTGGGCCGCGGAGCTGACGGCAGCAAGCACGGTGACGGGCGGCATGGCCGTTGCGATCGTCTTTTGAACGGGGACACGAACGGGGACACTATGGACAAACTGGTTATTGAAGGGGGCGTGCCCCTGGTTGGCAGTATTGAGATCAGCGGCTCCAAGAACGCGGCGCTGCCGTTGCTGATGGCGGCCATTCTGATTGACGACGAGGTGACCTTCACTTCAGTGCCCGATTTGCGCGACATCCGCACGTCGGTCATGCTGCTTGATCTGCTGGGATGTCCCGGCAGCTTTGCGCCCGAGCAGGGCGTGGTTGTCCGGCGGGCGGCGGAGCTGCGTCCCGAAGCGCCCTATGAGCTGGTCAAAACCATGCGTGCGTCGGTGCTGTGCCTCGGGCCGCTGCTGGCGCGGCTGGGGCAGGCGCGCGTGGCCATGCCGGGAGGCTGCGCCATCGGCGCCCGTCCGGTTGATCTGCATCTGTCTGCGCTTGAAAAAATGGGAGCCCGTTTCGAGCTTGAGGACGGGTATATTCTGGGCCGCTGCCGCAGGCTCCATGGTGCGCGGATTCATTTTGACTTCCCGACGGTGGGCGGTACCGAAAACGTCATGATGGCGGCTGCCCTTGCCGAAGGGGAGACTGTGCTTGAAAACGCGGCGCGCGAACCCGAAATTGTGGAGCTGGCGCAGTTTCTGCGCAGTTGCGGGGCGCGGATCGAAGGCGAGGATTCGGGTATCATCCACATTCAGGGCGTCCCGCTGCTGCACGGCTGCACCCATGCCGTCATGCCGGACCGCATCGAAGCCGGCACGTTCATGGTGGCGGCGGGCATTACCGGCGGCGAGCTGCTGCTCAGAAACTGTCCGTGGGACGAGCTGGAAACGGTCATCGGCAAACTCGAGCAGATGGGAATGAGCCTTACCCCCACGCCCGAAGGCGTGCTGGCGCGCTGCAATCCCGACAGGCCGCTGAGCTGCGTCGACGTGGTCACGCGCCCGTATCCCGGTTTTCCCACCGACATGCAGGCGCAGATCATGGCGCTGATGTGTCTTGCCGAAGGCTCGGGCATCATCACCGAAAATATTTTTGAAAACCGCTTCATGCATGTGCAGGAGCTGGTTCGCCTTGGTGCGGATATCCGTCTGTCCGGCCATACGGCCGTGGTGCGCGGGGTGCGGCGTCTGAACGGCGCGCCGGTGATGGCCTCGGATCTGCGGGCCAGCGCCAGTCTTGTTCTTGCGGGTCTGGCAGCCCGCGGCACAACCACGGTGCAGCGGATTTACCATCTTGATCGGGGTTATTCGCGGATTGAAGCCAAGCTCAACGCCGTGGGGGCGCGGATCCGCCGCGAAAAGGACGAGGACTGAGCGTGCCCGATCGCCCGCAGGCCGGTCCCGTGCCGGATCTGCCCGCGTTGTATTTCCCGGCGCGCGGGGGCTGGCGCGCTGATGGAGGAGCGTATGCACGAATGTATGGACGCTGAGAGCCTGCACCGGCGGCTTAGAAAGATCGTCGGCCAGATCAAGGCGATTGAAAAAATGATTGATGATCAGAACACCCCCTGTGAGGACATTCTTGTCCAGGTCAGCGCGGCCAAGGGCGCGCTGCACAAGGTGGGGCAGATCATGCTGGAAAGCCACCTCAGCCACTGTGTGCGAGAGGGCATTGAGCACGGCGACGCCGACAAGACGATTGCCGAATTTGCCAAGGCGGTGGAACGCTTTTCCAAGATGTCCTAGGGGCGGGCCGGATCGATTTTGTGCCTGTGCCGGCAGCCGGGGGAAGGGGGATGCTCTTTTTTAAAGATGTCCTTCTTCCCCCTGGTGTTTATGGCGTGATATTCCGAAAGCAGAGCCGGAGGATGCGGCCGCAAGACCATGCGGTAACGCGGCGGTTGCGCTTGCGGGGAGGCTGGTGCGGCGCGTTGGCGCCTGGCAGCGTAACGCTGTGCGCCGCGGCAGTCCGCGCAGGTGCTGAAGGCGCATCCGGCGTGCAGCGCCGCGGCCTTTGAGGAAATGAGATGCCTGTAGTGGACGGGCAGCATACAATCCAGCGCCGCGATGACGGTTTCAGAAGGCAGGCATGCAGCGGCTTTCAGAGAGGCCCTCAGGGCGATCATGCCGGCAGCGCCAACGCCGGGTTCCGCCTCTGGGCAAAGTTGCCTCTGTTTGCAGGCAGGCTCCCTGAAGGCATCTTCCGCAATGCGGCCTCGCGGCGCGGCAGGGTAGCCGGAAAAGCGTTTGCGGCCGGCCGCTGCGGCGGCACAGGACACCGTCTTGTTGCCTTTGATCAGAACGCGTCCGCTGTGCATGCGCGGCCTCCGGCGCGTCTGGGCGCGCTGTATACCCGGATAGCGCCGTCCGGGCACACGACGGCACAGGACGTGCAGCCTGTGCAGGCTCCGCCTGTGGTGCCGGCCGGCCCGATCACCAGATACCCCTGCCGGTTGAACCGTGAGGAAGGGCGCAGCAGGTTCTTGGGGCAGACTGTTGCGCACAGCAGGCGCCCTCCTTGCAGCGTTCTTCAAGAATTTCGACGTGTGACATGATCGGATCCTCAGCAGAGCACATTCCGGAACATTCCGTAATCAATGAAAAACGCGATGCTGTGCCGGGGATCGGAGATTGACAGGAAGGTTGTTTTTCAAGAGTTCTTCCTGATAAAAGTGCAGGGTGTGCGTCCGCCCGGCAGGAGAGCTGCCATGGCATGCCGCCAGTGATCAGCGGGCACAAAAAAAGGAGTTGCGGCACATTGCTGCAACTCCCGGAAAAATGGTAGCAAGGGGGAGATTTGAACTCTCGACACTGCGGGTATGAACCGCATGCTCTGACCAACTGAGCTACCTTGCCAAGCTGGAGAGAATTAGTACTCGACCTCTTGAAAAAACGCAAGCCTTTTTTGACGAAAAAAAGAAAAAGATTGTGGCGGCATTGCGCCGCCCTTGCGAAACTTGTGGGAATGCGGCAGATTTTTTTGTTGTGCGCGTTTTTGGGGATACGGCAGGCCGCAGTGCCGGGCCGGACGGAGCAGGCGGCTGCCGGCTCCCGGAACGCACGGGCGTGCCTTTGCCCTTTGGGGAAAGGCGCTTCAGTTTCAATTGCATGAGGACCCTATGTCCACATTTTGTTTTGTCCACGCCGCAGATTTGCACCTTGACGCCCCGTTCAGGGGGATCAGCCAGGAAGCGCCCGAGGGGGTTGTCAAAACGCTCAGGGAAGCCTCGTTTGTTGCCCTGGATCGGCTGATCACGCTGTGTGAGAAGGAAAAACCCGCATTTTTGCTGCTTGCCGGGGACATTCTCAATCAGGAAGAACACAGCGCCCGCGCCCAGTTGCGCCTGCTCGAGGCGTTCAGACGGCTTCAGACTGCCGGAATTCCTGTTTTTATGGTGCACGGCAATCACGATCCGCTCGGTTCGCAGTTTACGTCAATCCGTTATCCGGCCAACGTAAAGGTGTTTGGGCCGGACTATGAACACTGCGAGGTCAAAGATGCCGGCGGCCGGCTTGTGGCGATCATCCATGGGGCAAGCCATGCCTCGGCAAAGGAGACGCGCAACCTTGCCGCGCAGTTCCGGCGCACGCAGGACGACTGTCCGCAGATCGGGCTTTTGCACACGTCGCGGGGCGATGTGGAAAGCGGCGATCGGTATGCGCCCTGCACTGTGCAGGATCTTGTTGCGTCCGGTCTGGATTACTGGGCGCTGGGGCATGTTCACGAGGCCTGTACACTGTGCGAAGCGCCGCTGGCGGTCTATCCCGGCACGACGCAGGGCTGCCATATCAACGAAACCGGCGACAAGGGCTGCCTGCTGGTGCATGTCGAGACATCCGGAAGTCAGGCTTCGTTCCGCCTGTCCGGCGTGACGCTGGGCCCGGTGGTCTGGGATTGCGCGCGTGTGGAGCTTGGCGCGGACGACACGGATGCCGGCGCGCTGGAAGAAACGCTGCAGCAGCGGCTGACCCAGATTTCCGAAGCCGCCAGGCCGGACTGTTCCCTGCTGGTGATCCGGCTGATACTGGAGGGGCGCACGCCGCTTGACGCGGCCTTGCGCGATCCGAACACAAAAGAGGCTCTGCTGGCTGCCTTGCGTGCCGTCCCTCTGGCGGGAACGCCGGTCTGGATCAAGGATCTGGATGTGCGCACGCGTCCAACGCTGGATCGGAATGATTTGCTGCGGCGGGAGGATTTGGTGGGCGAACTGCTGCGGGACAACGACCGGTTGCGCGAAAGCGGCCTGTTGGAAGACACGATGCGCGAAGCGTTACGGCCGTTGTTCGGGCACAGCCGGGCCCGGCGTGCGCTGAGCGCGCCCACCGCCGGCGAACTGGAGGAGCTGATTGCCAGCGCCGAAACCCTGTGTCTTGAGCTGCTGGAGAAGCGCAATGCGGATTCGTGACGCGCATATCGAACAGTTTGGTCTGCTGCGCGATGCGCGCATGAGCGAGTTGCCCGACGGGCTGACCGTTGTGCTTGGCCGTAACGAAGCGGGCAAATCAACGCTGCTGGATTTTTTCCGGGCCACGCTGACGGGGTATCCGGTGCGCCCCCAGGGCCGGGACGCCGCCTATCTGCAACGGGGCAGGGCCTCGGGCAGCCTGACGCTCGACACGCCGCAGGGGCTTGTCCGGCTGACCAGGCGATCCGGTCCGGGCGGCGGGACGCTTGCGCTTTGCGACGCGGACGGTCAGCCGTTGGAAGCCGGCGTGTGGCAAACGCTCCTTGGGGGCGTCACCCGCGAAATTTACAGCCGCATATACGGGTTTGGCCTGGGCGAGCTGCAAAACCTGGCGACACTCAACGACAGCCAGATCCGTAACGCGCTGTATGGCGCAGGGTTTGGCGTGGGGCTGCATTCCCCTGGCGAGGCGCTGAAAAAGCTGACCGACATGATGGGGGCGCTGTTCAAACCGAGCGGTTCCCGTCAGCCTGTGGCGCAGGCGCTGCGGAACTGGGAAGAACTTGGGCAGCAGATCCGCGACGCGCGGGTGCGGCTGGAGGCGTACGACCGCATGGCCGTGGCGCAAGAAGAACTGCGCCAGGCATGCAAGCAGCGCAACGCCGAACTGGCCGCGCTGGAGCAGGAGCGCCGGCGGATTGAAAGGCGGCTTTCGGTCTGGCAGCGCTGGGACGAATGGCGCGTGCTCGGCGTCCGGCTTGAACGGATGCCCGCCGTCCCTGAAACCGTTCCTTCCGACGCGCCTGCGCGCCTGCGAGAGCTTTGCGCGCGCACGGAGGCTGCGCAGCGTCAGGCCGATCGCGAACGGGCCCGGTGCGAGCAGCTGCAGGCAAAGCTTGACGCGCTGCACCCGGAAGAACGCCTGGCTGGCGAGCTTGACGCGCTGCGATCGCTTGGTGAGCTCAGGGGCGCCTGCCGCAACGCCCTGCGCGAAGTTGCCACGCTGTCCGGCGAACTGACGCGGGCCGGCGTGGCGCTTGAGAGCGAACTGTCTGCGCTCGGTCCGGGCTGGACGGCAGACACCGTCAGGCAGCGCCGGCCGGGTGTGGAGGCCAGCGAGCGTCTGGCGCGTCTGGCTTCGTCCATGCTGTCTGCCGAAAAAGCGCGCGACGTCGCCCACAGCGAGGAAAAGCTTGCGGCCAGGGAACTGGCCCTGGCCACAGAAGCCATGCGCGAGGTGCAGGCCCGGGCCGCCAGCCTGGCCCGGGAACCGCTTCCGCACCGGGATGCGCTGGAAACGAAGCTGTCGGCACTGCGCGAGCTGCGTGGATTGCTGCTGTTGTATCCTGTTGAGGAAAGCCGTTTTGGCGAACAGCGCGAGCGGCTGGAAGTTCATATGGCCAGGCGGCCGGACACGGCGGCCGGTCCTGTTCTGCTGGGGAGCGGCGCGTTGCTGCTGCTGGCGGGGGCCGGTGTGGCAACAGTGACGGCAGGACTGGGCTGGCCCGGCCTGACGCTGCCTTCTGGCCAAATCGTGCCGCTCGAGCTCTGGCAGGGGGGCGCAGGCCTTCTGGGCGGGGCCGTCCTGCTGGCTCTGGGACTGTCCGGACACAGACAGCGGACCCAAAGGCATGACGAAACCGCGGCAACACTGCGGACCAGAGCGGAAGAAACGCTGCATAAGCTGGAAGCGTTGCGCGGCCGCACCATGGAGCTGGCCGAAACGCTGGGGCTGGAAGAGCCGGACACGACCCGGGTGGATGCTCTGGAGACGGCGCTGAACCGGGAAAAAGAGCGCGGGATTGAGATGGAACGGCGCTGGCAGGCCGTCAAGACGCTGCATGAAGAGCGCGACAGACGCCTTGCCCGGGCCAGAGAGGCGGCGCAGCAGGCCGCGGCAGCGTGCGACCGCGCCGACGAGGAATGTCAGGCGCGGACCGGGGCCTGGCGGCAGGCGCTGACAGCACTGGGGTTTGCGCCGTCGCTGTCGCCTTCTACCGTCCGCGAGGCTCTGCAGCATGTCGGGCAGGCGATCCGGCAGACAGAAAACATTGCGCGGATCAAAGAAGCGTTGGCAGCCGGTCAGGCGACCATTGCCGCCTTCTGGGAGCCGTTGCGGGCGGTTGAGGAAAGGTTGGGGCGCGCGCCGTGCGCGTCGCCTGAGACGGCAGTGGCGTCGTTTGAGCCGCTTCTCAAGGAAGCGACCCTCGCCATGGCAGCCTGCGAGGAGCGCGACCGCCTGCGGGAGCAGCTCGCCCGGCAGACGCAGGAGTTTTATGCCGCCAGCGCTGTCAGTACTGAAGCACAGGGCGAACTGTCCTCGCTTCTGCGCCTGGCAGAGACGGACGATCCGGAAGAATTTTTGCGCCGGGCCGCGATTCGGGCAGAAACGATCGAGCTGGCCGGACGGCGCGAGGCCCTGCGGGCCGAGCTCTGGATTGCCGGCAGCGACGCCGCGCGGCTGGAACGGCCGGGCGCGCCGTTTGCAGAGGAGGACTTTGCCGCCTATCTTGACGGGTTTTTGTCGGTCGATCGCGACAGTCTGGAAACGCGCTTGCAACAGACGGTGGAGAATCTGGCCCTGCTTGGCGAGGCGCGCCAGCGGGATGAAGAAACGCTGCGCGAGCAGGAGTATGCGCTCCGGCAGCTGTCTGCCTCTGACGAGCTGGCCGTGCTGCATGGCCATCAGGAGGCGGCGTCCGACCAGTTGCGCCGCCACGCGTTTGACTGGGCGCGTCTGGCGCTGGCGCGGCACATGCTGGAAAAGGCCAAGGAGCGTTTTGAGCGTGAACGCCAGCCCGAAGTCATCCGCATGGCGTCGCGGTTGCTGGGGATCATGACCGACGGCGCATGGAATACGGTCAGCATGGCGCTGGACGGCGGTTCGCTTACGGTGTTGCCTCCTGTTGGCGAAGGCGTCACCCCGGAGCTGCTCAGCCGGGGGACGCAGGAGCAGTTGTATTTGGCGTTGCGCCTGGCGCATGTGCGTCAGCAGGCGCGGCTTGGCGGTGTTTTCCTGCCCCTGATCATGGACGACATCCTTGTCAATTTTGATCCGGAGCGCGCCAAGCGGACAGCCGGCGTGCTGGAAGAGATGGTCACACCCTCAGACGGCGGACAGGGACACCAGACGCTCTTTTTCACCTGTCATCCGCATATTGCCAGCCTCCTGCTCGAGCGCATGCCCCGGGCGGCGCTGTTTGTCATGGAGCACGGCGCGCTGCGCCGGGACGCCTAGAACCTGGAGAGCGTTTTTTGATATATTAACACATCAATTTTATTTATAAAATAGTGTTATTGTTGTTCCAGGCCTTTTGATGATATCAAAAAGGCTCTTCAGGCATTGTCGGGCGATGTCTCTGTGCGCCGTTCCAACGGCCTTTGTGGACAGAGGCCTTTCTGACCCCTTCCGGCGGCGTGCAGGCAGAAGTCTGGAAGGCCCTGCCATGGCAGGACGGCAGCCCAGACAGGGTCGCCGCGCTGGCGGGCGCTGTGTCCGTCGGAGCAGGTTGCTGTGGGCGCGCGGGCGTGGCGCTGCGGGTCCTCTTTGTGCACCGGCGTGAGCAGGGGGGAATGGTGCCGCCGCGCAGTAGCCGCTGCGGCGGCACCGCCGGCAGAAAAATGGTCCTGTGAAGCGGTTTTTCCCGCTGCGTCTCCTTGCCGGGGGAAGTTCCGGAACAGAGCGGACGGCCGGAAAGATCAGATTGTTTTTGATGTGGAGCGGTGGCCGGTGCGCCGGCGCGGCCGATCCGGGGCTGCCCCGCACGTGTCGGGTGTGGCGGCCTGCCGGCCCGGTTGCAGCACAAACGCCGGGTGCGGCTTCTTGTCAGAGAAAGAACCCTTCAACATTGTTTGGGAGACGGCTTATGGCGCTGTCGCTGGCTTCTCAGCAGAAACTGGCTCAGTCCCCAGTGTGGAACCTCCTGCTGCTCACTATCGGAAGTTTCCTGTTTGCCTTTGGCGCGCAGGGAATTGCCGCGAGCCATGGCTTTCTTACCGGCGGCGTGTTCGGGAGCGCGCTGCTGATCTGGTATGCGTCGGGCTGGCTGTCGCCGTCCATCTGGTATGCCATCATCAACATCCCGCTGTTCATCTTGTCCTGGGTGCATGTAGGACGCAAGTTCCTGCTGTACAGCCTGTATGCGGCAACGGCAACGACGGTGTTCAGTGAATTCATCACGGTGCAGCTGCCTGTAAAGGATCCGCTGTATGCGGCCATAGCCGCGGGGATCGTCTGCGGCATCGGCACGGGGATTCAGCTGCGCACGCTGGGCAGCGGCGGGGGACTTGACGTCGTGGGCGTCATCCTCAACCGCAAGTGGAACATCGGGGTCGGGCGCTTCTCGGTCTGCTACAATACCGTGCAGTTCATCCTGGCCGGATGGACCATTTCGCTCGATATGGTCATCATTTCCTTTATTCAGGTCTTCATTGCGGCGTACACCATGGAACATGTGCTGCGCATGTTCAACCAGCGCAAGCTGGTGTACATCATTACAGAGCGCGGCGAGGAGCTGTGCGAAGCCATTTTGGCCGAAGGCTATGCCGGGGCGACGGTGCTCAAGGGCCGCGGCGCCTACAGCGGGGACCCGCGCGAGATCATTCTTACGGTCACCAACAATATCCTCCTGCGCAAGCTGGAAAACCTGGTCTACGAAATCGACAATCACGCCCTGTTCATCGTAGAAAGCTCCTTCTACGTCTCAGGGTCGAGGTATCCGAGGAAATCTGTCATCTGACGGCAGGCGCTGGTTTCTGGGCGCAGGCCGTCACCAGCGTTCCTGCCCGCGCGGCAGCGTGTCCGGCAACAGGTCCGGGAGCGAGTGCCGCAGCGGGCGGCAGAGCGCCTTTCAGGCAAACCCCTGTGCCGCCGGAGTGCATCCCCATGGCCGGATCCTTTGTGGAGGATCCGGCTTTTTTTATGTCCGGCGGGTGTCTGCGCCGTCCGTCCGCCGCCCCCGGATACAGGCTGTTCCCGGCAGAGTCAGAATCCGGCTGCGGCGGGCATCATTTTATGAAGTGCGCTGCGGCACTCATCGTGCATGCCGGTGAGGGCATGCGCCATTCCGCTTCGGTGTGCCATGACCTTTATGTCTCTGTAACAGCACTGCGGACGGTGCGTAACGGCAAGGCGCTTTGCCGTCTGGCGGTATGTGTGACGGGCGCTGCCCGCGTGATTTGCCGGGGATCCCGGGGGTGTTTTAAAGAAAAAGAAACAGCCGTTCCGTTCTGCTGCCTGCTTTTTGTGATTGAAAGAACGCGGCAGGCAGTGAGACGCAGTGTCTTTTTCAGACCAAAGGCGTGCTAACAGTCTGTCTTTTTTACCATCTTTTGATTTATCATGGGGGGTTGACGCCCTTATTTTTTCTGTGTAGTTGGTATACCAGTTGGAGGTTGGTATGCCTGAATTGTATTGGTCAGAGTTTGGCTGGGCGTCAGAAGAAAGTGGAGAAAAGGAGCTGACACTTGCGACAACGGCCTACAATAAACTCATTAACATGTTTATTTCGCTTGAAATACGACCAGGTTCACTGCTGCAGGAGCGGCAGCTTGCGGACTCGCTGAACATGAGCCGGACGCCGTTGCGGGAGGCTTTGACACGATTGTGTCATGAATCCTGGCTGACGATCAATTCCCGTCGGAATGTTGTTGTCAGACCTGTGACCCTCACGACGGTGCGCGAGGTGTTTGAGGTTCGCGAGATGCTGGAGCTGCGGGGAGTGGATCGGGTGATCAGCGATGACGCCATTCACGCCTCCTTTGTCAATCTGACGCTGGTTCATGATACCATGGCCAACATGCATGTTGACGATTTCAATTATATTCTCGTCAATCAAAAGTTTCATGCCTATTTGAGCACCATTGATCACAACTCGCTCATTCTGGGGTTGTGGAAGCGCATGCACCTGGAAAATATCCGGCTGGCCATGCTGGCGCTTTCCTCCACGCCCCAGCGTAAGAAAGCGGTGCATAACGAGCACCTGGCGATCATTGAGATGTTGTTGAAACGGGATCGCGAAGGCGCCCGCAGAAACCTGCTTGCCCATCTGCGGACCATTCGCGCCAATCTGGAAAAGGCGCTGGGCCGTTCGGCGCTGCTGAAGTCAGAAGACGACAGGCAGCTGCCGGCGTCCCGGTAGATTCATAACCATTATCCTGAGGGAGTGTCGGTATGCGGAAGATGTTTTCTTTGATCTGCGCGGCGCTGTTCGCGTTTGGCATCGTCGTCTCACCTGCGGCGGCGGCCTGGCCGGATCGGGCTGTCCGGATCATTGTGCCTTTCAATCCTGGTGCGGGAACGGACCAGCAGGGGCGTCTGGTCGAAAAGGAATTCAAGGAAGTGTTTGGCCAGCCGCTCAACTTTATCTACAAGCCGGGTGCTGACGGCGCCATTGGCGCGACGGAACTGGCCAATTCCCGCCCGGACGGGTACACCATCGGGGTGTATGCCTTCCCGCTGATGGTCATGGGACCGCTCCTCGGCAAGGGCAGATATACGCCGGACAGCTTTGATTTCCTTGGTATTTCGTGCAAGGACGTGGCGGTGCTGGTGGTGCCCAAGGACAGCCCCATCAAGAGCTTTGAAGATTTTGTCGCCAAAGCGAAGGCCGAACCCGGCAAGATGCGTGTGGGCGTGGTCGAAATCCTTGGGCCCACGCACATCACCGCGCTGAAGCTGCAGCAGCAGGGCGTGCCCATGAACATTGTTCCCCATGCCGGTGGCTCCAAGGCCATGGTGGCCGTGCTTGGCGGCCATATCGACGCGCTGCTTGCCGTGACCGGCGCTTCGCTCAATTCGGCCAGCAAGCTGAACTTCCTTGCCGTGGCCAGCGACGGTCCCGAACCGCTCCTGCCCGGCGTGCCGACCTTCAAGGACAAGGGCTATAACATCGTGTCGGCTTTTGCCCGTGTGTGGCTTGCCCCCAAGGGCCTGCCTGCTGACGTGCGGGAGCGCCTGAGCGCCGGCCTGAAGGAAATCTATGCCCGCGAAGACGTCAAGCAGCGCCACGATGTGGCGGGCATTCCTGTGCGGTTTGAAGAAGGCGAAGTTCTCAAGCAGTGGATCAACGACTTCCTGCCCGAAGCAAAACAGCTTGTGGAAATGTATAACCAGCAGAAAGCTGATTAACAGAAGTGCTGACAAAGGGGCCGGCCACAAGGCCGGCTCTTTGCCGCGGTGATTCGAAAGACGCGCGGCACCGTTTTGAAGGATGCGTTTATGGAATCCATGCTTGCAGTCTTTATTTCGAGCCTGTCGTTCGTGTTTCATCCGACGACGCTCATCATCATGGTCGTCGGACTGGTCGTCGGCATTATCGGCGGCATGATCCCCGGGATCACCACGGTTACGGCCATTGCACTGTTCATTCCCTTCACCTTCAGCATGCCTCCGACCCTGGCGCTGGCCGCGCTGGGGGCTGTATACTGCGGGGCCATGTACGGCGGAGCCAACGCCGCCATTCTCATCAACACGCCGGGAGCGCCGGGCTCCATTGCCACAGCGCTTGACGGGTACCCCATGACCCTGAAGGGGCGGGCGCCCGAAGCCCTGTTCATGGCGCTGCTGGCCTCGTGCTTTGGCGGATTTGTCGGCGCTGTGATGCTGCTGGCCTTTTTTGAGCCGCTGGCCTCGCTGGCGTTGCATTTTGGCTCTGAAGCCTTTTTCTGGATGGCCATTTTTGGCCTGTCCACACTGGCGGCCATGTCGCCCGGCATGGTGACGCGCAGCCTTCTTGGCGGCGTGCTGGGACTGGGGCTGAGCACCATCGGCCTTGATCCTTCTGAAGGCATTCCTCGCTTCACGTTCGACTATTTCGATCTGTTGCAGGGCTTTGACATGATCGTGCTCATGACCAGCCTGTTCTCGTTCTCGCAGATGCTGCTGCTCTTGGAAAGCCGGGACGAGTATATTGCCAAGTACAAGCCGCAGCCCGGCGCGTTCATGACCTCGGTCAGAACGCTGTTTGTGCGCAACAAGCTGCTGGCAAGCGTTTCGTCCATTGCCGGCGCGTTCATCGGCGGGCTGCCTGGAGCGGGCGGCAGCGTGGCCGCCATCATTACATACAACGAAGCCAAGCGCTGGGACAAGAATCCCGAAAGATACGGTTCGGGGATTCCCGAAGGGGTGATGGTGCCCGAAAGCGCCAACAACGCCAGCGTGGGTGGAGCGCTTGTTCCGCTTTTGTCGCTGGGGATTCCCGGCAGCGCCGCTGCGGCCGTGCTGATGGGCGGACTTCTGGCGCAGGGGCTGGCCCCGGGACCGCAGCTTATGGAAATGCACCCGGACATCGCTTACGGGTTCATTTACAGCCTGATTTTTGCCAACATTCTTATGCTCCCTGTGGGCTATGTCCTGGCCAGAGGATGCACCAAGATTCTTGACGTCCCCAAGCTGTACGTCATTCCGGCCATCATCACGCTGTCGATCATTGGCTCCTATTCGCTGCGCAACAGCATGTTTGACGTGCTGGTGCTGATTGTGGCGGGCGGCGTTTCCTATCTTTTGCTCAAGGCCAAAATCCAGCCGGCCTGCGTGGCGCTTGGCGTGGTGCTCGGCCCCATTGTCGAGGAAAACCTGATCAATACGCTGGTGCGGGCGCGCTCCGACAGTTCGCCGCTTGAACTGTTCGTCTTTTCGCCGCTGTCCATGACGTTCATCGTGCTGAGCGTCATTGCACTGGTTTTGCCTACGATCATGCAGCGCATGAAAAAGGGCGGACAGGTGCAGGCTGCCGCGTCGTCCGGGTTCTCTGTGGCCTGCCTTGGCCGGTATGATTTCTGGGTTGTTGTGGTGCTGACGCTCGTCAGCGTGTTTTTCCTCTTCCAGAGTCAGCTGCTGGACGGTCAGGCCGGCATTTTCCCGACGGCCATCTTTGGGCTGATGATTGTGCTTGGCGTCATGGTGCTTGTCATGGACTTCTTTGACGGCGCTCCCAGAAAGCCCCTGTGGAATTCGTGGTCGGCGCTGGGCAATGTGGGCGTGTATTTTGTGCTGTCGATGGCGACCTACGCCCTCATTGAATTTATGGGATTCTACAGCGCGCTGTTCCTGTGCGTTGTGGCCATGATTCTGTTTGGCCTGCGCTATATCCGGCACGAAGGAATGACGGCCCACAACCTGCTTAAGGCCGTACTGATTGCCGGCCTGATTGTGTTGGTTGAATGGCTCTGCTTTGGCCTGCTTGTCCAGGTCCCTGCGCCAACAGGTCTGTTTATCTAAGGCAACGCATGGTGCCGTGCGGTCAGGCAGTGTGGTCCTGCCCGCACGGCGTGCACATGGCAGCCAATCCGGCCAGAGCCGGGGAATGCCCGTTTTGGCCTAATGATTTGTAGGAATACAGCGATGGCGGAAAACTGGATGGAGCGCCTTCCCGAACTGGGATGGCTTGAAGATCGGACTTTGCGCGCCTGTTGTGAGGCCGCGTTTGCAAAGGCGTGCCGGGAAGGGGGATGGACGCCGGAGGATTTGGACAACATCCCCATGACCCTTGGATTTGCTTACGCGCCAAGTCTTCGTACGCATATTCGCGCGGTGGCCTGCCTTGCCCACCAGACCTATGCGACACTCGTGGCGATACACGGCAACAATCCGCGCCTGCTGCCGGACTACCCGACGCTGATGGCCGGCGCGCTGCTGCACGATGTGGGCAAGCTGCTTGAGTATACGCGCACGCCAGAAGGAACCTATGCCTTTTCTCAGAAAGGGTTGCTGCTGCGGCATCCGTTCTCCGGCGCAATCCTGGCAGCGCAGTGCGGTCTGCCCGATACGGTTACGCACATCATCGCCGTCCATGCCCGTGAAGGAAGCGCCAACCCCAGAACGGTTGAGGCGCAGATTGTCAACAAGGTGGATTTGCTCCACTTTGAAAGCGTGCGGCAAATGCTTGCCGATGCAGCAGACAATGCTTGAGGGAGCCTTCTGAAAATGCGGATGACCGGGCCGGTTTTGGTGGGCGCAAGCCTCCCGGGCCGCCAGCCTGGCAGACGCATAGGGGCCATGCCGGCGCGGCTGTTCTGAAGGCGACTGAGCCAGAGCGGAACAGCCCAAAAACAAAGCCCCTGCCGCCAATCGTGCGGCAGGGGCTTTGCCTTTGCAGGGAGTGCTGCGTTGTACGCCTGAGGAGACGCAGGAGCAGGTTGGAACGGCCTGCACAAAAAACTGCCTGGTGCCCGTTCCGGCGGCCTGCAAAGCGCTCTGCGTCTTTCGTGCCTGAACGTTGCGCAGTCCGGCTCCGCAGGCACAAAAAAACCGGGGGGAACGGGGACAACCTCTTCAAAGGCTGTCCCCGTTCCCCCCGGTGCGTTCATGCAGGGGATGCCGGTACGGGGCCCTGTTTAGTTATCGTAGAAAGAACGCAGAACCTGGCTGCGGACGGGGTGGCGGAGCTTGCGCAGGGCCTTGGCTTCGATCTGCCGGATGCGTTCGCGGGTGACGTTGAAGAGCTTGCCCACTTCTTCCAGCGTGTGATCGGATTTTTCGCCAATGCCAAAGCGCTTGCGCAAAACCTGTTCCTCGCGCGGGGTAAGGTCGGCAAGCACGGAGGCAATCTGCTCGGAGAGCTTGGTGTTGACCACCTCTTCTGCCGGTGCCACGGCTTTCTTGTCTTCGATAAAATCGCCGAGGCTCGAGTCTTCTTCATCGCCAATGGGGGTTTCAAGCGAAATGGGCTCCTTGGCGATCTTGAGCACTTTTTTGACCTTTTCCACCGGATATTCCATGCGTTCGGCAATTTCTTCCGGCGTCGGGTCGCGGCCCAGCTCCTGCACCAGATACCGCGAGGTGCGGATGAGCTTGTTGATGGTTTCGATCATGTGCACCGGGATGCGGATGGTGCGGGCCTGATCGGCAATGGCGCGGGTGATGGCCTGGCGGATCCACCAGGTTGCGTAGGTGGAGAACTTGTATCCGCGCTGGTATTCAAACTTGTCCACGGCCTTCATGAGGCCGATGTTGCCTTCCTGGATCAGATCGAGGAATTGCAGGCCGCGGTTGGTGTACTTTTTGGCGATGCTGACCACAAGACGCAGGTTGGAGCGGATGAGCTCCTGTTTGGCGCGGGCCGCCGCATTGGTGCCGCGCTTGATGCGCCAGAGCACTTCCTCAAGGTCCGTCACGTTGTGGCAGCACTTGTCCTGAAGGCTTTTGAGGATTTCCATCTTGCCGACGATCAGTTCCTTGAACGAGAACAGTTCGTCCACAGACATGTTGAGCTGCTTGGCCACTTCGGTGGACGGGATTTCCCGGGCGTCCATGGCGGCAAACAGCTGCTGGATTTCTTCCTGCGGCTTGCCGGTGACAAGCAGATAGGCCGACAGATCGCGCTGGCAGTTGCGCATCTGACGGACATAGTCCTCGACCGTTTCGATGATGCGGTCAATCAGCGTCTTTTCGAGCTTGATGTCCTTAAGGCGGGTGACCAGCTCTTCTTTGTAGGCCAGAATTTCACGTTGGATGGACGTAACCCGGCGTTCAAGGGTGCAGCAGTCGTCGAGCTTGGCGTAGATCTTGCGCTTTTTCTTGTAGACCTGCTTGATTTCGTCCAGCAGCAGGATGACGCGGCTGCGCTGGTTCATTTCATCTTCGCTGGGGTCGTCTTCTTCGATGGTCTTGACGACGTCCTTAAGCTTGATGCGGTTCTGGCGCAGATCTTCGCCGATATTGATGAGTTCTTCGACGGCCACGGGCACTTCGACCAGAGCGTAGAGCACGTCCAGCTCGCCGTTTTCGATTTTTTTGGCGATCAGGACTTCGCCGTCGCGATCAAGCAGCGGCACTGCGCCCATTTCGCGCAGGTACATACGCACGGGATCCGTGCTGCGGGAGGAAAAATCCACGGCGTCTTCGGCATCCACCAGCTCCAGCGGACTATCCACCACATCGGGTTCCGGTTCGGCGGTCGAGACGGAAATCTTTTTCCCGTCCTTTTCCGAATCCACAATAACGATCTCGAGCTGATCGAAGATACCGATGATTTCTTCGAACTGCTCCGGCGAGTTCATCTCCGAGGGAACGGCCTTGTTGACTTCCTCAAAGGTGAGAAAGCCGGCCGCTTTGCCCTTGGCAATGAGGCTCTTGATCTGTTGGATGTCCTTAATGCTGTTTCCCATGGGTTCTCTCCAAGGTTTCCTGAAGCGCACGCAAGTATTCGAGATCCATTTCAAAGTCGCCCGTGCCAGCGCCTTGACGCAGTGCAGCGGTCACGGATGCCTTCTGCCCGGCAAGCTGCATCCTGTCGAGCATGGATCGGAGTGCGGCAAATTCGCCCTCTTCGTTGTCAAGCGGGGGGACGTTGCCTGTCCGGCAGCGTACCCAGAAGGTTTTTTCCCGCTCGTCAAGAAGATGGAACACGTCCTCGGGTGGCGTCTTTTCCAGCTTTTCCCATAACCTGCGACTCCATGGAGCCGACAGGCAAAGGTGCGCGCCCAGATCGCGCAGGCGCGGCAGTGCGTGCGGATAGCGCACCGCAAACGTCATCAGTTCCCGATCACAGGTCTGCCTGGGACGCGAAACAGGCGAAACCTGGGCCACAGAGGCCGGGCGGGACGACAGGCGTCTTGCGTTGACTGCCTGCTCGCGCAGTTCAGTTTCTGCAAGGCCAAGCCCGTTGGCCAGAGCGGAAGCGTATCCGCTGACCAGCTCGGGCTGTTCCACCTGCTTAAGAAACGTCCTTGCCCAGTCCACGGCGTCGCGCGGGGCCATGTCCCGCAGCGTCCGGATGCAAAAAGCCAGCCCCTCCGGCGCGCTGGCGCGCAGGGATTCAAACACTTCTTGGCCCTGGCCGCGCAGCAGGCTGTCAATGTCCTCGCCTTCAGGAAACAACACCACACGGCAACGCAGGCCACGCACCAGCAGCATTTCTGCCGAGCGCAGCGCGGCCTTGCGTCCGGCGCGGTCGCCGTCGAACATGAGTTCGACGGTTGAGGTGAAGCCCGAAAGCCGCTTGACCTGTTCCGGCGTCAGCGCTGTGCCAAGCACGCCCACAGCGCCCGTGTAGCCAAACTGATGCAGCGTCACCACGTCCATGTAGCCTTCAGTCAGCATGGCCGGAGCGCCTGCAGCGATGGCTCGCCGCGCCTGATAGAGGCCGTAGAGGTGTTCGCCTTTTTTGTACAGCGGCGAGTCGCTGCTGTTGATATATTTGGCCTCGTCTTCCTCATTGGCAATGATGCGCCCGCCAAACGCCACAACCCGTCCGGAAAGACTCCGGATGGGGAACATGAACCGGCCGCGGAAGCGGTCGTAGATTCTGCCCCGGCCGTTCTGGCTGAGCAGGGCGGCCTTGACGCCCAGCTCGGGTGCAAAGCCGGCGCGCCGGAACACGTCGGTCAGCGACTGCCAGTCGCGCAGGCTCCAGCCGAGCCCGAAGCTCCTGGCAATTTCTTCCGAGAGGCCGCGCCGGCGCATATAGTCGCGGCACTCTTCCCCGGCGCTGCCACCAAGGTTGCTGGCAAAGTGGTTTGCCGCCAGATCGTGCAGGCGCAACATCTGCTGCTTTTCCGACAACCCCTGGCGTCTGGCCGCTGTTGCAGGGCCGTCGTCGTAACCATCGAGCACAACCCCTGTTTCTTCGGCCAGGGCTTCCAGCGTTTCGCGGAAGTCAAGGCCGTTGATGCGGCCGTAAAAATCAAACAAATCGCCTGAAGCGTGGCAGCCGAAACAGTAGAAGAAGCCTTCTTCCTCGTTGACGGAAAACGAGGGTTTCGTCTCCTGATGGAACGGGCAGGGGGCCACCCAGCGCGCGCCGTTGCGTTTCAGTTCCACATAGCGGCGCACCACGTCGACAAGGCTCAACCTGGCCTTGATTTCCTGTATGGCTCTGCGCTGCGACATGGTGCTGCAAGCTCCTCAAAAAATGCCGGGGCGGTGCTGTCTTCCAGCTGCAATCCCTGCGGGGCGCTGCCCCGTCCTTGTGGCAGGCACCCCTGAAATGGCGTAAGAGACAAGGGCCTTGCCCCGTCTGCGCGGGGCAGGCTTCTTGCCGTCAGCAAACGCCGCTTATTTGAACGTCACCAGTGTGACGCCGTCTCCGCCCTGATCTTCGGGGGCAAGCGCAAAATGTCCCACGCCGGGGAACGTCCGCAGCCGTTCATGCACCTGCCGGCGCAGCACGCCGGTCCCCCGGCCGTGCAGAATTTCGACGCCATCCATCCCTGAGAGCAGGGCCCGATCAAGAAATTTCTCAAGCTCAGTAAGAGCCAAATCAGCACGTTTTCCCCGCAAGTCAAGACGCAAAAGCGGCATTTGTTCTCCGCTGGTCTGCACAATGACGCCGCGCGACACGCCGGGGCGTGCCTTTGCCTCCGGCTGCCCGGTCAGATCGATGAGCGAGGGATCAACCCACAGGCTGACGCCGTTCATGTCCAGCTTGACGCGCTTTTGCCGCAGATCGACAGACTGCACAACGGCCTTTTTGCCCCAGGGGCGGTGAATGACCTGCTGCCCCTGTTTCAGGGCGGTCAAATCCAGCTCCGGCGCAGGCGGCGTTTCGTCCTTGTGTGCAGGCGCGTTTTCCGCCAGGGAAGCCCGCAGGCGCGACATGTCTTTGAGCGCCTGTTTGGCAGTGATTTTGCCGGCCTTCCATGCGCGCATCAGTTCGCCGGCCATGCCGCGCACTTCGGTGTGCAGCCGTTCGCGTTCGCGCTCGAACCGCTCCTTGTACTGCGTGCGCTTTTCGCGGGTCCGGCGCTCTTCTTCACGCAGCGCGTCCAGCTGCTGTTCCCTGCTGGCGGCCAGCGCGTTGAGGCGGTCCATGATGGCTGTCATGTCCTGTCCGTCCAGCAGCAGATAGTGTTCTGCCCGTCTGAGTACCGACTCGGGCAGGCCGTGCTCGCGGGCCACGTCAAGCGCAAGGCTCGCGCCGACCTGATCATACGCCAGGCGGAACAACGGGCGCTTGGTCGCCGGGTCAAACAGCACCGAGGCCGCGCGCACATGCTCGTGGGTCAGGGCATAGGTTTTGAGCGCAGGGAAATGGGTGGCCGCCACAGTGTAAGCGCCGTTGGCAATCAGTTCGTCAAGCAGCGCCTGGGCCAGCGCCGCCCCCTGGGCAGGATCGGTGCCGGCGCCGAATTCGTCGAGCAGCACCAGCGAACCGGGGCCCAGCGTCGGCCAGATCGAGGCCAGCGAGGCAATCTGGGCCGTAAAGGTGGACACATGATCATCAAGGCTCTGTTCGTCGCCGATCAGCGCATGGATGGAGGGCCACCAGGGAATGACAGAACCACTGGCCGCCGGGACGGGGAGCCCTGTGAAGCTCATGGCTGCAAGCAACCCGAGAGTCTTGAGGCACACAGTTTTGCCGCCGGCGTTGCCGCCGCTGACAATGAGCGCCTGATCCTGCGGCCGCAGATGCAGATCAATGGGCTGAGGACCGCCCTGGCGGCGCATCTGCGGATCAAGGACAAGCAGAGGATGGCGGGCCTGACGCAGGGTAAGCGGCGCGGCGTCAGGACCGGACGCGGGCGTCACGGTCACCATGACGCCGTCATAAAGTTCGCCCAGGCGGCGTCTGGCCAGCAGCACATCGAGCCGGACCATAAAGGACCAGGCTTCGCGCACCAGCGGCAGATCTGCCCGCACCATGCCCGAAAGCATGGCAAAGACTTTGCGCTCTTCCTCGCGCTCTTCGCGCTTGAGCTCCTGGAGGCGGTTGTTGTGCGCAACCAGGAACATGGGTTCAAAATAGCAGGTCTCGCCCGTGTTGGAATAGTCGTGAATGATCCCCTGGATACGCCCTTTGAAGTTGCTTTTGAGCGGCAACACATAGCGATCCGAGGCCAGAGTCATGAACTCGTCCTGGAGGTAGTGGGCGATGTTGTACTGTACGGCAAAGTCTTTGACCTTGCGCAGGCAGCTTTGATGGAGGGAGCGCATTTCGCTGCGGACGAGCAGCAGTTCCGGCGAGGCGCCGTCGCGCACGAGGCCGTCGTCGTTGATGCAGCGGTTGAGTGCGGCGGTCAGCAGCTCGGGCAGCGGCTGCGTATGGGCCAGAGCGTACAGATCCGGCCAGCGGGTTTCGCCTTCGCGGATGGAGAGCACAGCCCGGCGGGCCAGCGTGAGCACCATGCGCAGGGCAAACAGCGCATCGGCATCCAGCGTGGCAGAAGGGTGCGAAAGATGATCGAAAAGACCTGCACAATCCGGAAAATCCACAAGCGAAAAGCCGCCGTCGCCTTCGGCGGCGCAGTGAGCAAGCCAGAGACCGGCCTGTTCGAACAGCGCCTGTTCGGCGTGTACGGCGGCAAGTGTTTCGCAGGGCGCGAGGGCAAGGCAGGCCGTCCGGCCTGCCTCGGAAACGCATTGTGCGGCAAGCAGCTCAAGAATTTTTGAGAATTCCAGAGCCTTGAGGGTACGTTTATCCATGCTGGAGGCGTGCACGTACAGCGGCACTGGCTGTTTTTCCATCGACGCGGCCCTTGTGGGCCGCAAGTACGGCGGTCATCACTTTCCCCATGCCGGCCATGGAGGTCACGCCGGTTTCGGCAATGGCGGCCTCGATGGCCGCGGCAAGTTCCTCTGCGGTCAGCGGTGTGGGCAGATAGCCGTGCAGGATTTCCAGTTCAGCCGCTTCTCTGCCGGCCAGATCTGCACGGCCGGCGGCGGTGTATTGTTCGATGGAATCCTGCCGCTGCTTGGCCTGCTTTTGGATGACATCCAGCATTTCTTCATCCGTCAGCGGGCGCATGAGCTCGACCTGGCGGTTCTTGGCCGCGGTTTTCAACAGCCGCAGCACGGCAACGCGGACGTCTTCCTTGGCTTTGTATGCAGCAATATAGTCCTGTTCCACTTGGGCGATCAAACTCATGGCGTCATCCGGGAGGTGAAGAGGTGAAACAGCTATCCAGAAAAGACACGGATAGACACGGGAGACCATGGGGGCCTCCCGTGTCGGACTCACTTTTGGGGCGAACAAACAGCGCGCCGGTTAGGCCGCGTTGCCTTTCCGCATTTTCTTCATCAGGCGCTTGCGGGCAGCAGCCTTTTTCTTCTTGCGCATGACGCTGGGCTTTTCAAAGTGCTGACGCTTCTTCATTTCAGAAAGAATGCCAGCCTTTTCCACCTGCTTCTTGAAGCGGCGCAGCGCGATGTCGAAGTTGTAATCGTCTTCGTTCAAGTAGACGCCGGGCATTGAGAATCACCCCCTCGGGTCGGGACTTCGTGCAAAGCGTGTTGCACTAAGAAGCTGACGTTATTCTTTTGCTGACAGAAAAGCAAGCCTTTTTTGTCCGTTTTTCGTTTCGTTGCGGATTGCCGTGTGGCAGCGCGTTTTCTGCGCTTCTTGGCAGATGCGGCCGGGATTCCCGGCAGCACAGGACGGAAGGGCCGGGAGCATACGGCCTTGCTCCGGCTGTGGCGCGCGGCTGTGGCGCGGACGCCGGCCCTTGAGGACGGCTGCGCCAGGTTTTTGCAGGGCAGAGGGGCAGGCGTGCCGCGTGGTTGGGCATGACGCAGCTGCCGCAGAAGGAACCGGCGCCGTTATGGGCGGCCGCGATGACGGCAGGCGGCGTCCGGCGGCCGTTCAGGCAGGTTTGGACGCGTTATGCAGGCAAACAAAGCGCCTCGTGTGCAGAGCAGGGGAGCAGACGCCGGAGCAAGGCGGCAAAACAGGATATGAAGGCGCGGGCGCCGTACCAGGGATGGCACGACGCCCGTCAGGATTACGGCAGAAGCGGTGCGGCCATGAGCCCTTCCGTCACGGGCAGGCCGAAGATCAGGTTGGCGTTGGCCACAGCCTGTCCGGAAGCGCCGCGGCAGATATTGTCAATGACCGAGACGACGATCAGCCGTCTGGTGCGCTTGTCCACAACGACGCTCATGTCGCAGAACATGCTGCCGCGCACGTTGCGGGTTTCGGGGAGCTTGCCGGCAGGCAGCACGCGGACCCAGGGAGTGGGCGCGTCCTTCCAGAAGTCGGCATACAGGCGTTGCACGCTTTCTGTATCGGTGTCTGTGGCAAGCGAAGCGTAAATGGTGCTCAGGATGCCGCGGTTCATGGGCACAAGATGCGGGGTGAACGACACGGTCATCGGAACGCCGGCAAGCGCGCTGAGTTCCTGCTCTATTTCCGGGGTATGGCGGTGCTTGCCGCCTACGCCATAGGCGCGGAACGTGTCGGACACTTCGCAGAACAGCGAAGGCACAACGGCCTTGCGGCCCGCGCCCGTGGTGCCGGATTTGCTGTCGATGATCACGCTGTCGGTCTGGATGAGGTTGTTTTTCAGTGCGGCGGCAAGCCCCAGGATGACAGAGGTGGGGTAGCATCCGGGGTTGGCCACAAGGCGCGCGGTGCGCAGCGCGTCCATATTGAGCTCGGGCAGGCCGTACACCGCTTCGGCCAGCAGTTCCGGACACGGATGGGGCGCGTACCAGGCTGCGTAGGTGCCGGCGTCGTGCAGGCGGAAGTCGGCAGAAAGGTCGACTGTTTTGACGCCGCGTTCAAGCAGGGCCTTGCCCATTTCGGCCGCCGTGCCGTGGGGCACCGCCAAAAAGGCAACGTCGCACTGGGCGGCAATGGCGTCGGGATCGGGCTCGATCAGCACGACGTCGGAGCCGGGCAGATGCTCAAGAAAGGGATACAGCTCGCCAAGGCGGCGTCCGGCTTCGGTGCGCGAAGTGGCGGTGGTCAGGCGGATGTGCGGATGGCCGGCCAGCAGTCGGGCCAGCTCCATGCCGGTATAGCCGGTAACGCCCACCAGCCCGGCGCGAATGACGTGTTCTGTGTTTGACATGGCAGAATTATCCTTTATGCATCACATATTTCAGGCGCAGTTCGTAAAGCAGGGCCTCCAGAAGCTGGGCTTCGTCCGGCTCGAGGCAGGCACGGGTCTTGTCCTGGAGCATGGTCAGAATGTCGATGGAATGCTTGGCCATCAGCAGGTTGTCCTGGATTTTGCCCGTCTCCGGGTTGGGCACTTCGCCAAGTTGCACCAAGGCCGAAGAGGCCAGCGACATGACAAAGGTGGAAAAGGTCACTTCCGGAAGGGCGTGCGTGTCGTCCTGCTTGTCGAAAGCCTGGGCGGCGGAATCAGAATGTTCGATTTGCATGGCAATCCTCGCAGCATGGCAGCATGACGTTGAAACAAAAAGCATGATAGTGCCGTAAGGGCGATCTGTCTACTGGCCTGCGTCGTGTCCGCGCCGGATCAGCGCAGTGTGGCGTGCGCAGGGAGCGCCCCCACTCCATGGCGCAGCACCACGGCGGAGGCACAGGCCATGGCGGCTGTTTTTTGGGCGGGCGCTCTGTGCGGGG
The DNA here is from genome assembly GCA_018715085.1 of Candidatus Avidesulfovibrio excrementigallinarum. GTDB lineage: Bacteria > Desulfobacterota > Desulfovibrionia > Desulfovibrionales > Desulfovibrionaceae > Avidesulfovibrio > Avidesulfovibrio excrementigallinarum. Next base: position 37,680 of record DVMI01000128.1, on the reverse strand, counting down.
TGGCAGGTGTGGCGGGCGCAGGCCGCAGAAGCGGCGGCGTATTTTTACGCTGTATGTATTTTTTATATAAAAGCAGTGTGGCAGCCGCCTTATTTTTTGGGGGCAGGCGCGCCGGATCCGTCTGCCGGCCTGCTGATGGGCCGTCCAAGGAGGATGCCGCACAGCACAAACGCCGCACCAATCAAAAACGCGCCCGTCAGCCGTTCGCCCAGAAGCCACATGGCCTGTGCGGCGCTGAAGACCGGCAGCGAGTAGTAGTTCATGGAGGCGCTGGCGGCGCCGATGCGGGCAATGGCCGCGTTCCAGCACAAAAACGCCACCACGCTCATGCCAAGTCCCAGGTGCAACACCTGCAGCACAAGCAGCGGACTCCACGCGATCGACGCCCCGAGGGCCAGCTCCACAGCCGCCATGGGCACAAGCAGCAGCACGCCCACGCCCACCACCGCCAGCAGATAGCCAATGGCCGAAAGCGCCGCAGGCGCCCAGCGCACCAGGATGGAATAGGCTGCAAAGCACGCCGCCCCGGCCAGCGTCCACAGGTCGCCGGCGCTGAATTCGAGATTGAGCAGCACATGGGGATCCCCGCGGGCGATGATGATCAGGGCGCCTGTCAGCGCGCACACCACGGCCAGACCGTGGCGCACATTGGGCTGCCCCAGCTTGACCATCCACGACAAAATCAGCGCAAACAGGGGCGAACTGGCTGCCAGCAGCGCCATGTTCATGGCCGGCGTCGTCCTGCCTGCCTCATAGATGAACGCGTTAAACAGGGTTACCCCGAGCAGCCCCGTGAAAAAAAAGTACCCCGGGCGCGCCGCAATGTGACGCCTGGCCGCCCAGACATTGCGCGCGCCAAACGGCAGCAGGATGACAAACGCCGTGCCCCAGCGCAGCAGTGACAGCGTCATGGGAGGCACGTCGTTGGCCATGGCGCGGGACAGCACAAAATTCCCGGACCAGATGACCGTGGCCAGCAAGGCCAGCAGACTCCCGGTCAGTACGGGACGGACGGAAAAGAAACTCACGGAAACGCTCCTGTAAAGTAAAATCAGGACAAGGCAGCCCGCAGTCCGGGGAAAGGGGCGCGCGGCTGCCCACAGGGGAACCGCCTTCCTTCAGGGGGCAATCGTACAGTGGTACAGCCCGAGGCAGGCGCGTAACGGCAAGCATGGCAGGCCGGCCGCCGCGTGGCCGTGCGGCAATGAAAGGCGTGGCTGCCTGGACGCCGGCGCTGTGCGGTCTTTTTCCGGACTGCGGCCGTCCGGCGTTGTATGGCACGGTGCTTTTCAGGCACAGCCTCGCCCGCCTCTGCCCGGGCGGCACTCCTTTTTCCCCTCAAAACGCCAGGGAGGTTCTTCCTGCCGCGGATCCGGGGGCGTCTGGCGTTTTTCCAAAAAGTTCGCAGCGCACCGGCTCTTTTTTGCAGTAAAGGCGGCGCGCCCGGCCCAACGCCCCTGCATAACGAAAAACGGCACGGCAATCCAGACCTGCGGGTCTGAAAAAGCCGTGCCTTTTGGGCGGGCTTCAGGGAAAAACGGCGCTGTCTACCGTTCCATGTTCACCCTGCGCACGCCGCGATCGTCTGCGGTGACGGCCATGATCCGGCGGCTGAACACCCGGAGCCAGTTGGGGCCCCACTCGGGCGTGAACAGGAGCCGCGCCAGCCATTCAGACGTATGCAATACCGGGCGGCGCTGTCCCATGCGGATCAGGCTGCGGGCAATGCCGATTTTGCAGGAGGGGCAGCTGACCAGCACGGGGCCGCGCGGATCATAACCGTCCAGGTCTTTGGCCAGAGTTTCCATCTTGCGTTCGCGCAACAGGTTGTAGATGCGCGGCGAGGTCATGGCGCCCATGCCGGATTCGCCGCAGCAGCGCTGGCTGATGCGCACGTCCGCACCGGTGAAGTCCGACAGCGCGTTGCTTTGAATTTGCGGGCCCTTGACTCTGTGCACGCCCGCCCAGGCCGTGTGACAGGCGGCATGGAAAATGACTGTCGACGGCCAGCGCTGCGGATCGGACTCCAGCCGGGGAATGATCAGCTGAGAGACGTCGATGAACGGCATTTCGGGCAGCCCGAGTTCTTCAGAAAGCTGGTGCTTGCTCAGGCCTTCGCGGCACGAGCCGCACGCCGTGACCACCTGATGGATGTGCAGTCCTGCGTCGGCGGCCCGCTGGAGCGTCTGACGCAGCACCTCGATATTGCTGGCCCGGTTGCGTTCAAATTCCTCGTCGGCGCCGGAGCTGAGCAGAGGATAGCCGCAGCACAGATGGCGCGGCGGCACCACAACCGTCACGCCCGCCTTGAGCAGCAGGGCCAGGGACGAAAGGCCGATGGCCCGATGGAACAGGCTGCCGCCGCAGCCGGGGAAATACAACACGCTCAGATCGCTTTTGGCGTCGGCCGGCGCAAAGATATGCCCGTGCCGGATATGCAGCGCGTCATAGAGGTTGGTATAGTTGGTGGTCGGTCCCTTGCTGGCAAACAGGGGGCTGGACATCTTGCTCCGCAGGGAGGCCGGAACAAAGTTGAGCATCTGGTTCTGCGCCTTTTGACCAATGGCCGCGACCTTGGCGACGCGCGGCACGCGCTTGGCGGGCTTGCGCACCAGCCAGGACAGGATCTGCGACTTGAGCGGATGCCCTCCGGCGCCCTCGCGCTCTAAGAACGCGCGCAGGACAAGGGCCACTTCTGCAGAGGGAATGTGCACAGGGCACACGGCTTCGCAGCGCCCGCAGCCTGTACAGTGTTCGACCATGCAGCGCAGTTCGGCCATGGCCGCCGGCGAAGGGGCCCCGGTGGTGAACTGGCTGTAGGTGATGGCCTCGACCACCGCGCCCAGGATCATGTTCTTGTTGCGCGGGTGGTACTGCATGCCGCGCTCGGGATAGAGCATGGGGCAGACCTGCTTGCACTTGCCGCAGCGCGTGCAGTTCTGGACCAGCTGCAACATGTTGATCAGCCGTTCCTTTTCGGGAAGGCCGCTTTCGTGAATGTCGGTGATCAGCCGGTTGAACGAGAAGGTGTAGGGCCGGGCGGGCAGTTCCCGCTGAATGAGCTTGGCCGGGTTGCACACCTCGCGCGGGTCCACCTGTTCCTTGAACCGGCGGATGGCCGCCATCTTGTTTTCGTCCAGATAGGCCAGCTTGGTGATGCCTATGCCATGCTCGCCGGACACCGCGCCGCCCATGGCCTTGGCTTTGGCCATGACCTTGTCCACGACCTTTTCGGCCAGGCGCAGCATTTCTGCGTCGTTGGAGTTGACGGGGATGTTGACATGGCAGTTGCCGTCGCCGGCGTGCATGTGGCTGGCCACAATCAGGCGCTTGGACTCCATCCGTTCCTGGATGACGGCGATTTTTTTGATCAGATCCGGCAGTGCGCCGGCCAGTTCGTTCAGGTAGCCCCTGGCGCGGCCCATCAGCTCTTCGTCCGAACAGGGCGCCTGTTCGTCGTCGCCCATTTCGATGATGTGCGTGGCAAAACTGAATTCGCGGTTTAAGCCTGGCGGCGTGGGCGGCAGGCCGGGGAGCCGCCCTACGTCCTGCAGCGCCCGGCGATAGGCCCAGGCTGCGCAGCGCAGGTTGAGGCGCTCGAGGAACAGCGCAAAATCCGGAATGTTCTGCATGGGGATCACGACGTCCTCGTTGACCTTGAATCCGGACGTCTTGCGCGCGATGGCCGACAGGCGGTGCCGGTCTTCCCAGAACAGTTCGGCTTCGCGGGCGTCCCGGGCCACAAGAAAGGCCACGTTTTCATGCCCGGACACGATTTCGCCGATTTCGCTCACCGCGCGGTCAAGCAGAGCCTTGTCGTCGCCGTCGGCCTGCAGAACCACCACCGAAATGGGTTGTTCGCTGCGGCCGGATTTGCACTTGTAGTCGATGGCCTGAATGTACTTGGCGTTGAACTCTTCCAGCGCCGACAGCTTGGCGTAGTCGCCGTTCTGGCGGATCCGGTTGCGCAAAGCCACAATTTCGCCAATGACCACCGAGGCTTCGTGCATGGAGCGGCCGAAGAACTCAAGCAGCATGACCCGCGACAGCGCCGGAATATGGTGCACGATGAAGGTGGCGTCGATGATGATGCCGTCCACACCTTCTTTCTGCACGCCAGGCAGTCCGCCCAGCGCCTTGTTGGTCACGTCCTTGCCAAGGCCCGGCAGACGGATTTCGTCGCCGCGCAGTTCAATGACCGAACGCAGTCCGCCGCTTGGCACGTCGCGCACTTCAAAAACGGCCGTTTCTTCAGGCAGAATCTTGTGCCGGGGATGATCGACGCGCTTGACCTCGATGATTTCGCCCGTGGGCGTGACCATCCGCCAGCTTAGGAGGTTGTCAAGCGTGGTGCCGTATTCAAAGGCATAGGGGCCGCCGGAGTTTTCGGCAATGTTGCCGCCAATGCTCGACGAGGTGCGCGAGGCGGGGTCTACCGTAAACAGCCGGCCCTGCCAGGCGGCCTTGTCCACGGCGCTTTGTGTGATCACGCCCGCCTGGACGGTCATGGTGTTGTGCACAAGATCCACGTCGTCGATTTTGGTCAGGCGGGTCAGCCGGGCCACAACCGTACGCCGCCGCACAGGCACCGCGCCGCCGGTCATGCCGGAAGCGCCGCCCATGGGGACGATGGCAAATTTCATCTCGTTGGCCAGCCGGATGAGCGCGCTGACTTCTTCGGCCGACGCTGGCTCCACAATGAGCAGCGGCAGTTCAAGGCGCAGGTCGGTGGCGTCGGTCGCGCAACTGACCAGATCGCCTGGCGCGGTGATGATCGCGTTTGCCGGCAGGATGCCGTCCAGACGGCGGCACAGCTCCTCACGGAAATCCATCTCGGCCTCGTGCGCCGTCCAGAACAGCGTGATGCCTTCGTCAAGCGTGTTGGCGTAATGGTTGGCCAGCGCGTACAGTTCCCGCTTGAAACGTTCGGCAACGCTCTGGCGCACCATGTCCGGATCCACAAACGGGTTGCAGATGACAAGGAACAGTTCCTCGGACAGATCCACGGCCAGGTCGCGCACCGACTGCGGCCACTTGGCGAACTCCTGCGGCTCGATACGAAGGATGCGGTTGACGACCGCTTCCGGCGAAATGGAAATATGAGGCCCCTTGCGTGGCATGAGATAACTACCTCGGGTTCAGGCTGAAGAGAGAGGGATTTTCTCTCGGTTTGATAAGAAAAATGCCGCCATGTTTCCAAAAAGAAAACTTTATTCCTGGCAAAATATCAATATATTATATATGAAAGACACGCGCAGAACGTGTTTTTCATGCCAGGAGACTTTGCAAGCCGAAACTATCTGGCGTAAACGACAAGTATGTCTTGAATCAGGCCAGACGTCAAACCGTTTTTACTACGGGAGATCCCGGACGTTACAGAGCCCTTTTCTTTTACAAAACCCGTCGTCCGGCCCGGCGTCGGGCTGTCTGGCTCCCGGGGGCGCTCCTGTTTGCCGCACCGCCCGGTCTGCCTTGTGCCGGCCAAACGGCGCTGTCATGGCAGCCTGTGCCGCCGTCAGTCCTGCGCCGCCCAGAGATGGCGTGGAGGCGCTGGCGTACCAGGCTGTTGCAGGCGCAGAACCTTTTTCAGAGGGGGCGGACAGGACGGAACCGGCCGCGCCTGCGGCAAACAAGGCGGCAAGGCCAGGCCATACGGCCCGCAGGCCGGCCCGGGTCCTCACTTCCGGCGGACGTCGCGGTCAGTCTGACGCCTGCCGTTTCCCAGGCAGCTTTTTTTGAAAGGTCTTAACACCGCCAAGGCCGTGGCCCGGTGGACCAGGCCGTGCCTCGGCACTTTTTGAAGTTACGGCGCCGCGGTGTGCCGGTGCACAACGCGGTCTGCCTGTTTTGACAATACAACGTTGCAGAGGGCTGGCAAGGGCTTGACATTTTTTTCACGTTATGCCCGGCGTTACCGGCATGCTGCGGAACGTGTGTCACATTCTGCGCCGCTGCCTGCGCCAATGCCGCGCAGGATCCGGGCTCCTGCCCGCAAGACGAGGCGCTTTGTGTCCGCCCCGGGACACGCGGGCCTGCCGCAGTGTGCCGGGGCCGGTTTTTCCGGCGGAGGCACGGCGCGGTCAGCCCCTTCTTGACCTTGACGGAACTCTGGTTCATTATTGACAGTTCGATTCTGGAACCACCTTTCACCATTGTGGATATTGCCCCATGATTACCGTCGATCTGCACAGTCACACCCATTATTCCCACGGCAAGGACAGCGTGTCCGACATGGCTGCGGCCGCAGCCGCGGCAGGCATGCGCATCCTGGGTTTTTCCGAGCACTCGCCGCGTCCCAACGGCTACGACTATCCGCAGGAATACCGCGAACAGCTCAAGGCCGGTTTTCCCGCGTACCTGTCTGAAGTCCGCGCGCTGCGTGAGCGCTGGGAAAACGCACCCGACAACGCCAAGCCGCTGCGTGTGCTGCTGGGACTGGAAATGGACTGGTTTTCGGCCGAACGGCCGTTCATTGAGCGGGTGGCCGCCTCGGAACCCTGGGACTATCTGATCGGCAGCGTCCATTTTCTCGGGCACTGGGGCTTTGACGCCAGCGCCGGCGACTGGGACGTGTCGGACGAGGTCTGCTACGAGCGCTATGACGCCTATTTCCGGGCCCTGGCCGACATGGCCGGCAGCCGGATCATGAATGTGGCGGCCCATCCGGACATCATCAAGATTTTCAGCGTGGACCGCTTCAACGCCTGGCTTGACGACGCCGGCAATATGGAAAAGGTCCGGCGCGCGCTCATGGCCATGAAGGCCTCGGGCATGGCCATGGAAATCTCGGCAGCCGGGCTGCGCAAGCCCTGCGCCGAAATCTATCCGGGACCCCGCATCATGCGCCTGGCCGCCGATCTGGAGCTGCCCATTACCTTTGCCTCTGACGCCCACAACGTCAAACAGCTGGGCTGGAATTTTGACCGGCTGGCTGAGTACGCGCGCAGTTACGGGTATGCCACCAGCCGGTATTTTGTGTGCCGCAAGGCATACGATCAGGCCTTTTAGCAAGCCGCTGCCGGAGCCGGGTTCAGGCGCGTCCGGTCCTGCACAGCGCACGGGCCCCGCTGCCGCGTTTGGCGGCCGGTAAGGCCTTGGGGCATGGCGCGTTGCCGGCAACGCCACGGCACGGCCCCGGCAGGATGGCGTTTTTTGTGCAGCGCCACGGCGCTGGCGTGCGATTCAGACTTTCTGCAACGACTGTCTTTGGAGTTTACCGGTATGGAATTTTGTTCTCCTCTCATCGATGTCACCGACGCCCGGGTGACCTATCAGGGCCTGCGCGCCCTTGATGACGTGACGTTGTCCCTGCGTGTCGGGGAGCACCTTGCCCTGCGCGGCGGCAACGGCGCGGGCAAGTCCACGCTGCTGCGCCTGCTGCGCGGCGAACAATGGCCGGATCAGGACAGCCAAAGCCGCATTGTCTGGCATACGGCCAGCGGACCCGAAACGTCCCCGCTGGCTGGCCGGAGCATGGTCTCGCTGATTGCGCCGGCCCAGCAGGAGCGCATTTTGCTGCAGGGCTGGGACATCACCGGGGAGGATCTGGTTTTCGGAGGGATTTCGGAAGCCATTTATGTGTTGCGGCACGCGGAAGGCGAAGACAAGGCGCGCATCCATGATCTGGCAGCCCAGCTGGATGCCGAACCGCTTTTGGCGCGGAGGGTTCCCGAACTGTCGCAGGGCGAGCTGCGCCGCCTGCTGGTGGCCCGGGGGCTCATCCGCCGGCCCAGGGCGCTGTTGCTTGACGAAGTGACCGACGGCCTTGACGCCGATTCGCGCCTGCGCCTGCTGGCCATGCTGGAAAAGGCTGCGGAGATGACCACCCTGCTGATCAGCACGCACCGTCCCGAAACGCTCCCCGACTGGATGCACCGCGAAATCTGCATGGAGCACGGCCGCATCGTTTCGGATCGCGTGTTGCCCGGCAAACCCGGCGTCCGGCTTGCGGTTTCTTCCGACTGCGGCATTGACCTCACGCCCCAGCTGTCCGGCGTCAAGCACGGCGAAGGCGCGCGGATCGAAATCCTCAACGCCACCGTATATCTCAGCGGAACGCCCGTGCTGCACAACATCGACTGGACCATCGAGCCCGGCCAGAACTGGGCCGTGCTGGGCGACAACGGCGCGGGCAAGTCCACACTCATGCGCCTTGTGGCTGGCGACGAATTTGCCGCTGTGGGCGGCAGCGTCCGCCGCTGGCTGCCCAGACAGGGCGGCGAGCAGGTCAAGCTCGAGTGCATCCGCAAGGGGATCCGGCTTGTTTCGGACTTGCAGCAGGCCACCTATACCTACGACATCACAGGTGAGGAGCTGGTTTTTTCGGGGCTTGACAACAGCGTGGGCGTGTATCGCGCCATTGCCTCCGACGAACTTGACGAAGCCCATTTCTGTATGCGCCTGCTGGGCGTCGAGCATCTGGCCCGGCGTTCCATCCGGCGCTGTTCCACAGGCGAAATGCGCCGGCTTCTGCTGGCCAGAGCTCTGATTGGCTCGCCGGATCTGCTGCTGCTGGACGAGCCGTGTTCGGGCCTGGATCCCGCTGCGCGCGACCACGTGCTGGAACTGATTGACGCCCTGATGGATCAGGGGGTGCAGATCGTGCTGGTCTCTCACCGTCGCGAAGATCTTATCCCGACCATCACGCATTTGCTGCGGCTGGATCACGGGCGGGTCACCTGGCGCGGTCCCTGTCCTGCGGAGCTTTTGGCATGAGCGCCGTGGCGGTTCTGATGCTGGCCCTGGCACTGGCCATGGACGCGTTTGCCGTGTCCGTGGGGGCCGGCTGCGCCCTGCGCCGGCCGGACGCCGGGCATTACTTCCGCATGTCGCTGGCGTTTGGCCTGTTTCAGTTTCTTATGCCGGTGATAGGCTGGGCGCTGGGGCTTTCGGTGCGCAGTTTCATCGAAAACTGGGATCACTGGGTTGCCTTTGTGCTGCTGGCCTGGATTGGAGGATCCATGCTGCGCGAAGGGCTGCAGCACAATCCGGATGACGACGGACCCTGCGCGCCGCCCAAAAAGGATCCTTCCCGGGGCACGAGCCTGCTGCTGCTGGCTGTGGCTACCAGCATTGACGCGCTGGCCGTGGGGTTGTCGTTTGCGCTGATCCGCGTGCCGATCTGGATGCCGTCCGTCGTCATCGGGCTGGTTTGTGCCGGGCTGACTGCGCTGGGGCTGTTTTTGGGGCAGCGCCTGTCCCGGGCGGCGCTGTTCGGACGGTACGCAGGCGTGGCCGGCGGCGTGGTCCTGATTGGCATAGGGTTGAAAATCCTCTGGGAACACGGAGTGTTTGCCTAAACGCCAGTTTTTGTGGCGCGGCTGGCGCGGATGCGGGCACGGCAGCCGCCGGGGCATGGCGGAATGCGCGGGGAGCGCCGTTTTAAGCGCCGGAGCCGGGCGCGCAGCGCTCTTCCATACCAACCTGAAATCGGCTATGGTTCGGCCATGATCGCATATCTTGAAGGTCGCCTTGACCAAACAGGGGCAAACACTGCGGTGGTGATCACTGCCACAGGCGTCGGCTATGAAGTGTCGCTGCCGCTGCATACGGTGTCGCGCCTGCCGCAAAAAGGCGCGCAGGTGGCGTTTTATACCTCGTTTATCGTGCGCGAGGACGCGCAGGAGCTGTTTGGCTTTGAGACGTGGGACGAGCGCGAAACGTTTGTAACGCTCATTTCGTTGTCCAAGGTGGGCGCGCGCACGGCGCTGGGCATTCTGTCGGTTTTTCGCCCGGACGATCTGCGGCGTATCGTGCTTGACGACGACCCCACGCCTTTGACGCGGGTTTCGGGCATTGGCAAAAAGACCGCGCAGCATATTTTTTTGGAGCTGAAATACAAGCTCAAGGTCGAAGACTGTCCGGCGCTGGCTGCGCCTGCCGGTGCCGGTCCGCGTCCGGGAAGCGTTTACCGCGACACGCTGACGGGCCTTGAGGGGCTTGGCTACAGCGAAATTGAAGCCGGGCCGGTCATCAAGCAGATCCTGCACGACGAGCCGGATCTTGACGTCAGCGGAGCCCTGCGGGCCGCGTTGAAAGCCATGGCCCGCATCCGGCAGGGAGAATCCCGATGAGCGACGCTCAGGATTTGTTCGGCGGGGCTGGCGGCAGCGAGGCGCCGTCTGCACCCGGCCGCGTCGCGGCAGAAGAGTCCATCCGCCCCACGCGGCTTGAAGACTTCATCGGGCAGGAGGAGCTGCGCGCCAACCTGCGCGTGTACCTCAATGCCGCGCGCGAGCGCGGTCAGGCCATGGATCACACGCTGTTCCACGGCAATCCGGGGCTTGGCAAAACCACGCTTGCCCAGATTATGGCAGCGGAACTGGGCGTCAACCTGGTCTGCACGTCCGGCCCTGTGCTGGAGCGCAGCGGCGATCTGGCGGCCATCCTGACCAATTTGTCCCGGCACGACATTTTGTTTGTGGACGAAATACACCGCATGCCCATTGCGGTGGAAGAAATTCTCTATCCCGCCATGGAGGATTTCAAGCTCGATCTGGTCATCGGCCAGGGGCCGGCGGCCAGGACGGTCAAAATTGATCTCGAGCCGTTTACGCTGGTGGGCGCGACCACGCGCATCGGCCTGATTTCGTCGCCGCTGCGCGATCGTTTCGGGATCATCAGCCGGCTTGAATATTACACTCCGGAAGAGCTCGCCCGCGTGGTGCTGCGTTCGGCGCGGATTCTTGACGTGCCCGTTACCGAGGATGGCGCGCTGGAAATCGGCCGCCGTTCCCGGGGGACGCCGCGCATTGCCAACCGCCTGCTGCGCCGGGTGCGGGATTTTGCCGCCGTGTTCGGCAAGGGAATTGTTGACACCGAACAGGCCAGAAACGCGCTCAACCGGATGGACGTGGACGAGTTCGGCCTGGACCAGATGGATCGCAAGCTCCTCAGGGTGCTCATTGAATATTACAATGGCGGTCCTGTTGGCGTGAAGACCCTGGCGGCCGCCGTGGCCGAAGAGGTCCGCACGGTGGAAGAAATTTACGAACCCTACTTGATCCAGTGCGGTTTTCTCAAGCGCACGCCGCGCGGCCGCATGGCCACCGCCCGTGCATACCGGCATCTGCGCATGCCCGGCGGCATGGCGGAGCAGGGACTGCTTGAATGACCGGAATTTTTTCAACCTGCGGAGGTTGGACTCCGCTTCCCACAGCAGGGCCGGACGAACGCGCTTTTGGCCCTTATGGAGACTGACATGGCAAAAAAGCCCACTTTGTCCCCTGAAGACGCGCGCCGCGAGGCGTTGCAGACAGCGCTGGCCACTATCGAACGCCGCTTTGGCCAGGGCGCGGTGATGCGCCTTTCCGACGACGTCCACGTTCAGGTGCCCGTCATCCCCACAGGATCCATCGGCATTGACCTGGCGCTGGGCATTGGCGGCATTCCCCGGGGACGTGTGACTGAAATCTACGGCCCCGAGTCTTCAGGCAAGACGACGCTTACTCTGCACATTATCGCCGAATGCCAGAAGGCCGGCGGCACCGCCGCGTTCATCGACGCCGAGCACGCCCTTGACGTCACCTATGCCAAGCGGCTTGGCGTCAAAACTGACGAACTGCTCATTTCGCAGCCCGACCACGGCGAACAGGCGCTGGAAATTGCCGACATGCTCGTGCGCTCTGCGGCCGTGGATCTGGTGGTCATCGACTCGGTGGCCGCGCTCATTCCTCAGGCCGAACTGGAAGGCGCCATGGGCGAAACGCAGGTGGGCGGTCAGGCCCGCCTGATGAGCCATGCCCTGCGCAAGCTGACCGGCACCATCCACAAGTCGCGCACGGCCGTGATCTTCATCAACCAGATCCGCATGAAGATCGGCACTACCGGCTACGGCAACCCCGAAACCACCACCGGCGGCAACGCGCTCAAGTTCTACAGCTCGGTCCGCATGGACATCCGCAAGATCCAGACCCTCAAGGACAAGGACGAAGCCTACGGATCGCTGACGCGCGTCAAGGTGGTCAAGAACAAGATGGCCCCGCCCTTCCGCGAAGCCAAGTTCGACATCATCTGGGGGCAGGGCATTTCGCGCTCCGGCGAGCTCATCGATCTTGGCGTGGAGCTCGGGATTATCGACAAAAGCGGCGCGTGGTTTGCCTTTGGCGCCGAAAAGCTCGGCCAGGGCAAGGAAAAGGTCCGGGCGCTGCTTGACGAGACGCCCGAACTGCGCAACGCCATCGAAGCCAAGGTCATCGAACATCTTGGCATGCACCCCAACGAAACCGTTGTTTCCGGCGACGACGCCGACATGCCCGGCGAACCGGCCGACGCCGGCTATATGGACGATCTGGCATACAGCGACGAACAGTAGCGCCGCCCGAACGCCCCTTGCCGCCCGCTCTGCGGCCGGCCGGGGCGACGCCTTCGGCGTGGCGGCCCTGCAACGGCATCCGACCCGGTCCGCGTTGCCCCTGAAAAGACGTTTTTCAGGGGCAATCGCGTCCGCGCCCGGCCGCATTTTTTTGGCAGGCAGCAGCGTCTGCCAGACAACCCACGCCCGTTCTGCCCCGCCATGCTGCTGGCGCGGCCGGACGGGCCAACACACAGCACACGACAGGAACCAGCATGCTTACAGCCCAGGATATCAGGCGTAAATTTCTGGATCATTTTAAAAAATACAATCACCGTGAAGTGGCGTCCTCTTCGCTCATCCCGCGCGACGATCCGTCCCTGCTGTTCACCAACGCGGGCATGGTGCAGTTCAAGAAGGTTTTTCTTGGTCAGGAAAAACGCGACTACAGCCGCGCCACCACTGCGCAGAAGTGCCTTCGCGTCGGGGGCAAGCACAACGACCTTGACAACGTGGGCCGCACCGCCCGCCATCACACCTTCTTTGAAATGCTCGGCAACTTTTCGTTTGGCGATTATTTCAAGGAAGACGCCATCCGCATGGCCTGGGACTTTGTGACCAAGGAACTCGGCATCCCGCGTGAAAAGCTGTATATTACCGTGTACAAGGACGACGACGAAGCCTTTGATCTCTGGGTTCGCGTGGCCGGCGTCGATCCGTCGCGCATTTACCGGCTGGGCGAAAAGGACAACTTCTGGTCCATGGGCGACACAGGGCCCTGCGGTCCCTGTTCCGAAATTCATGTGGATCAGGGTGCGGACATGGCCTGCGGCCCCAACTGCGGCATAGGCACCTGCGACTGTGACCGGTTTTTGGAAATCTGGAACCTTGTGTTCATGCAGTATGACCAGGCGGCGGACGGCACCCGCACGCCCCTGCCTCATCCTTCCATTGACACGGGCATGGGCCTCGAACGCATTGCCGCCGTCTGCCAGGGTGTGCGCTCCAACTACGATACGGATCTGTTCCAGACGTTTATTCAGTACATGGCCTCGCTTGCCGGCGTGCGCTACCACGAGGATCCAGACACCGACACTGCCCTGCGCGTCATTGCCGACCACAGCCGGGCCATCGCCTTCATGATTGCTGACGGCATTCTGCCTTCCAACGAAGGCCGCAGCTATATCCTGCGCCGGCTCATCCGCCGGGCGTTCCGTTTTGGCCGGCTGATCGGCATGCAGGAACCGTTTTTGTACAAGACGGCGCTCAAGGTTGCGGAAGTCATGGGCGGCCAGTACCCCGAACTGACCGGGCGTGCCGAGTTCATGGCCCGCGTGATCCGCGAGGAGGAAGAGCGCTTCAGCCAGACCCTCGACAAGGGCCTGGCCCTGCTGGAAAGCGAAATGAGCGCGCGCGAGGCGGACAAGACCCTGCCTGGCGACGTGCTGTTCAAGCTCTATGACACCTACGGGTTCCCCATCGACATCGTCAACGACATTGCCGGCAAGCGCGGCTTTGCCGTGGACGAGGCCGGCTTTACCGCCGCCATGCTCGAACAGCGCCGGCGCGCTCGGGCCAACTGGAAAGGCTCCGGAGAAAAGGATCTGGGGGCGCGCTTTGCCTCTTTGCTGGCTGACGGACTGAAGAGCGAATTTGTCGGCTACACGGAACTGAACGCCACCGCCAGGGTCGTGGCGCTGCTCGATGCCGACGCCCTGCCGGCAGACAGCCTGCCCGCCGGTGCAGAAGGCTATGTGGTGACGGAGCGCACCCCCTTCTATGGCGCGTCCGGCGGCCAGACGGGCGACACCGGCCGTATTGACGCCCCTGCCGGCAAGGCGGCCATTCTCGACAGCCTCAAGCCTTCGGCAGAGCTGACTGTGCTTAAGATCCGCGTTGAAGAAGGCGAACTCCTCCCCGATCAGGAAGTTGGCCTGCATGTCGACGCCGAAAGCAGGCAGGCCTCGGCCCGTTCGCACACCTGCACGCACCTTCTGCACGCGGCGCTGCGCCGGGTGCTTGGCGATCACGTCCGGCAGGCCGGTTCGCTCGTTTCGCCCGAACGGCTGCGTTTTGACTTTTCGCACATCGCTCCCATGACGCCCGAGGAAGTGGCCAGGGTGGAGCACGAAGTCAACGCCGCCATCATGGCCGACTATCCGGTGACCGCGCAGCTCATGCCGCGCGAAAAGGCGCTGGACTCCGGAGCCATGGCCCTGTTTGGCGAAAAATACGGCGACGAAGTCCGCGTGCTGACCGTGGGCAGGGAAGGACACACCGAATCCGTGGAGCTTTGCGGCGGCACGCACCTGACTTCCACCGGTCAGGCCGGACTGTTTGTCATTCTTTCGGAGTCGGGCATTTCCGCAGGAGTGCGGCGCATTGAAGCGCTGACGGGCTGGAACGCGTTCCGGTATATGGCCGCCCAGCGTTCGCAGCTGCATGCGCTTTCGGGACTGTTGAAAAGCCGCCCCGACGACGTGCTGAACCGCGTTGACGGGCTGCTCAAGGAAAACAGGCAGCTCCGGCGCGACCTTGACAAGGCCGTGGCCGCCTCCAGCCAGGGCAACGCCATGAACGAAGAAACCGTCAATGGCATTGAGCTGGTCACGGCCAAACTTGCACCCATGCCGGTCAAGACCCTGCGCGAAGTCATGGACGACGTGCGTTCCAAGCATGTGAACGGCGTGGTCTGCCTGGCCGCGCCCGATGCGGACAACCCCGACGGCAAAGCGGCGCTCATCCTGTATGTCCCCAAGGCTCTGCACGGCCGCTTCACCGCGCCCGCGCTCATCAAGACCGTGGCCGTCCCCATGGGCGGCTCGGGCGGCGGGCGTCCGGATCAGGCCCAGGCCGGCGGCTCCAACCCCGCGGGCATTGACGAGGCCTTTGCGCTGTTGCGCCAGGCGCTTGGCGCGTAAGGCCGGGGCGGACAGACGGCAACCAGGGGGGAGGGGAGAAGTCTCTTTGCAAAGGGGGGCCTCCTCTCCCCCTTTCCCCCGGGCCGCTCCTCTTTTTTCCGCAACGCCTGGGACAGAAGCCGCGCGGACAAGCGGGACAGCCCTCCTGCCGTGACGTGGCGGGCTGTGCAGCCTGACCGCCGCGGCAACAACGTGCCGTCCGGCAAAGCCTGTCCGCTGGCTGTCCGGACGCGGAGCACAGGCCCCTGCGCCGGGTTCCGGCACGGAGCCTGCACCGCTGCAGGCGCCAAGGCCATGGACGCACAGCACGGCAGCGGCAGAAAACAGCCGTTGCACAACCGGAAGCGACAGGCTGAACATCCCGGCCGGAGCCTCCCCGTCATTCTCCCTTAACGGCCAACGTTCCAGGAAGGCCGCCGGGGCCGGAGAAAAAGAAGGGCAGTTCCTTTGCAACGGGGCGCCTCCCGTCTGTTCCTTTGCTGCCGTTTGCTTAACTCAGTTTCAGGATACGCCATGCAATCCATTGATTTTCAGTTCGGTCCGCTGGCGGCAGCGCTGCGGCATTCGCTTTCGGGCCTGGCCATTGCCTGGCGCGGCGAACGCGCCTTCCGGCAGGAATGCCTTGTTTTTGCAGTGCTTGTTGTTGCGCTGGCTGTGACCGGGGCAGGTTTTGGCCGGTGGCTGCTGGTGCTGGGGCTGTGGTGCGGCACCATGATTGTGGAGCTGCTGAACAGCGCCGTCGAAAAGACCTGCGATCTGGTCACTACGGAATTCCGGCCGCTGATCAAGGCGGCCAAGGACATGGCTTCGGCCGCCATATTGCTTTCCATGCTGATCAACACGGCTGTCTGGGTTTACGTTTTCCTTCTGGGCCGTTGAGCCTCAGGCCCCGCAACCGGGGAGGCCGCACGACCTGCCGCCCCGCACCACGGAGATCGCGATGCGTCAACTGTTTTTGAAAAAGCGTGAAGACCGCCGGATCCGCGCCGGACACCTGTGGGTGTTCAGCAACGAAGTCGACGTTGCCCGCGCGCCCCTGACCTCTTTTGAACCTGGCGAGCCTGTGACGCTGTGCGACGCGTCGGGGACGCCCTTGGGCACAGGCTGCGTCAATCCCGCCTCGCTGATTGCCGTTCGCCTGCTGATCCGCACGCCGGGCGAAGAGCCGGGCGCGGATCTGCTCCGCAAGCGGCTGACGGACGCGCTGGATCTGCGCAAGCGCCTGTTTGACGCGCCCTGCTACCGGCTCTGCCACAGCGAGGGCGACTTTGTGCCCGGACTGGTGGTTGATCGCTTTGGCGATATTCTGAGTGTCCAGCTCAACACCGCGGGCATGGAACGCCTTCGTCAGACCGTGCTGGAGGTTTTGACGGATCTGGTGCGTCCGTCAGTCATTGTGCTGCGCAACGACACCGCTTCCCGCAGCCTTGAGGGCCTGCCGCGCGAGACGGAAACCGTGCTGGGGACGCTTCCCGACGAGGTGGAGCTTGTGGAAAACGGCGTGACCTTCCGCGCGCCCATGGCCCCGGAGCAGGGAGGGCAAAAGACAGGCTGGTTTTACGACCAGCGGTTCAACCGGCTTGAAGCCGCACGGCACGCCGGCCCGCGTGTGCTTGACGCCTTCTGCTATGCCGGCGGGTTTGGCGTCATGGCCGCGCGAGGCGGGGCGCGGGAAGTCACGTTCCTTGACGCTTCCTCCGCCGCGCTGGATGCCGCCGGGGCCAACCTGCACCGCACAGCGCCTGAGGCTGGCGTGGAGCGCCTGCATGGCGACGCGCTCACGCTGCTTGCCGAACTGCGCGACGCGGGCCGGCGTTTTGATCTTGTGTGTCTTGATCCGCCGGCCTTCATCAAGCGCCGCAAGGACGCCGCGCAGGGGCTTGCGGCCTACCGCCGGGTCAACGATCTGGGCCTGCAGCTTTTGGAAGACGGGGGCACGCTGATCACCTGCTCCTGTTCGCACCATCTGGAAACCGACACCCTGCAACACCTGCTGACACAGAGCCTGGCCCGGCGGGGCCTGTTCGGACAGCTTGTGCGCAAGGGCTATCAGGGACCGGATCACCCGGTGCATCCGGCCATGCCCGAGACTGCCTACCTGAAGGCGCTGACGCTGCGCGTCCGGCGGGCGTAGCGCGGCGCTGCCGCTGCCGGGCGGGAGAATGGGGGGCACGGATACCGGCGGGCTGCTGCCGGGACGGTGCCCCGTTTTTTTGTATGGGCCGCAGACGGCCGGCAGCGGCGTGAAGGCCTGCCGCTTCCTGAGGCAGCGGCGGCTGCACCGGACAACCAGAGGCACGGCGGCTGCGGGAGCGTTTTTCTTCGGGGCCGTGCCGGCGCGTGTGCCTGACGCGGTTTTTCTTGTGGAAAAGGGCGGGCAGGCGTGCTGCGGCAATGCCGGCCGGGGGCGCCATTCCAAATCTCTGCAGGCTGGAAGACGCTTTTCTGCGGGGCAGGCAGAACACGCCGGACAGCCGCAATGATCTGCGCAGGTCAGGATGCGGGCTGCCTGAAAGGCGTTTTGGGGCGGACCTGTACACCGCTGCCCGCGCGGAGAAAGCCGGACCGGCATCGAACGCGTGGTGTTGTGCGCTGAGGCGGAAATGACGCACTGGCGTGTCTGAGTCCGGCCTGAGCGGGCACGCCGGAGCACACGCCTCTGGATAGTAACGGCTATGCGGCGTCCGTCGGACGCGCCGGGCCGTTTTTTTGCGCGGCTGCGGCCTCGATACAGCCCTGAAGTCCTGCGAACAGAAAGATTTTGATATGCCGCGCCAGTTCCTTGGGCGGCAGGCGCAGGGCCGGGATCAGCGAATCTTTCAAATCTCTGTCGGCAATGAGCAGCCCCATGCAGGGCGCCATGAGGCTGACCACGCCACAGTGCACGGCGGGGCTGTCGGCGGGCAGTCCCATGTACTGGCCGAGCAGTGCGTGGACAATGCCGACCTTGGGCATGACGTTGCGCGCCACGCAGGCGGCAAACAGCGGCGTGGGAAAGATGATTTCTCTGGCCCAGAGCCGCAGTTGCCAGCCGCGCGGGTTGCGCAGGTTCAGAATCAGCCCGTCGATGAGCTGCTCGATTTTTTCGCGCGGGGAGACGGGCGAGTCAGCCAGATGGATGAGAAAATCCAGGCTCATCATGTGCGTATGGGCGATTTCCAGAACGGCCATATACAGGGCGTCGCGGCTGCCGAAATGGTAGTTGACGGCGGCCGGGTTGCTTTTGGCGCGCAGGCAGATGGCCTTGCTTGTGGTGTCGGCGTAGCCCCGTTCGGCAAACAGTTGTCCGGCGGCCTCCAGAATGCGGGCTCTGGTGGTGTCGCCGTCGTCACGGGGGGCACGGCCGGTGCGGCGGGCGTTCAGGGTAGGCATGACGTATACCTCAGTCCAGGTTGCGGAACAGCCAGGCGGCCAGCGGCAGCGTCAGGGCAGCCACCACGGCCATGGGGACGCAGTTCACAACCAAATCGGCCATGACGGCGCCTTCCAGATAAATGCGCCGCACGCAGTCCAGCATGAAGCGCAGCGGGTTGATCCAGGTGAGCAGCTGAAGCGCTTTGGGCATGTTGGCAATGGGAGTGGCCAGCCCCGAGAGCAGGATCAGCGGCATGATAAGCACAAAGGTGTAGACCAGCGCCTGCTGCATGGAGCGCGACACGGCCGAGATGGACAGGCCGATGCCCACACAGCTGAGGATGAACAGCGTCAGACAGGCGTACAGTGTCTTTAGAGATCCGGCAAAGGGAATGCCAAACCAGAACCGGCAGACAATCAGGATGAGGGTGGCCTGTACCAGTCCCACAAACATGGGCGGCAGCGCCTTGCCAATCAGGATTTCCGGCGGCGACAGGGGGGTCACCAGCAGCTGATCAAAGGTGCCCTGTTCGCGTTCGCGGGTGACGCTCAGCCCGGCAAGCATGATGACCTGCATCATGCTGAGCGTGGCAACGAGCCCGGGGACGATGTTCCAGCGCGTTTCCAGATTGGGATTGAACCAGGCGCGGGTTTCCAGACGCAGAGACTGGCCGGCTCCCCGCTCGCTGTTGACGCTTTCGACAATGCCGTTCAGATACGTCAGGGCGACGCTGGCAGTGGTGGAGTTGCGTCCGTCAAGGATGGCCTGGACAGGTGCGGTGTTGCCTGTGGCAAGCCGCGATTCCAGATCGGAGGGAATATGCAGCACAAGCAGCGCCTCGCCCGCGCTGACGCAGTCGGCAATGTCGGCCGGAACGCGCAGCGTGGACACGCGCCGGAAAATGCCCGAGCCGTCCATCTTGGCCAGGATGCGCGTTGAGGTGGCGCCATGGCTGTCGTCAAGGACGGCGTAGGGGACTTCGTCCAGATCAAAGGTCGCGGCATAGCCAAACAGAATGGTCTGGGCGATGACGGGCAGCACAAGCACGATGCGGCTGGCCGGATCCTTGAGGATGGCCAGCAGTTCCTTGCGGCACAGAACCCGCAGGCGCCGGAGCCAGTTGAGCAGCATGATCATCGGAAAAGCCTCTTGGGCGTGCCTGCGTATGCCAGGATCAAAAAAAGGACGGCGTAGCCCAGCAGCACGCAGTTGTTTTTGAGAATGAGCGGCCAGATGTTGCCGGCAAGAAACAGGGTCCTGATGAGTTCCATGTAGTAGGTGGCGGGGAGGATTTGCCCCACATAGCGGACCAGAGGCGGCACGCAGCGCAGGTCGAACAGAAAGCCCGAAAGCATGACTGCCGGCAGAAAGGTGGCAAACAGGGCGAGCTGACTGGCAAGAAACTGTTTTTTTGTCAGAGCGGAAAGCACAAGGCCCAGCGCCAGAGAGACAATAAGATACAGCATGGACGTCAGCAGCAGCACGGCAAGCGAACCGTACAAAGGCACCCGGAACAAAAAGCGCGCAGCAAGCAGACACAGGAAAAAGCCGATCATGCCGACCAGAAAATAGGGAATGATTTTGGAAAGCAGGATTTCCGTCCTGTGCACAGGCGTGACAAACAGCGATTCAAGCGTGCCCCGTTCCCATTCGCGCGCCATGACCAGCGCGGTCATGAACGCGCCGACAAGGGTCATGATGATGACCACAAGGCCCGGCACAAGGTACCACATGCTGGAGTTGGCCGCGTTGAACCACAGGCGATCGAGAACTTCAACGCGGCCTGTGGACGTGCTGTCTGCAAAGACGCCGGGCGCGGGGCCGCCGCGGTCGCTGTTGCGCAGCACCCAGAGGTTGAGCGCACTGCTGACATAACCCCGGATGGCCGTGGCGCTGGTGGGATCCGTCCCGTACAACACAAGCTGCACCTGGGCGGAACCGGCGGCAAGCTGTTCGGCAAAATTGGCAGGCAGGCGGACAATGCCGTCCACTTCGCGGTTTCTGAGAAGGCGTTCCGCCTCCCGCATGGACGGCACCGGACGCGGGGACAGATATTCGCCGTGCAGGCCGCTGAGCACGTCCCGCGCCAGCGGAGAATCGTCGTCCATGACGAGGGCGATGGGCGCGTGCTTCACGTCAAGGGAAATGGCATAGCCAAACAGCAGAATCAGGATGATGGGCAGGACGATGCCGATCAGGATGTTGCTGTTGTCCCGCCAGAGCTGACGGAATTCCTTGCGCGTCAGCGCGCCGAGGCGGACAAGGAAGGCGTTGACGGAAGCGGTGGCGTTCATTGTTCAGCTCCTGCCCGGGCGGCCCGATGCCGCTCGACAATGCGGATGAAGGCTTCTTCCATGCTGTTCACGTCCGGACCGGCCTGACGCCGCACGTCGCCGGGCGTGCCCAGGGCCAGGATTTTCCCGGCGTCCTGGATGACCATGCGATCGCAGTATTCGGCTTCTTCCATAAAATGGGTGGTGATGATGATGGTGGTGCTGCCGGCTGCAAGCTCGGTAATCTGCCGCCAGAAGGCGCGCCGGGCCAGTGCGTCAATGCCGCTTGTGGGTTCGTCAAGGAACAGGATTTGCGGCTCGTGGAGCAGTCCGGCGGCCATGGCCAGGCGCTGGCGGAATCCGCCGGGCATGGCGTTGCACGGCAGGCCGTTTTCTTCGCGCAGATCAAACTGCCGGCGCACGGTGGCGATCCGCTCGCGCAGCCGCCGGCCGTGCAGGTTGTAGATGCCGCCAAAAAACTGCAGGTTTTCCTCGACGGTCAGCGTGCCGTACAGAGAAAACTTCTGGGCCACATAGCCGATATTGGCGCGGGCCTGGGCCCTGGCCGTGCGCAGGTCGTTGCCGGCAACCCGCAACAGGCCGCTGGTGGCGGGCAACAGCCCGCACAGCATCCGGAAGGTGGTGGTCTTGCCTGCGCCGTTGGGCCCGAGCAGGCCGAAAATTTCGCCCCTGCGGACGCAGAAGGACGTGCTGTCCACAGCCGTGAACGAGCCAAAGCGCTTGACGAGGTCGCGCACCTCGATCACCACGTCGCCTGCCGCGCCGTCTGTGGCTCCGGCAGCGTTGTCTGCCGGAGCGGCCTGTTGTCCGTCCTGCACGGAAGCGCCCACATGACGGGAAAAGGCGGTGCTGCCGGGCGCGCCGGAGCCGCGCGCGGGACTGCCCGGCAGGGTGCCTTGGACTGCGGCGCGGCCGTCTTCTTCAGCAGGGCCATGGGCTTGCGCCGCCTCTTTCTGCCGTTCGCGCAGCAGCAGCATGAAACCGTCTTCCAGCGTGGGCGGCACAGGGTGCGCGGTCAGCCCGAAGCGCGCGTGCAGCGCGCCGGCGTCGGCATTCCGGCGCAGCATGCAGTGCACAAGGCCGCCCGCCGGGACGGCGTCGGCCACGGTTGCGGTATCGTCAAGCAGCGCAGCCTGTACTGTGCGGGCCGCCATCCCGGGCGGCAGGGTTACGTCAAAGCAGCGTCCTGCGGCCAGCGACGCCAGCTCGTCAGGCGTGCCCTGCGCGATCAGCTGCCCTTCGTGCATGATGAAAACCTGCTTGCAGAGGGCTGCTTCATCCAGGTAGGCGGTGCTGACCAGCACCGTCAGCGACTCTTCCTTCTCAAGCTGCCTGAGGATGCTCCACAGCTCCCGGCGCGACAGCGGATCCACGCCGGCGGTGGGCTCGTCCAGCAGCAGCAGATCCGGCGGACGGACAAGGGTGCAGGCCAGCCCGAGCTTTTGCTTCATGCCTCCGGAAAGACGCCCTGCCAGGCGTTCTGTAAAACGGTCGAGATCCATCATGGCCAGGAGCCGGGCGTTGCGCTGCTCGCGCCGCTCCCGGGGGACGCAGTGCAGATCGGCATACAGCTCCATGTTTTCGCGGACAGTCAGATCCTCGTACAGCCCAAAGCGCTGGGGCATGTAGCTGATGCGATCCTGGACAGCCTGCGGGTGCGCGGCCGTGTCGGTGCCAAGCACGGCAAGCGTTCCGCTTTCTGGCGACGTCAGACCGCAGATCATCCGCAGCAGCGTTGTCTTGCCCGCGCCGTCCGGCCCCACCAGAGCGGAGATCATGCCGGTGGGCACGTCAAGCGTCACGCCGTCCACAGCCCGCACGATCCGTCCGGATTCCTTAATCCGGAACGACTTGTGCACGTCGCGGGCCTGAATCGCCAGTTCTTTCATGTCGTTTCCTTTGTGGTGCAAGTCCCGGGCCTGTCACCGGAAGGTGCCTCTGTCTGCAGGGCGCGGCAGCCTTGTTGTTCTGTCTGCATGACGTCCGGGCCTGCAGGCGCGCCGCAGCCGGACCGGCTAGGGACGCCGGGCGGTGCCGCTCCCTTCGTCTGCCAGGCGGACGGTGGCCGGCATGCCCAGGCGCAGCCGGTTGTCGGGATCGTCCACCAGAACCCGCACTTCATAGAGCAGCGCACTGCGCAGTTCTTCTGTCTGCACGGTCTTGGGCGTGAACTCCGCAACGGAGGCGATAAAGCCCACAGTGCCGGTTACAGGGTCGTCCGGCCAGCTGTCAGTGGTTACGCTCAGGCGCATGCCCTCATGGATGAGGCCGAGCTGTGGTTCTGACACATAGGCCCGGATCCATTTGGGGCTGGTCAGCGCGACCAGGTAGACGGCGCGCTGGGGCGAAGCCATGTCGCCCGGCTCAAGAAGCCGGGAGCGGATGACGCCGTCACAGGGAGAAAGCAGCACGGTTTCGGCAATGTCGTGTTCCAGAATGGCCAGCTGTGCCTTGGCGCTCTCCAGCTGAGCGCGGGCCTGCGCAATGTCTTCGTCACGCGGGCCAATTTCTGCCAGGCGCAGGGCTTCGCGGGCAGAGCGCAGCTTGGCGGTGGCCATGTCGTCAGCCGAAATGGCGTTGTCAAGTTCCTGGCGGCTGACGGCGTGCCCGCTGCCGCCGGAAAACAGCGCCTGCATGCGCCTGCGCTGCTGGGCGGTAAAGGTGGCTTCTGCCTGGGCGGCGGCCACGCTGGCTCTGGCCTGGGCCAGTTCTTCCGGCCGCGTGCCGTTCAGCAGGCGCAGCAGCGCCTGATCCAGCGCGGCGATGTCGGCCCTGGCCTTGTCGGCCTGCAGGCGCAGGGAGGTGTCGTCAAGCCGGGCCAGCACCTGGCCTGCATGTATCTGATCGCCTTCTTCCACGGTCATGGCCCGTATGCGGCCGCTGCTGTTGAAGGCCAGCGAGACCTGACGGATGTCCACATTGCCGTAAAGCACAAACGGCTCTGCGCCGCCATGCAGGTAGAGGAAGCCGTACCAGCCGCCTGCGCCGGCCACGACGAGCACAAGCAGGATAATCAGCCATTTTTTCATACGATACCTCGTGCCTCGTGCAGGGGCTTGTCCCGTGCCCGGGGCGTTTTGCGCGTGGTGCGGCATGTCGTTGTGGTCTGTTGCGCCACGCGGGAAACGTGCGGTGCAGCGGCCCGGTCCGGCAGCGGCCCGCGCTGCCGGAGCCGGAAGTCGCTTTTCCAGCGTGTTGCCTTGGCAGCACTCCTGCGGACGGGCCGGCAGGAGCGCCAGGCGCCGCACCGCGCGGACGCGCTCTGGCGTCTTGCTGCCGGACGCCGGTTGAGAAACCGGGCATATTTCCCCGGCAGCCGGGGCAGTGCCTTGTCCGCTGTTGTGTTAAAATTCAAATTTGAATTTTAACTATAATGAATCCGGCATATTGTCAAGACCATGAGAACCATGGCCGCCAGCAGGGCAACACGGTCCTGCCTTGCGTCCACGCAGGCGGCTTGTTGCGGGCAGAGCACGGCGGCGGGGGGGCGTGCGGCCAGCGTTGCAGGCGTGCAGCACTGGCAGGAGGCCGCAACAGTCCGCACCCTGTTGGGGCTGTTGCAAAGCCGGTTTTGCGGTCATGCCGCGGCGGGCACTGTCCGGCACGCCGGGTCTTCCGGGCGCTTTACAACGCCGGCAGAGGGGGCGGCCGGACGCACCGGAACGCCGCCCGCAAGCGGCGCACAGCGTTCAAAAGAGCACGGCCGGAGGAACAGGCCGGCTTGCTGCACAGGGGGCGGCTTTTTGCCCGCGCGTTTTCAGACAGGGCCCGTTGCAGGCGGAAAAGGCTCAGCCGGCAATGTCGCCGGGCGTGACGCGCCACGGTTCAGGCCATGACGGCAGGGCAAGGAAGGTCTGGGCGTCGGGGGATCCCGGCGCGAGCGTCAGGCGGAAGGCGTGCAGCAGCAGGCCGGGAATGGCGCAGCCCTGGGGGAAGGCCCGGGCCTTGCCGTATTTGGCGTCGCCAAGAATGGGATGCCCGCGCAAGGCCAGCTGTACGCGGATTTGATGGGTGCGCCCGGTCAGCAGGCGTATTTTGAGCAGGGTTGCCTGGCGGGTGGCGCGCAGCACAGCAACATCCATGGCGGCGTGCCGGCCTGTGTCGGAGGCATGCATTTTCTCCGGGCCGGCCGGCGTGTCTGCGCGTTTTTCGAGGCGGTCTTCAAGGCGCAGGGGGGAGGGCAGTTCCCAGCGTCCGGCGCACCAGGCCAGATACTCCTTGCTGAGGGTGTCGTGCCGGGCAAAGGCGTCGTTCAGGCGGCGCAGGACCGCATAGCTGCGGGCTACGAGGAGCACGCCTGACGTATCGCGGTCAAGCCTGTGGGCCGGGGTGGGGGCAAAGGCCGTGCCTGGCGGCATGGCGGCATGCAGCCGGGTGACGACACTGTCGTCGTGACCGGTCCCCGGATGGGTGGGCAGCCCCGCCGGTTTGTTGACGACCAGCAGATCAGGCGACTCCCAGACAACGGGCAGATCCGGCTTCGCGCCGTCCCGGGCGGGCTGGGACGGCTGCAGCAGGCGGGCAAAGGGCGGCAGGCGCAGTTCGTCGCCTGCCTCCAGTCTGTCAAAAGGCCCGCGCCGGCCGCCGTTCACCCGGACCTGGCCGGTCCGGATCCAGCGGTGCAGCTCGCCTTGTGCGGCTTCTACGCGCCGCACAAGGCATTGCAGCAGTTTTTGGCCGGCTTCGGCCTCGCTGACCCGAAAAGAGACGCTCATGTCTCAGTCTGCTTCCCAGGGCGCAGCGTGGTTGACGGGGCCGACGCCTTTGCCTGGCGTATAGGAATGTTTCAGGCAGATATCCAGATAGGCCTGGGCCCGGCGCACGGCATCGGCAAGGTCCAGACCCTGCCCGAGGAACGTGGCGATGGCCGCCGACAGCGTGCAGCCCGTCCCGTGGTTGTTGATGGTGTCGACTCTGGGGTGCGACAGGGCCATCACGTCCTGTCCCGGCAGGGCCAGCCAGTCGGTCAGCGTGGTCTTGTCGCTGCCGGCTTCGCCGTCAAAGTGGCCGCCTTTGATGAGGACGGCCCGTGCCCCAAGATCAAGCAACGTCTTTGCGGCGCTGCGCAGATCGTCCAGGGAACGGATTTCCACCCCTGACAGCAGTTCTGCTTCGGGCTTGTTTGGAGTCAGCAGATCCGCTTCCCGGATCATGACTTCCCGCAGGGCCGCCACGGCGTCGTCGCGCAGCAGCTTGTGGCCGCTCTGGCTGACGCAGACGGGGTCAACCACCAGGGGAAAGGGCCGATCGTGCAGCTCGGCGCACACCGTTTCGATGATGGGAGCCGAAAACAGCATGCCGGTTTTGGCGGCTCTGACAGGAAAGCCGTCCAGCACGGCCCGCAGCTGGGTCCGCAAAAAGCCTGTGTCCGGAGCGTGGATGCCTGTGACGCCA
The DNA here is from genome assembly GCA_018715085.1 of Candidatus Avidesulfovibrio excrementigallinarum. Lineage (GTDB taxonomy): Bacteria > Desulfobacterota > Desulfovibrionia > Desulfovibrionales > Desulfovibrionaceae > Avidesulfovibrio > Avidesulfovibrio excrementigallinarum. The sequence continues at coordinate 11,424 of DVMI01000128.1, read as the reverse complement.
AGTCCGTTCTGAGCGGTCAGCGCCGTGATGACGCTCATGCCAAAGCCGCCAAGTACGGTCATGGTCTTGAGATCGGCCTGAATGCCGGCGCCACCGCCGGAGTCTGAACCAGCCACCGTCAGGATACAGGGATGAGTGCGCATGGGTATCGCTCCTGGCGGAACGGGAGCGCCTGCGGCGCGTCCGTTCCCGGCCGGGGAAGCCCCGGGTTGAATATGCCCGGCATGGGGCCGCGTTGTTGCCGCGCGGCCTGAGCGCGTCGATGTCCGGGCAGAAACTGCAAGCAGGTCCGCTGGCTGTGCGCGCCGCATAGGCCGCGGTGCGCACGGCGCCGGGGATAAGTCGTGCCTGCCGGAGCGGTTCCGTTCGGACGCAAAACCGCTCCGTTTGGCGCTAGTCGTCGTACTCCAGTGCAGGAGGCAGATCCTCTTCCGCCAGGAACTCCTTGGAATGGATGCGCCGGCGCACGGGAGCGCTGGGAGCCTCTTCGTCGGAGACGGCAGGAAGCGACCGTTCGAGCGTCGGTTCAGGCAACGAGTTGTAAGCCGTCCAGAAAGGCGGAATGAGCGCCGTAAGGCTGCCGGGATTGCTCAGGCGCAGATCGCGCCGGGTAAAGGCGGCCAGCGCAAAGCCGATGCCCCACCAGACGTCCGGCGCGGCCCAGGGGAGCCGTTCGGCTTCTGGCGCGGGCTCCAGCGTGCGGCCGTTGCGGGTGTAGCCCAGATGGAGCAAAAACTCGTCGGCAAGGAGCATGTCGGTGCCTTCGGGCAGGCAGGGCAAGGTCTTTGTGCCGGAGCCCGGCAGCTGATGGGCAAACAGGGCCAGAGCCGGTCCGGCCAGTTCCACAGGCAGATCGTCAAAGCTCCAGGCCGGGGGCGTATCCCCGAGAGGGGCGCTTTCCACCGTGCCGCCGTCGATGCGCAGGTCCACAACGCGGCGCAGCAGGGCTTCAGCCGGCGCTGCCAGCCGTTCGCTGGCGGGCCACTGCCCGTGCAGGACAACCCGGCCGCCGTTCAGGCCAGGCATGGCCAGCAGCGCAAAGGCCAGCGGCAGCGTCATGGCAAGCGCCGGCGCAGCGGGCATGCGCAGCGTCCCCGGCGTCACGCGCAGCGTGAAGCCCTGACGGGTCATTTCACAGCCGCAGCTGCGCAGGATGGCTTCTGCTTCGTCCAGCAGCGCGCCGGCATGGGCGCACGCGCCCAGATCCACCGTGACCGGCTTGTGCCAGAACGGGGTTGCCAGCAGCAGCGCGGTGACAGCGTCGTCGGGCAGCTCACCGGGCACGTTCACCGCAGAGGGCAGCAGCGCCGAGGCTTCAAGGCGTACAGGCAGGCCGTCCTGTCCCGGAACCACGCTGGACAGGCGCGCCCCCAGGCGCGGCAGAAAATGACGCACCGGCGACAGATCGAGAAAGCGCAGATTGCTTTCGCCCAGGATCTTGACCCGGGTCGGCCGGGTGAGCATCAAAAAGAGGAGCAGATAGAGGTTGAGCGGATCTTCCCCGGCATGCAGGACTTTGTCCAGGACGGAGCGCACAGCGCCGCTTTGTTCGGTGCCGGCAAAGCCTTTGCCAGCGGCAATGCGGACCCGCGGAGTGCCGATTTCATCCCAGCGGGCGCTCGCGCCGAGCTGGCCGAGCATCTTCACGCATTCCACAAGGGGCGTGTTGAGCAGAACGTTGTTGATCGTCGTCTCTGCGCCCGATGCGGCGGCCAGGGCCGCGTACAGGCGCGCCTGACGGGAAGAGCCGGGCAGTGCAAGATCGGCCTGTACGGGGGAGGAGGACGGGGCAAGGTTGAATGCGCCTGTGGTCAAATCTTCCGCCGCAACATTGACTTCCTGCAGCAGGGCAAACAGCTGGCGGATCAGCCGTGGATCGCGGCTGACGCGGGAGGCGTGTTCTTCCCAGTGGGTGCGCAGGGCGCGCTCGCGCGAAGCGTTTTCCGGCATTCTGGCCAGCAGGCGCGCACGCCGGACAATCAGCTTGAGGATGTCTTCGTCCACGTCGCGCAGGGGGCCGAGGCTGTCGCCTTTGCGCGGGGCGCGGGGTGCGCCCTGGGCGTCGTTTTCAGGACGGGAGAAGGGGCGTTTGCCGTCGCGGCGGGAGCGGGACGACGCGTCGTCGTGATTGCCGCCGGCACGGCGGTCGGGGCGTTCTCCCCGAGCGGGGCGGAAGCCGTCACGAGCCGGCGCGTCCCGGCGTGGCGCATGGTCTTCTCGGTTTTTGAAAGGAGGGCGTGGCTCGCGCGGGGTCTTTGCGTCGTTCATGTCAGCTATCCATTTGTGAGGTAAGAGCTTTTGAGGGAGTGCGGCGCCAGACAGTAAGGCCGCATGCGGCGGTGTGTACGCTTATTTCACGCCGGATGCAAGCGCAAAAAACACGCCTGCCGCGCACGGCCCGGACTGCACGCCTGGCAGAAACGGCAGACGCCGCATGACGCGGCGTCTGTAAGGACGGGACGGCCGGGCGGCCGTCCCTGAAAATAAGGCGCCGGCGTTACATCTGGACCTGCTGGATGCCGTCCAGCCGCCACATGCCCGTGCCGTCGGCATGGCGCACGAAATGCCAGATTTCGCGCACGTCTGTCGGCGCAGACTGCCGGGCGTCTTCGCGGAGCACGACGTTGAAGAACACCGAGGCCATCTGTTCGCCCTGATCTTCCCGCACGTCCACAAGCTGGGCGTCGATGAGCAGGATTTCGGTCTTGCCGGGAGTGGAGTCTTCGGCAGCCTGTTCCTGAAGGAGCTTGAACATGGCCGGTGTGGTGAACTGGGCGATGTCGTCAAGGTCACGGCGATCCCACGACGCGTTGAGCCGGTTGTAGGCAGCCTTGGCGCCCTTGATGAATTCTTCGGTGTCAAAGCCCGCCGGGACATGGACGCCGGACGTTTCAACCGTAGGAGCCTCTTCCTGGGCTGCCGTGGAGGATCCGCCGCCCGTCAGCAGATCCCATCCCGGTCCTGCCTGTGGCGCGCCGGGACCTCCCGCGCCCGGCGACTGGGTCTGATAGCGCAGGTTGCCGAAGGCGGGGCCTGCCGAGGACTGTTCTGCACGCTGGCGCGAGCCGCGCAACCGGGCAAACAGCCGGAAGACGAGGTAAATCAGGCCGCCAAGGATGAGGAGGTTCAAAATGCCGCCGATGAAGCCGCCGCCCATGCCGCCAAACAGCGAACCGAGCAGGGTGCCGGCCAGAAGGCCGCCCAGAATGCCGCCCATGCCGGGCCGCTGGGCCGTGGCCGTAGCCTTCGGCGTTTCACGGGTGGCGCGTGTCTGATTGAAGGTAGAGGCAGGCGGCGTGGCCGGCCGCGACATGAACGAACGCCCGCCAAAGGAGCGGCCGCCGCCGAAGCGGGCGGCGTCAGCGGTGTCGACCGTGACGGCAAGCATGATCAACGCAAGAATGCTACAGAGAAAAATGGCAAGTTTGGACATGATATTCCCGCTTGGTTTGTGTGTGGCGTCCTGGCGGCGTACAGCCATGCCATGCGACGCATACTCTTTTTTACTATACCCACTCAAAGTTGGCTTGGCAAGGTGTGAGCGGCTGCCTTGACAAGGAGGCAGAAGGCACGGCAAATTTTTGGTTTGTGCAAAAAATTCAGGAGCGGATCCGGCGCACAACCCGGGACCGCTGGAGGCGGATATGATCGCGCGGCTGTGCTGCGGTGGCGTACAAGGCGTAGAAGGCTTTCGGGTTGACCTTGAAGTGGAGCTGGTCCGCAAGGGCCTGCCCGCCTTTGTCATGGTGGGGCTTGCTGAAGGCGCAGTACGCGAGGCCAGGGAGCGCGTCCTTGCCGCTGTCCGGGCAGGCGGATTCCGGCTGCCTCCGGCCCGCGTCACCGTCAACTTTGCCCCGGCCGATCGCCGCAAGGAAGGCAGCGCCTACGATCTGCCCCTGGCCGTGGGCCTGCTGTGCGCGGCGGAGGCGCTGCCGGAAGGCTGTGCGCAGGGCTGGTTTCTGGCAGGAGAGTTGTCTTTGACGGGCGAGCTGCGCGCCGTGCCCGGCGTGCTCCCTCTGGCGCTGCTGGCCAGAAAGGAGGGCGCAAAGGGAATGATCGTCCCTTTGGACAATGCGGCGGAAGCTGCGGCGGTGCAGGGGCTGGCCGTATACGGCATGACCTCGCTCAACGAGGTGGCCGCGTTCCTTGCCGGCGCACGCCAGGCGTCGCCCGTGCCCTTTGTGCAGCCTGAGCTCGATCATCCGGCCTATCTGGCGGACTTTGCCGACGTCAAAGGCCAGGAACACGCCAAACGGGCCATCGAAATCGCCGCCGCCGGCGGGCACAACCTGCTGTTTGTGGGTCCCCCTGGCAGTGGCAAGAGCATGCTGGCCCGCTGCATCCCCAGTGTGCTGCCGCCCCTTGCCTTTGAAGAGTCGCTGGAAGTGACCAAAATTTACAGCGTGGCCGGGAGGCTTGCCGGCAGGGGGCTGATTCGCGAACGACCTTTTTTGGAACAGCATCCCACCGCTTCGGAGATTGCCCTTGTCGGTGGCGGCGCCGTGCCCAGGCCGGGAGCGGTGTCCCTGGCGCACAGGGGCGTGCTGTTTTTGGACGAACTGCCCGAGTATCCGCGCGGCGCGCTCGAAGTGCTGCGGCAGCCGCTGGAGACAGGCGAAGTGACCATTTCCCGCTCAGCCCAGATTGTCACTTTTCCGGCTGACTGCATGCTCGTTGCGGCCATGAACCCGTGCCCCTGCGGCTATCTGGGCGATCCGGGGCACGAGTGTGTGTGCTCGCCCGCGCAAATCCGGCGCTATCAGAGCCGGATTTCCGGTCCGCTCCTTGACCGGATTGACATGCACGTCACCGTGCCGGCTGTCCCCTATGACGAATTGCAGTCCACAGCGCCGGGAACCGGTTCTGCGGCCATGCGGGCGCGCATTGCTGCGGCGCGGGCTGTGCAGCGGGAACGCTACGCAGACATGCCCGGCTGCCGCACCAACGCCGATCTTTCGGGGCAGGCCCTGGCGGCCTGGTGCACCCCGGACAGGGAGGGACAGGCCTTCCTGCGCGAAGCCGTGCGCACGCTGGCGCTGTCTGCCCGGGCCTACACCCGGATTCTGCGCATTGCACGGACCGTCGCAGATCTGGACGGCTGCGAGCATGTGGAACTGCGTCATCTGGCCGAGGCGGTCAGCTGCCGCGTGTTGGACAGAGATCGCGCGTGAGCGCCTCCCTGCCCGCTCCGGCAGATGTCCGGCGCTGAAGGCCTGGAGAAGCCCGGAGCAGATCCCGTGCTGCACGCGCAGGTGCGCCCCCCGTTCCCCAGGGAGAGCGCTCCCCAAAATTTCCAGACAGACGCGCGCGGCTCTGCTGCCGGCCGGCAGCAGGCCGCAAGGCGCGATGGAAGAGCGCGTTTTGGCGTTTTTTTGCCGCAGGCGCAAAAAACACGCCGTGCTGACGCACGGCGTGTGGGGGCGCGGCCATGGCGGTGAAGTGACCATGGCCGCAAGTCAGAGAGCAACGCCTGCTGTGCGGCGTTTACTTCTTGTTCTTGATGCGCTTGTCTGCTGCCTTGAGGTCAGGCATGGCAGCGCTGACGGGGCGGGGAGGCTCTTCCACGGGCGCGTTGATGGTCGGCACGGCCGAAGGCGTTTCGGAGCGGTGCGGCGCTGTCGGCACAGACTTGTTCCGGGTTCTCTCCACACGCGCCACCCCCTTATGGTACACAACAAACTTGGTGGGCACAGGCGCGCGGTGCGAGCTGAGCATGAACAGGCTGTGCGTGGGGCAGCTGTCCACGCAGATGCCGCAGTACACACAGCTGAAGGGGTCGTATCCCCAGAAGGCTTCCTTAGGGTCGGTGGAAATGCACTGCGCAGGGCATTTGTTGGAACAGGCGCGGCAGAAGATGCACGATCCCACGGAGTTGATGAGGCGTCCCCGGTAGAGAGGGAACGGGTCCCGCTTGGCAAAGGGGTATTTGCGCGTGGCTGGACGCTTGAGGAAATTGCGCAGTACCGTATTGATCATCAACATGTTGAACCTCCGGTAAAGCCGGGATGCAGCCCGGCGGCTGCCCTGCATGTGGCAGGGCCCTCGGCAGACGGTGCCGGTCAGGCCTCACCCCTGGCGTCCGTGACGGAGTCCTGGGGCAGCGTGTTCGCAAAAGGCCCGGTTCAAAAGCCGCGTTGCCCGCATGAGGCAACACGCGCGGTGTGCTCCGCGCCTGGCGCGCCGTTCGTTTTTGTTTGCCGGCGCGCCCCATGGGTGCCATGACCCCCTGACGCCGCTCTAGCGCTCAGTGCAGCTGATGCAGGGGTCAATGCTCAAAACGGCCACAGGCACGTCGGCAAGCTGGATCCCCTTGAGCATGGCCAGCATCGGCGGGATGTTTGAAAAAGTTGGCGTGCGGATGCGTACCCGGTCCAGGTACTTTGAGCCGTTGCCCTTGACGTAGTAGAACAGTTCGCCACGGGGCTGTTCCACACGGGCTACGGCCTCCCCAGTGGGATTGCCACGAACCTTGACGTTGATTTCGCCTTCCGGCAGGTGGTTGATGGCCTGCCGGACGATATCCATGGATTGATAGACTTCCTTAAAGCGCACGATCGTCCTGGCCCAGCTGTCGCCGTCAAGCGCCGTGACCGGGGTGAATCCCAGCTCCTTGAAGGCTTCGTAGTGCAGCATGCGGGCGTCCTGGGCCACGCCGCTGGCGCGCATGGTGGGGCCTACCGCGCCCAGCTGAATGACCTGCTCGGCGGTCAGCACGCCGACGCCCACAGTACGCTTGCGCAGCGTGTAGTCGTCGGTGCAGATCTTTTCAAGACGGTGCATTTCGGTCTCGAGGATATTGAGCTCGTCAACAATCCAGCGCTGATGCTCGCGGGAGAGGTCCTTGCGCACCCCGCCGATCACGTTGGTGGAAATGATGACGCGGTTGCCGGCCGTCGCTTCGTTGATGTCCATGACGCGCTCGCGGATTTTCCAGAACTGCATGAACAGGCTTTCAAAGCCGATGGCGTCAGCCAGCAGCCCCAGCCAGAGCAGATGGCTGTGCATACGGTGCAGTTCAGACCAGATGATCCGCAGATACTTGGCGCGGCGGGGCACTTCGACCTGCATGAGGTGCTCCACGGCGTGGCAGAAGCACATGGCGTGGATGCACGAGCAGATGCCGCAAACGCGCTCGACAATATAAATCATCTGGTTGTAGTCGCGCAGGGCGGTAAGGTTTTCAAGCCCGCGATGGATGTATCCCAGTTTGGGTATGGCTTCGACGACGGTTTCGTTCTCCAGCACGAGCGAAAGGTGCAGCGGCTCGGGAAGCACCGGGTGCTGGGGGCCAAAGGGGATGAGTGTGCGAGACATGGTGACTCCTTGCTGGAAACCGGGGCCGGAGGCCTGTTTCCGCAGCGTTGAGACAATCGGTTGCCCGGACAGGCGGCCATAAGGCCGTGTGCCGCCGGCGTCGGAGGCGCCGGCACAGTGACCGGGGACGGCGCTTGCTGCGCCCTGGGCTGTTCCATGTGCGCCCCATGTCCGGCGCGCGTCATGCGGCGCTTTGGGGAACGCGCTGGAACCGTCGCCCTAGCGGCCAATGGTGGAAATGGTGCACGAAGGACCGCGCAGAAGCGGCGGCGGCGTGTCCTTTTCCAGATACAGGCAGCCCTGGAAGTCAATGACAAGACCGTCCCAGGTGATGCCGTAATGGTCGCGGCTTTCGTTTTCAATCAGCATGGCGCAGAAGTAGATGTCCGAGATGCTCGGCACTGTGACGCCGATGGGCACCGTGAGTCTGTAGTGACGCATCTCAAGGTTTTTGTCGTAATGGTAGATGATGTCCAGATTGCCGTCGCCGAGGTTGACCACCGACAGAGTGACCAGCCGGAACCCGGCCTCAAAGTTGGCCCGGGCCACCTCGCGCACACGGTCAAGCGACAGCGGTTCGGCTTCCAGGATATCCACATGGTTGGGCATGGCGGTTCTCCAGATTATTCAAAGACGGTGGTTTGCGGGAGAGGCTGCAGGCCGAGCTTGCCTTTGACAACCTCAAGCGCCAGCACGACCCCGTCGATGATGGCTTCGGGCTTGGCGGCGCAACCGGGGATATAGACGTCGACAGGGATGATTTGATCGACCCCGCCGACCACGTTGTAACAGTCCTGAAACACGCCGCCGGAACAGGCGCAGGTGCCTACGGCGATCACGGCCTTGGGATCGGGCATCTGGTCGTAGATGTTGCGCAGGACAACCTTGTTGCGGTGGTTGACGGTGCCGGTGACAAGCAGCACGTCAGCGTGTTTGGGATCGCCGATGTTCAGAATGCCAAAGCGTTCGATGTCAAACATCGGTGTCAGACAGGCCAGAACTTCAATGTCGCAGCCGTTACAGGAGCCGCAGTCGTAGTGGATGACCCAGGGCGACTTGACGCGTCCCTTGTTGATATACCCGCCCAGGGCTTCGGTCAGCTTTTTTGCGATATCCATAAGGCAAACTCCTAACGGACGTAGAGCCAGAGAATGTTGAAGACTGCCAGGACCAGGGTCGGCCCGAAGGCGTTTTTCAGCATCCACTGCCACGTCATGCGCGCGGTGATGTTGTCCACAAGAATTTCTGCCAGATAGGTTATCACCAGCAGGATGACCATACCCGTGAACGAAGTGTGCCAGAACAGCGCGCAGAGACCGAGGATCAGGATGGTGTCGAGCCAGTGGGAAAGTTCAAGCAGCGCCAGCTGCGGGCCGCTGTACTCGGTCAATACGCCTCTGACGATTTCCTGATGCCCGTGATGGCAGGCCGAAATGTCAAAGGGAGACTTGCCCAGCTTGATGGTCAGGGCATAGCCCAGTGCGAGATACAGGAAAGGCAGCTGCAGCAGCAGCGGCGTTTCAGACGCGTACACGTCGCCAATCATGAAGCTGCCCGTCACGGCCGAGATGGCCACAAACACCAGCGTGATCAGCGGCTCATAGGCCAGCATCTGCAACAGTTCGCGCTGTGCGCCCACGTTGCTGAAGGGCGAGGGGATGCTCAACGCGCCTGCCACCTTGAACACGGCGCTGATTGTCATGACAAAGAAGAGCAGCAGGAGATCGCCCTGCATGAAGAACAAAAACAGGGCCAGCGCCGAACAGGTCACACACACAAACGAGCAGAAAACCAGCCAGGGGTTGCTCACACAGGGCGCTTTGCCAAACAGTTTCAGCACGTCATAGAAGGGCTGGAGCAGCGGCGGGCCAATACGGGACTGCAAACGGGCGGTGAGCTTTCTGTCAAGGCCGGCAAGCAGGCCGCCAGCCGGGATGGACAGCGCGAGCGCCACAAGGGCAAACAGGAACTTGAGCATCAGATCAAACCTCCCAGCATAAGCGTCAGCAGGACCAGCGCAATGGTGTTGCAGGTTCGCGTGAGTGTCGCTTCACCAAACCATTCGGCCAGATAGTAGTTGGACAGGGTGGGTTGGACGAGGTTGCTCATCGGCCCGTTGATGCCGATGGTTTCGCCCTCGACCATCTGAATGCCCGACAGGTAGGGCAGACAGGCGTCGGTGCGCGCGGCGCCGGCCGCCTTGCGCGCGGCCCGCACGGCAAGCCAGATGCCTATGCCCAGCAGGACAAAGATCGGATAGACCGCAAACAGGCCGATGCCGTTTTCAAACAGTCCCCAGCGGACCGTATAGAGGCCAAGCAGCCCGAACTGTGCGGCAATGTTGGGCGCAAGCCCCGCATACACAAAGGGCGACAGCAGCGAGAGAAGCACCGCAGCCAGCACCAGCGAGGTCAGGGCAAACCGGACGGTGTCATCCTGCTTTTCCACAACGGGCGGGTGCTTCAGCAGCGGATTGACGCCCAGAATCAGACCGGCCCAGCGCGCCCAGAACAGCACGGTCAGCGCGCTGCCAAAGGCAATCAGCACCACAAAGACGGGCATGAAAATCGAACTGGCCGCCGCCGCTTCGATGGCCATCCACTTGGCAAGCAGCGCGCCAAAGGGGGGCAGCATCAGCGTCACGATGCCAATGAGGGTGATGATCGCCGTGCGCGGCATGACCTGATACAGCCCGCGCATGTCTTCGATGTCGCGCGAACCGATGTGTTGTTCAATGCTGCCCACGCAAAGGAACATGAGCCCCTTGGAAATGGCGTGGAAAATCAGCAGCAGCGTGGCGGCCGTGATGGCGGCCGGGGTGCCTATGCCGGCGCAGCCGATGATCAGGCCGAGATTGGCAATGGTGGAGTAGGCAAGAATCTTTTTGCCGTTACTCTGGCCGACGGCCAGCGCCGAAGTGGCCACAAAGGTGAACAGGCCGGCCAGCGCAACCATGGGCGAGAGCATGGTGCCCACATACGCCGGGGCCAGGCGAATCACAAGGTAGACGCCGGCCTTGACCATGGTCGAGGAGTGCAGCAGGGCCGACACGGGCGTGGGGGCCACCATGGCGCCGCACAGCCAGCTCTGGAAAGGCAGCTGGGCCGACTTGGTGAACCCGGCAAGGCAGAGCAGCGCCAGCGGCAGCAGCGGTGCGCCGGCCTGCACGGCAGGATTGGTGCCCATGGCCAGCAGTTCCTGAACCGACAGCGTGCCCACAGTGCTTTGCAGGAACAGCATGGCCGCCATGAAGGCAACGCCGCCAAGCAGGTTCATCCACAAGGCCCGCATGGCGTTGGCCCGTGCAATGGCCGTCTGGTCGTGGCCGATCAGGAGGAAGGAGCAGAGTGTGGTCACTTCCCAGAAAAAGAACATCCAGGCCAGGCTGTCAGAAAGAACAAGCCCGTTCATGGCTCCGAGGAACAGCAGCAGAACAAAGAAGAAGCGCGGCTGACGCGTTTTGGGCAGGCGCAGGTGCTCTTCATGTTCTTTCATGTAGCCGATGGCGTAGATGCAGATGACGCCCCCGACAAGGGAGATGATGAGCACCATGGCGATGGAAAGCGTGTCGGCAATGAAGGCTGCCGGCGCGTGCCCGTCCAGAAGCCAGAAATCCAGACACAGAAGCCCGGCAAGCTGGGCCAGGGCAAAGGCCAGCCCCAGCTTATGCCGCCGCCTGATCACAATGGACAGGATGATCAGCAGCAGAACGAAGTCCAGCAGGGTGATCAGGCTGCCAAGCATGCTGCTTGCCGGGACAGGCAGCGTAAAGCTGCCGTACAGCGCAAGTCCTACGGCAGACAGCGCCGTCAGCCCCACCCCTCCAAAAACGATTTTGTTACGCAGCGCATCGTTGGCACAGACCAGAGTGACCAGTGCGGCAAGCACCGGGAGCACAATACAACCCCAAAGCAGAATGTGTAGCATGTAAACCTCGCTTTGCAGACGGGAGCGGGTAGCCATTCCCTGCGGTTCACGCTGGAAACATGTCGGTTTTTGTTAGATTTCATACCGACTTCGCTTTAATTGACATGGCGGATTCTACAAGGAAGGTCAATAGATTTTTAAAAGTAGGTCATGCATCTCATTGAATTGAGAATTCTTTCACAC
>DVMI01000127.1 GCA_018715085.1 Candidatus Avidesulfovibrio excrementigallinarum | reverse complement strand
GCAAACAAATCGGCGATGTGTTCTGCACGAGCAAGGTGGGCGTTCTTGACTCGTTGCGCACGGGACATATCAACACTGTGCCCAGCGTTGCCCGCAACGGTGTTGAGGCGATATGCCGGCGCTACCCCATTTTTGAGGACGGCAAGGTGATCTGTTGCGTGGCAGAAGTGCTCGCCACAACCCATCAGAACGATCAGCTCGACGAGCTGTTGCGCGGTTTGCAGCAGCTTAAAAGCAAGTCTGGCTATGTCATCGGAAAAGAGTCGGCGCACGGGCACGCACTGTGCACGTTCGACTCGCTTGTTGGCGAGACGGCGATCATGCAGGAGTTGAAGAAAATGGGGCGGCGCTTTGCCCGCAGTCAGGAGCCAGTGCTAATTCTTGGAGAAAGCGGCACGGGCAAGGAGCTTTTTGCCCAGGCTATCCACAAGGCCAGCGCCCGGGCGGCTGGTTCGTTTGTGTCTGTCAACTGTGCGGCCCTGCCGCGCGAGCTGGCGGAGTCGGAACTGTTCGGCTATGTGGAGGGCGCATTCACCGGAGCCAAAAAAGGCGGGAAAAAGGGCAAATTCGAGCTTGCTGACAACGGAACCATCTTTCTTGATGAAATCGCGGAACTTCCGCTGCACCTTCAGGCCAAATTCCTGCGCGTGCTGGAAAACAACGAAATTCAAAAGATCGGCATGGGGCAGAGCCAGTATTCCAATTTCCGGCTTATTGCGGCGACCAACCGCAACCTGCCTGATCTGATTCAGCACGGCCAGTTCCGTGAGGATTTGTACCACAGGTTGAATATCCTCGAACTTAAGCTCCCGCCTCTCCGCCAGCGCCGTGGCGATATCCCCGCGCTGATCGATCAGCTCATTGAAGGCATTTGCGGTCCTCAAAACGCTCTGGCATTCCGGCTGTCGCCGGAAGTACTCAAGCTGTTCATGCGCTACTCGTGGCCGGGCAATGTCCGCGAACTCAAAAACGTGCTGGCCTATGCCTACTGCTGTGTGGACGAAAGCGACGTGGAACTGGGACCGCAGCACCTTCCTGAACGGATGCTTGCTCAGTTGCGCGTACCGCAGGCGCCACTGAAGCTGCCGGTGCAGAATGAAGAAACTCCGGTACAGCGCCCACCCATTCCTGAGGGCGTGCCAGGGACGTTTTCGATCCGCAGCTTGCAGGGCGCTACGGAAAAGTACGCAATTGAATCCGCGCTGGCTGCCGCTGGCGGCAACAAGTCACGGGCCGCCAGAGCCCTGGGGATTTCCCGCAATACGCTCTATCTCAAAATCAAGGCGCTGGGGCTGCCTTTGCGTTCGTAAACTGCAGGATGCAACGCACCGCCAGAGTGTGCGGTTGCGCTGCAGGCCGCGCGTGGCGGCAAGCCGGCAACGCCATGCTCCTCTTTGTTTTTGCGTGTGGGAAACGCAACCTGTTTGCGGCAGGCATGGCCCGCACTGCACGCAGAATTCGTCTGAAAAGTTTTGGAAAAAAGCTGAGAGCAGAGCAAGAAGGAGACCTTTTTTGCAAAAGAGGTCTCCTTCTTGCTCTGAGTCCATAATATGCAAAACGCCCCGGAGTTTTCTCCGGGGCGTCAGCGTTAAGAGAGGGCAGACGTTACTTTTTGTCTTCGCTGCGGAGCCTGAGGCCGAGTTCGCGCAGCTGCTTGGGCGAGACTTCCGAAGGAGCTTCTGTCATGAGGCAGGTTGCCTTCTGGGTTTTGGGGAAGGCGATGACGTCGCGGATGGACGGCGAGTGGCTCATGAGCATAATCAGGCGATCAAGGCCAAAGGCGATGCCGCCATGGGGCGGCGCACCGTATTCAAAGGCCTGAATAAGGAAGCCGAACTGCGCTTCAGCAGATTCCTTGGAGAAGCCGAGCGCGTCGAACATATGGCGCTGAACGTCGGCCTGATGGATACGGATGGAACCGCCGCCCACTTCATTGCCGTTGAGCACCATGTCGTAGGCGCGGGCCTTGGCTGCCGCAGGATTGGACACCATGGTCTCCAGATCGCCTTCCTTGGGGGAGGTGAAGGGGTGGTGGCAGGCGACATAGCGTTTTTCTTCCTCGTCGTATTCATACAACGGGAAGTCGGTCACCCAGAGGAAGTTCCACGCGTCATCGGGAATGAGTCCCAGCTTTTCGCCAAGGTGCACACGCAGGTTGCCGAGCGCGGCGTTGACGATCGAGAACTCGCCGGCCTGGAAGAACACGATGTCGCCGGGGGTCAGGCCCAGTTCGCGGGTCAGGCCTGCGCGTTCCTCTTCGGAAAGGAACTTGGCAATGGGCGACTGCCATTCGTTTTCGCGGATTTTGATCCAGGCAAGGCCCTGCGAACCGTAGATTTGCACAAACTCGGTCAGTTCGTCGATTTCCTTGCGTGTCAGAGATTCGCCTCCAGGCACGCGCAGCGCCTTGACGATTTTGGCCGACGCAAAGACTTTGAAGCCGGACTGCTTGAAGAGGTGCGACACGTCGTGCAGTTCGAGGCCAAAGCGGGTGTCCGGCTTGTCCACGCCGTAACGGGCCATGGCTTCATCCCAGCTCATGCGGGGGAAGGGATGCGGCAGTTCGACGCCCAGAGCTTCGTGGAAGACGTGGATCATGAGGTCTTCGGCCATATCCATGACCTGGGTCTCATCCACAAAGCTCATTTCAATGTCGATCTGGGTGAATTCGGGCTGACGGTCGGCACGCAGGTCTTCGTCGCGGAAGCAGCGCACGATCTGGAAGTATTTGTCCAGACCCGAGACCATGCACAGCTGCTTGAAAATCTGAGGTGACTGCGGCAGCGCATAGAAGCTGCCCGGGTTGAGGCGGCTGGGCACAAGGAAGTCGCGGGCCCCTTCGGGGGTCGACTTTGTCAGAAACGGCGTTTCGACCTCGAGGAAGCCGTTGCCGGCCAGGTGCTGGCGCACGGCCTGGGCCACACGGCTGCGCAGAATGATGTTGTTGGTCATCCGTCTGCGGCGCAGATCGAGATACCGCCATTGCAGGCGCAGGTTTTCACCGGCTTCCACGCGATCCTCAATGGGGAAAGGCGGCGTCTTGGAAGAGTTGAGCAGCTTCCATTCGGTGACGTACACTTCCACTTCGCCGGTTGCAAGGTTGGGGTTGGCCATGCCTTCAGGGCGCAGGTGCACCCGGCCTTTGACAGCCAGCACAAATTCCGGCCGCAGCACCCGCGCGCGGCTGTGTGCGTCGGCGTTGACTTCGGGGCTGAACACGATCTGCGTCAATCCGTAGCGGTCACGCAGGTCAATGAAGATCAACCCGCCGTGGTCACGGCGGTATTGCGCCCAGCCCATCAGGCAGACTTCCTTATCCTTGTCAGCCGCGGTCAGATCGCCGCAGGTGTGGCTGCGCCGCCAGTCGCCAAGTGACTGCAGCGGGACGCTTTCCACCGGAGTTTCCATAAGTTCCTGAGTCATACAATTCCCTTTCAAAAAATAGCCTGGCAGACGCGGTCAGCGTTCCGCGCGGATTTCCTTCAGACCGCCCATGTAGGGCCACAGGACTTTGGGCAGACGGATGGAGCCGTCGGCCTGTTGTCCGTTTTCCAGCACCGCCACCAGCGAGCGCCCTGTGGGCAGGCCCGAACCGTTGAGCGTATGCACAAATTCCGGCTTGCCGCCGCCCTTGGGCCGGAAGCGGATGTTCGCCCGCCGGGCCTGGAAGTCGCGGCAGTTGGAGCAGGACGAAATTTCCCGGTAGGTGTTCTGGCCGGGCAGCCAGACTTCCACGTCAAACGTCTTGGCCGACGAAAAGCCCATGTCGCCCGTGCACAGCACGATGGTCCGGTAGGGCAGCTCCAGCATTTCAAGCAGTGTTTCAGCGCTGCGGCGCATTTCGGCCAGCATGGCTTCGGATTCCGACGGATGCGCAAAGTAGACCATTTCCACCTTGGTGAACTGATGCTGGCGGATGAGGCCGCGCGTGTCCTTGCCTGCCGCTCCGGCTTCAGAACGGAAGCAGGGCGTCTGCGCGCAGTAGCGCAGCGGCAGATCTTCCTCTTCGAGGATTTCGCCGGAATGCAGGTTGGTCAGGGGCACTTCCGCCGTGGGGATCAGGTACAGCCCGCGTGGATCGTTGACCTTGAACAGGTCTTCCTCAAACTTGGGGAGCTGGCCCGTGCCGGTCATGGTCTTGCGGTTGACCATCAGCGGCGGGAGGATTTCTGTCCTGCCCTGAGATTGATGGAAGTCCAGATAAAAATTCATCAGAGCGCGTTCAAGCCGCGCAGCCCAGCCCCAGGAAACTGTGAAGCGCGAACCGGCGAGCTTGCTGCCGCGATCAAAATCAAGGCCATGCAGCGCCACGCCCAGATCCCAGTGCTCCTTTGGCTGGAAGCCAAACTTGGGGATATCGCCCCAGCGGTGCACTTCCACGTTTTGTGTTTCGTCAAGACCGTCCGGCACATCGGCGTCGGGGATATTCGGCACCGTAAGCATCCAGGCTTCAAGTTCGGCTTTGACTGCCTCGGTGGCTGAGTCCAGCTCTGTGATGCGTGCGGCTTTTTCCGCCGCTTCGGCCATCAGTTCCGACGCGTCCTGTCCGGCGCGCTTCCGGTTGCCCACTTCAGCGGACAGGCGGTTGCGTTCGTTTTTCAGCGCCTCGACCTCGGCCAGCAAGGCACGGCGCTGATTGTCCAGACGCTCGAAGGTTTCCATGCTCAGGGGCGAATGACGGCGCTGCAGCGCGGCGGCAACGACGTCGGGATTTTTTTGCAGAAGCTTGAGGTCAAGCATGAGGAACTCCTTTCCCGCAGAGTGCAGAATAAGAATACACGAACGGAGTAGGATACCTATGAGGCGTTATGTCGTCAAGTTCGGGGTGCCGGAGGCGATTCCCCTGTCCGTACAGGCCGTTTGACGCGTCTGCCTCGAGACGCCGGACGAGCCTGGAAGGGTCCGTGCGCTCCGCTTTTGAGGGGGCGGAAGCGGCAAGGACGTTAGGGCAGGCCTCCGTCGCCGGGGGCGTTGCGCTGCGTACCGTGGCGTCATTTCAAAAAAAGGCTGGGCCAGCACCGTCCGTGGCAAGGTGTTTTTTTCATTCCGGCGTGTCTGGCGTTCGATCCTTGTTCCTGGAACGCCTGCTCAGGGCCAGGACACGCCAGGAGACCGGGCTACTGCCGGGATTGCTGTTGTGCCTGTGTGTACAGTGCTGCCATCAATTCTGCTATGGCAGCCTGGAGCTTTGAACCTTCTTCGTTGTCGGCCACGTCACCGCTGCCGGAGAATGCGGCAGAGAACGCATTGGAAAACACTTCCGGCTTGTTGAGCACCCGCAGATCAAGATAAACGCAGGTCTGCCTCAGGTGGTACTGCGCGCGCGAAGTGCCCATACCGCCACCTGCGCCCATCATGGCCGCCGGCTTGCCGGCAAGAAGGTTTCCTGGCTCGCGTGACACCCAGTCAAGCGCGTTTTTCAGCGCCGGCGCAACAGAGTAGTTATACTCCGGAACGGCAAGCACAAGACCGTCGGCCCGTTTGATTTGCTGGATAAAGGCTTTTACGCATTCCGGCTGTTCCCTGTCTTCAGAGTAGAAAGGAAAGTCCGAGATGTCGGCGATTTCCAGAGAAGCCCCTGCGGGGAGGACTTTCTGCGCGCACCGCAGCAGCCCCATATTGCGCGACGCCTTTCGGAGGCTGCCGCATACGCCAATAAAGGTTTTTGGTTGCATGTCTGTCTCCAGCGCCTTGCAGGCTCAGGGCCGTTTGCGTTGTTCACTGACAGGGAGGGTGCACAGTTTCCTTCGAGGCAGAGAGCTTTTGAGGCGCGCTGTATTTTAGGGTTTTGAAGCACTGGTGCCGGGAA
This sequence comes from Candidatus Avidesulfovibrio excrementigallinarum, assembly GCA_018715085.1. Taxonomy (GTDB): domain Bacteria; phylum Desulfobacterota; class Desulfovibrionia; order Desulfovibrionales; family Desulfovibrionaceae; genus Avidesulfovibrio; species Avidesulfovibrio excrementigallinarum. The sequence goes on along the minus strand of DVMI01000127.1, from coordinate 66,625 downwards.
AAGCCAGCTCCAGGGGAACGGGATCCGTCAGCAGTCCGCGGCAATCAGGGAAAAGCCTATGCTCGTTGCAGGCCCGCAGCCCTGCAAGGCGTTGGCTGTTGCAGGCTGGGCAGAAAAGGCTGCCCGCTTCTTTCCCCAAATTCCACGGTGTTCTGGTGGCACAGAGGGGTCCGCTTTTTGGCTGCCGCCGTTGCATGCCGGACGCGGGTCGTGTCAGCAGGCAGGCTGGATCTGGTCTGCATGCATGGCGCGGCGCACTTCGGCCACGCGTTCCTTGATGTCCGGCGCAGACACCAGTTCGGAGATCAGCGCGCAGCTCTTGCAGCCGTGGCGGGCCAGTTCGCCGATATTGGAGCGTTTGATGCCCCCGATGGCCACAAACGGCAGCTGGATATTGGCTACCACCCAGTCAAGATAGCTCAGAGTGACCGCCGGTCCGGCGTCGGGTTTGGTGGCGGTGGCGCAAATGGGGCCAACGCCAATGTAGTCGGCGCCGTCGGCCACAGCCTGGCGGGCCTGATCAGGATTTTTGGTCGACACGCCGATAATCATGCGGGAGCCCACAAGCCGCCGGACGTCTCTGGCCGGGAGGTCGCTTTGGCCCACATGCACGCCGTCTGCCTCACACAGCAGAGCCACGTCCACGTCGTCGTTGACGATGAAACAGGCGCCCGCGGCGCGCGTCAGCTCGCGCAGCATGCGGCATTCGGCCAGCTTGGCCCCCTTGTCCAGATGTTTTTCGCGGTATTGCAGGATGGTCACGCCGGCAGCCAGAAGCGCCCTGGCGACGTCTTCGTTGGAGCGTCCCAACGACAGGTCGCTGTCGGTGATGGCGTAGATATCGGCATCGGGCGTCTGACCAGGAAGGATGATGGGCATAGGGCATTCCTCCGGAGTGGCTGCCGGGGCGGGGCCGGCGGCGCACTGTTTTGGGCGGCGGGCCGCACCGCTGCGGGCCCGCCGGCCGGCGTTAGAGCGTTGTCGCCAGGGGAAGGCGGTCCGCCGGCCGGAGCCTCTCCTGAGCCCGGGTCTGCCGGGCTGGGCGTACATGGCCGGCAGGCCGGACACAGCCTGCCGCCTGCATTTCAGGAACGGTGCGTTTTGTTGAAAACCGTTTTAGCGCCTACCGTCAGACACGGCCCAGGCAGCATCCATGGCAAAACCATAAGGGGAACAGCATGTTTTTTGTCAATAAAAATCACTGTATTGAAACCATGCTGACGGAATTGCCTAATCAAGACGGTTGTCTGTCACGCGTTTGGACTTGCCGAACGCACGGGGGAGCGTTCCCGGATCCACGATTTCCACATTGATGCGTGCCATGATGCGCCGGTGCAGCTCCATGCTGACTTCGCGCGCCAGACCCGCGTCGTTGTCGGACGACACGCCGGAGGCGCGTTCGACCTGCAGGTTCATGTAGTCAAGCCCTTCCGAACGTGTCAGCTTGACGTGATATTCGCCGCCCACGTCATGGAACTGGTTGAGCACGTCCACAAGCTGGCCCGGGTAGATATTGACTCCGCGGTAGATGATCATGTCGTCCGAACGGCCGCGGATGTGGCCGTGGCGGGGGATACACCTCCCGCAGGGACACGGTTCGGGAATGAGGCGCGTCAGGTCGTGCGTGCGGTAGCGGATGAGCGGCACGGCTTCCTTGCGCAGGCTTGTGACCACCAGTTCGCCGACTTCGCCGTCGGGCACGGGTTCGAGGGTGTGCGGATCGACGACTTCGTGAATGAAAAGATCGGCCCAGTAGTGGATGCCCTGGCCGACTTCGCAGTTAAGCCCCGTGCCGGGACCGTACATTTCGGTCATGCCGGCAATATCGTACGTGCCTTGGACGCCCAGCTTTTCGGTAAAGCTCTGACGCATTTTGAGGCTGTGCGGTTCGGAACCAAAAATGATTTTTTTCAGACTCAGTTCGCCGCGCAGATTGTGCCGTTCCACTTCTTCGGCCAGCAGCAGCGCCATGGAGGCCGTGCAGCCGATGCAGGTGATGTGCAGATCTTTCAGCAGCTGCAACTGCATATCCAGATTGCCGGGGCCCACAGGGACGGTCATGGCGCCAAACAGTTCGCTCCCGGCCTGGAATCCTGCACCGGCCGTCCACAGGCCATAGCCGACAGCGATCTGGATCCGGTCGGCAGGCGTGAGTCCGGCAAGTTCGTAGCAGCGGGCCATCTGCAATCCGAAAGTGGCCACGTCGTTGGCGGTGTAAGCCAGGATTTTCCGCTTGCCGGTCGTTCCTGAGGAGGCGTGAACCCGTACGATTTCTTCTTCAGGAACGCACAGAAGGGGCAGGGGGTAGCCGTCCCGCAGGTCTTCCACCGTCGTAAAGGGAAGGCGACGCAAGTCGGCAAGAGAGGTGATGTCTTCCGGCGCCTCAATGCCTGCATTTTTCAGCCGTGCCGCGTATACGGGATTCCGCATAGCCTGTCCCACCGTCCAGCGCAGGCCGTCAAGCTGGATGCGCGAGAGTTTTTCTTCCGGCAGATCAGGCAAAAAACGGGGGGCCGTGTTCATAGGTGTTCTCCAGAGTTGTCTTTTGCGCCGCATCCGGATAGAGTAATCCGTTCGGACAGGCGCATCAAAAGTTGCACCGGCTCAGGCCGATGTGTCTTTTTCCAGTACCCTTTTGAAGACTGTTTGTCACGCACTGCGGAGGACCCAGCTATGCGGGTGCTTATCATCGGATCCGGCGGGCGCGAACACGCCCTGGCTTGGAAACTGCGGCAGAGCCCTCGGGTGGATTCTGTCATCATCGCGCCGGGCAATGCCGGCACGGCGCAGGAAGGCAACAATGTGGCCGTGGCACCGGACGATATTGCCGGCCTGGTCGCCCTGGCAAAGGAACAGCGGGCGGATCTTGTCATCCCCGGGCCGGAACTGCCGTTGACGCTGGGCGTTGTTGACGCCATGCGCGAGGCGGGCATTCCCTGCTTTGGCCCGGATCGCTGGTGTGCCCAGCTTGAGGGCAGCAAGGCTTTTGCCAAGCGTGTTATGGAACAGGCCGGTGTGCCTACGGCCGCCTGCCGGATTTTTGACGACGCCGCCGAAGCCGCAGCCTATGTGCGCTCTGCCGGCGCGCCGCTGGTGGTCAAAGCTGACGGCCTTGCTGCGGGCAAAGGCGTGGTGGTGGCCCGCACCGAACAGGAAGCGCTGGATGCCATCGACATGATCATGGGCCGCAAAACATTTGGTGACGCAGGCAGCAGCGTGGTCATTGAAGAATTTCTGGAAGGCGAAGAAGTGTCTCTCTTGGCTTTCTGCGACGGGAAAACGGCGCTCGCACTGCCTTCAGCACAGGATCACAAGGCCGCCTTTGATGGCGATGCCGGGCCCAATACGGGCGGCATGGGCGCTTACAGTCCTGCCCCCATTCTGCCGGACAGCCAGCTCGAGGCCATGACGGATATGGTGATCCGGCCCATTTTGCAGGCAATGGCCCGGCAGGGACATCCCTTTACCGGCATTTTGTATGCGGGGCTGATGATGACAGCCAAGGGCCCGAAGGTGCTTGAGTACAATGTGCGGTTTGGCGATCCCGAATGCCAGCCCCTGCTGATGCGCCTGGACAGCGATCTGGTGGAGGTTGTCGAAGCCTGCCTTGCCGGGCGGCTGGGGGATTTGCAGCTGCAGATCAGCCCGAAAGCGGCGCTTGGCGTGGTTGTTGTTGCCGACGGGTATCCTGGCTCGTACGCCAAGGGCATGCCTATTGAAGGGCTGGAAGAGGCTGAGGCCCTGGGCGCAAAAGTGTTTCACGCGGGCACGACGCTGCGGGACGGCAAGCCTGTGGCTTCCGGAGGCCGCGTGCTGTGTGTGACCGCGCTTGGTCAAACTTTGGCCGACGCTGGTGCCGGCGCCTATGCCGCCGTTGCCAAGGTGCGCATGCCTCAGAGCCGTTTTCGTAGTGATATCGGCCAGAAAGGACTGCGCCGCCAGGCCGGATCCTGCTGACGCAGCCGTTCCGCACGGCCGGTGCCAGAGGCAGGCTGTGGCTGGGGCAAGCATATCGCCCCCAAACTGCCTGCCGCCTTATCGAGGTCCTTTTTCCCTCTTACGGGCAGAATTGCCCTGCAGAGGCTTTTTGATGAGGAATTTCATGGAAGTCCACGTTGCCATTTTTATTGGTTCCGCCTCAGACGAGCCCACTGTGGCCCCCTGCGCGGATATTTTGAAACAGCTTGGCATTCCGTACTTTTTTACTGTCACTTCCGCGCACCGTACGCCGGATCGGACCGCCAGACTGGTGGACGATCTTGAAGCCAGGGGCTGCCAGGTTTACATCTGCGCGGCGGGGATGGCTGCCCATCTTGCCGGAGCAGTCGCGGCGCGCACTACCAAGCCGGTGATCGGCATCCCCGTGGCGGCTTCGGCCCTCAATGGCATGGATGCGCTGCTGGCCACCGTGCAAATGCCTCCGGGATTCCCCGTGGCCACTGTGGCCCTGGATAAGGCCGGCGCCCGCAATGCGGCATGGCTGGCCGCACAGATCCTGGCTTTGCACGATCCGGCGTTGCAGGATCGCCTCCGGGCTGCCCGGGCCAAATTCGCTGCCGACGTGGCCGCTGCCGGCGACGAACTCTCGGCGCGTCATCAACCCTGCTAACGTACAGGAATATATCCATATCATGCTGGGAAAACACCGTAAATCTGTGTTCTGGGAATACGTTGAAGCCATTTTGTGGGCCGGGGCCATCGCCTTTATCACCATCACCTTTATCGTACAGGCGTTCAAAATCCCGTCGGGATCCATGCTGAATACGTTGCAGGTGGGCGATTATCTGTTGGTGAACAAGTTCATCTACGGGATCAAGCTGCCGTTCTCCGACAATTACCTCATCGAAGGCAAGGACCCGCAGGTCGGCGACATTATTGTTTTCCGTTATCCGCGTGATCCATCCCTTGACTATATCAAGCGCATTGTAGGCGTTCCGGGCGACACGCTCGAAATGCGCAACCGCCAGCTGTACCGCAACGGCGTCAAGGTCGATGAGCCGTATGTCCGCATTGCTCAGCCCGATTCTTATGAACGCGACAACTTCATGCCGCTGACCGTGCCCCCGGGAAAATACTTTGTGATGGGCGACAACCGCGACGAGTCTTCCGACTCCCGCTATTGGGGCGTTGTGGATCGCACTGCCATCCGCGGCAAAGCCTGGCGCATTTACTGGTCCTGGGGAGGATTTGACAATATCCGTTGGGACCGTATCGGAAAGGCTGTGGAATAAGTTTCAGGCAAACTCCGGCGTCAAGCCGGAGTTTTGCGTTACAAAGGGGGGCGGCATGCCAGAACTGCCTGAAGCGGAAACCATCGCCCGTACGCTCGCGCCGTTGATCCGTGAACGCGTTATTTGCGGCGTGATGCTGCGCAATCCCGGCAGTCTTGACGGTCCGGAACCGTTGGAAGCGGTGATCGGCCGGCGCATTGCCGGCACAGGACGGCGTGGCAAGCTTGTTCTGATCCGCTTTGCGCCTGTGGCCGGGAACGCTGTGGAAGGGCTTGCCGTACACTTGAGAATGACAGGCCGGCTGTTTGTCTATGCCCCTGGCGAAGAACCCGGGCCTCACACGCGTGCGGTCTTCGAGCTGTCTGACGGAAACCGGCTGTTCTTTGACGACGCACGCAAGTTCGGCTGCCTGCGCGTGCTCAGCCCGCGGAGTCTGGCCAGCTGGCCATTCTGGAACACCCTGGGGCCGGAGCCGCTGGAGATAGGGCCTGCCGCCTTTGTTGCACAGCTTGCCGGTCGGCGCACGGCCATCAAGGCGTTGCTGCTTAACCAGACGGTCATTGCGGGAATCGGCAACATCTATGCCGACGAAAGCCTGTTCAGGGCCGGAATTGCACCGCAGAGCCCGGCTTCAGGGCTTTCCACGGACCGGCTCGGCGCATTGCACGCCGCGCTTGTGGAGGTGCTTAAAGAGTCCATTGAGGCCTGTGGATCCTCCATCCGCGATTACCGTACCGCGCGCGGGGACGCCGGCGCGTTTCAGAATGCGTTTCGCGTATACGGCCGAGGCGGCAAGCCCTGCGTGATCTGCGGCACCCCGCTGGAGAAGGGGCGTGTCGCCGGGCGTACGACAGTCTGGTGCCCGCACTGCCAGCGGGGATGAGCAGGTCGGTGGAACAACAAAGGCCGGGGATTTCCCCGGCCTTTTGACAGCGTGCGGAGTTGCCGGATCCGTCAGCGGCCCAGCGGATGTTCTTCAAGCGGGGAGGCCGGCGTTTTGGGGCCGGGGGCTCCAGGCGCAGGCACCACGGTGCGGGTCCCTGCCTCGACGTCTGACAGCCGGCCGTATTCGTGCGTGCCCGCAGGCGTTCCGGCAGACGCGGGACGTGCCCGGCGGCCTACCCGATCGGCTCCGGCGGGATCGCCCTCGGTGCGGCACGCTCCCAGCAGCTCGGGGATCAGCGGAGCGCGTTCGATCTGCGTCAGCACAAGGTAGTAGTCGCGGGAGTATTCGATATTTTCGATCCGGCAGAGTACAAACCAGTCCGGCTTGCGATCGTCGTTCCAGTAGCCGCTGCCCAGCAGACGCACCGTGACGGTTTCTGTGGCCCGGCGGATGACAAAGCCCCGGTCGTCAAACGTCACTTCGTCGTCAGGGCCGCAGGTGGCGGCAAAGGACTTGTCGTGCCGGCGCGTGAGCGACTGGAGAAAGCCGAGATCCATCAGGCGGAACAGATTCTTGCCGGCAGGCTCGGGAAAGGTGTCTTGCAGGAGGGGGAATGTGCGGTATCCGCCCTCCGCGTCAAGAATACCGTGCTTGTACAGTTGCGGAGTAAACCGACGTCCCATAAGATGAAATTCGTCTTCATCAAGGACGGTCGACATGCCGGAGCAGCCCGTGACAAGCAGTGCGGCCAGCGCCGGAAGACAAAAACAGCGACGTATGAAAGCGTTCATGGCAGGACCTGTTGCGCCGCGTCTTGCGCGGCGCCCATTGTTTTGTGTGGACATACGGCAGGACGTCGGGCTTGTAAAGGCCGGCTCCACCGCAAAAACATAAGGAACGAACATGATCACCATAGGATGTCTTGGTTGTGGAAATATGGGCGGGGCCATTCTGCGCGGTCTTGCCGGATTAAACCGTGGATACCGGCTGCTTGGCGTGGATCATCATCCGGAGCGCGTCGCCGCCTGCAGTGCAGAGGCCGCAACGCCCGCGCAACTGGGGCGCGAGGCCGACGTGCTGCTTGTGGCTGTCAAGCCCTATGCCGTGGCCGGGGCCCTGCGTGAAGCCCTGGATGGCGCGCCCGCCCGCCGCCGGGTCGTGTTGTCCGTGGCTGCGGGGGTCAGTGTGGCCAGCCTGCGCGCGCTGGTGGACGATCAGACTGCCGTGGTCCGCTGTATGCCCAATACGCCTGTTGCCGTGGGCATGGGATCGTTCGGACTGTACCTGGGCGACGACAGACTTGATGACGAACAACGTGCCCTTGTCCGCGACATGTTCAACGCACTTGGCAAAACGGTGGAAATCCCTGAAACGCAGTTTGCCGCCTTTTCGGCCCTCGTCGGGTGCGGACCGGCCTATATCTTTTATGTGATTGAGGCGCTGGCCGAAGCCGGCGTCCGCATGGGCTTCAGGCGTGCCGAGGCGCAGGAAATGGCCGCCTGGCTCTGCGCCGGATCGGCACAGCTGGCGCTGCAGCCGGGCGCGCATCCCTCGATCCTGCGCGAACAGGTCTGCTCGCCAGCCGGATCGACCATTGAAGGCATTGCCGCGCTCGATACCCATGCGGTCAAGGCCGCGCTTGAAGCAGCGGTGCGGGCAGCGTGGGATAAGGAAAAGAGCCGCGAGAACTAGCCGCAGCGCCTGCGTGAGGGCTTTGGGCTGGTGCCGGGAAAGAGGGCGCGTTTTTGCGGGGCCCTCTCCCCGGCCTCTTTTTTATTCTGCTTTTTGGAGGGTGGGAAAGAACTGACAGGCTTTCCCCTCCTGCCGCGAAAATTCGTATTGTTGCATCAAAAGCCCTGTTGCGGCCGTGTCGCGTGTGCATCGGTTGCTGCGGCACAGCGGGATGATCCCATGGCAAAAAGGAACGGGCTGAAACAGCAGCTGGCCGCTCGAAAGCAGGATATCTCCAGGATTTTTGTGAGTTGGTTTTTCCGGGCGGAGGCCGTAGCGGCACGTTGCTGCCGCAGCGCGTTGAACGGCAGCAATCTGCAAAGGCTGCACCGGGCTGTGCGTGCCCTGGATCCTTTTCTGTTCTGTCCGGCGCCGTCCGGCTTTTTCCTGTGACGGCCTGCACCATGCCTGAGAGACCAGGCACCAGCTGTGCACACTGCAGCCGGGATGCTTGCACCAGCGCGCGGTGGAGCCGCGCAGACTCTGTGATTTTTTTGGCATTCTGTTTTTTCTTGCTTCTCCGCAGCGGCATGCGTATATCATGGCGTTTGCGTGTCCTGTCCGCCGTTATTGTAAGAGCGGTTTTCAGCCTGACCATAAACCGCTCTGATGAAGGCAGGACGGACGCCAGACGCCTGGCGCGGGGAAACGCGCGTTTTTGCGTGCGCGGGCGGCGTACCTTTTGAAAGAGCCCTCTTTCAATAAGGAATCTGCTTTAAGGAGTTCTGACTATGTCATCCTATGCCGCCAAGAGCATTTCACCCGAGCAGGCTGCTGCGCTGGTCAAGTCCGGCGACTGGGTCGACTACAGTTTCTGCCTCGGGCACCCCTACGCCATCGACAAGGCACTGGCCGCCCGCCGGGATGAACTGACCGATGTCAATATCCGGGGTGGGATTGTCCTGCGGCCGCTGGAAGTCATGGAATGTGACCCCTCTCTGGAGCATTTTGCCTTTCATAGCTGGCACATGGGCGGTTATGAGCGCCGGATGTCCGATAAAGGACGCTGTTGCTACATTCCGCTGACCTATCAGTACATGCCGCGCTATTACGAGAAGCTTCTTGACGTCGATGTGGCCTTTTTGTCTGTCACGCCGCCGGACAACGATGGCTGGTTCAATTTTTCGCTGACCAACTCGGCCAGCCAGGCGATCATTCGCAAGGCCAAAAAGGTCGTGCTTGAAATCAACCGCCGTCTGCCGGTCATTGGCGGGCACGAAAATGGCGTGCATATTGGCGAAGTGGATTTTGTGGTCGAAAGCGGCGATCCGGAACTGCCGGTACTGCCTGTCGCTGCGCCTTCGGAGATTGACCAGCGCATTGCGGCCGAGGTGATTACCCAGATGCGCGACGGGGACGTCATTCAGCTTGGCATTGGCGGCCTGCCCAATGCCATCGGTCAGCTGCTCGCTGAGTCGGATTTGAAGGACCTGGGTGCGCATTCGGAACTGCTTGTGGACGCCTTCCGCGTGCTCGCTCTCTCCGGAAGGCTGACAAACCGTCTGAAAACATTCAATTACGGGCAGACAGTATTCACTTTTGGCGTGGGCAGCGCCGATTTGTACGCCTGGGCGCGTAACAACAGTTCGCTCCTTGCCTTGCCGGTGGATCGCGTCAACGATCCCCATATCATTGGCAAACAGGACACCATGATCAGTATCAACAGCTGCCTTGAAGTCGATCTGTTCGGGCAGATCAGCGCAGAAAGCATTGGTTCAAGGCAGATCAGCGGATCCGGGGGGCAGATGAACTTTGCCCTTGGCGCGTTTGAGTCGCCCCATGGCAAAAGTTTTATCTGCTGCCAGTCGACCTATCTCAACAAAAAAACAGGTAAGATCGCTTCCCGCATCGTGCCCACGCTGACGCCGGGCACCATCGTGACCACACCGCGTTTTGCGTCTCACTGCCTGGTGACGGAATGGGGGATTGCCGTGCTGGCCGGTCAGTCCATCTGGGAAAAGACCGCCCGCATCATCAGTGTGGCCCACCCGGATTTCCGTGACGATCTCATCAAGCAGGCCGAAGCCCTGCGTATCTGGCGGCGTTCCAACAAAACCCGCTAACAGAGGCGTCCCCGGCGGCCGGTATCTGGCTGATTTTCAGAGAAATGCCCGGGCTTGCCGATCCGTGCGCAAGTGTCTTGATGTTGTAAGGTGGCCCGTTGCCTTGTCAGGCAGGGCCACTTTTTTTGTGGCGCAGAGCGCGTTGTAGCAGAAAAGGCAGCCCGGGAGGAAGGGCAGCAGGCTGTGAGCCGTTTTTTCCGCGCAGGAGACGTTTCCATTTGTGCGGCACTGCCCCGTTGCAGACCGGCTGTGCGGTTGCGCAGGGGTGTGCGCCATCCGGCAGCGGCATATGGCTGGCGGTGCAGGCAGGGACAGCGGCGTTGACTTCCCCCCGTTTGGGTGAAAAGTTGGCTGCGGAGGTGCGCCATGCCTGTTATTGACAATTCGACGTATGTCCCCCCGCCAATGCTGCGCAGCGGACATGCGCTGACCATCTGGGCTTCATGCCGGCGAAAGCTGCCGTACGACTGGCAACCGTGGTTTTCTACGGTCCGGCTCAGGACCCCTGACGGCGATTTCTTTGATGTGGACTGTCTGCCTGCCAGGCCGGACAGGCGATCGGACAGTGCAGTCATTCTGTCGCATGGTCTGGAGGGCAACAGCCGCAGGCCGTATGTGCGGGGCATGGCCGAAGCGTTTCGCGCCATGGGCTGGGACGCGCTGGCGCGCAACTTCCGCGGCTGCTCCGGGGAACCCAATCTCACTCCCGGCATGTACCACGGCGGGCAGACCTGTGATTTGCATCAGACCGTTCTGTACGCCCAGAGCCTTGGTTACAGGACGCTGGCGCTGGTGGGGTTCAGTATGGGGGGCAACCAGACACTCAAGTATGTGGGGGAAGATCCCGACCGGGTGCCTTCGTCGGTATGCGCCGCTGTGGGTGTTTCAACGCCGTGCGATCTGGAGGCGTCGGCCGAGATGCTTGCCAGACCTTCCCGGCTGCCGTACATGGCGTATTTTCTTAAGACACTGCGGGCTAAAATCCGCGAAAAACACCGCCGTTTTCCTGATCTTGTCGACAGCAGTCCGCTCTGGCGAGTGTTCAGCTTTGAAGTGTTTGACAACCTGTATACCGCGCCGCTGCACGGATTCCGCAATGCGCACGACTACTGGCGCAGGGCTTCCAGTCTGCCGGTTCTTGCCGGTGCGCGCCTGCCGGTGCTCATTCTCAATGCCCTGGACGATCCTTTCCTTGCTCCACGCTGCTTTCCCGTGGAACTGGCGCAACGCAGCTCTCTGCTGACGCTTGAAATGCCGCGGCATGGCGGGCATGTGGGGTTTGTTTCGGCCAACCCTGCAAGATACTGGTCTGAAACGCGCACAGTGCGGTTTGTGGCCGACATTGTCGGAGCCGCCTGACAGCTGCAACAACGCGGCAACCCGTCGCCAGATACTGTTTTCGGAGCCTGTCTGAACGAACCGGACGGCCTGGTTTTGGGGCAGTACGCGGACAGAATGCCATGGGAGAGGCGTGTGCCGTTCTCCCTCACGGCATTCTGTCCGCATTTCATGCTGCGGGAATTGCGGATGCGGTCAGAAAAGCAAAAGGGCGGGGAGGAAAAAAGGAACCTGCGTGAAAGGACGTCCTTTCTCCTGCCTGCCGTGCTGCCGCTGTCAGTGTCCCGTGTCCTGCGACAGGAAAAACGCCGCGTCTTCGCCTGTGGAGAGCACGATTTTGGCGTCCTTGCGCACAACGTGTCCCGCCGTCGGCAGGCAGGCAAAGCTTCCGGGGGTACAGCCGAAGAACTTTTTGAACGCGTCGATGAAGGAGGAGAGCGACGCATAGCCGCACTCCATCGCCACGCTGGTCACCTTTTCGCCGCGTTCAAGCCGCCGCCGTGCATCGTAAAGGCGCACTCTGGCCCGCCAGCGCCCAAAGGATACGCCGGTTTCCTTTTTAAACAGGCGTGCCAGGTTCCGTTCGGACATGCAAAGAATTTTCCCCCAGTCCTTCAGTGTCCGGTTGGATGAAGAGTCGCTGAGCAGCGAGGTGCACAGGGTCACGATGCGGTTGTCTTCCGGGAACGAGGGCAAAAATTCCACTTCGGGCAGTTCTACGAGGCGATCGAGTAAAAACTGAACAAAACGGCAGTCTTGTTCGCTTTCGTAGTTGGCCGGAATCGTATCGAGCGCCAGAATGAGTTCGCGCATGAGCGGCGTGACCAACATGGCGTGATAGCGCTCAAAGCGCGGCCCGAGCGAAATTTTGCGGGTATCGATATGAAGTGTGCGGTCGTTGATGGTATCGGTGACAACCCATTCATGCGCCATTGTCCCGGGAATCCATACGGCCCATTGCGCAGGGACAAAGCAGCGCCCCATGTTTCCAGAAAGAGCGATCTGGCCTTTTTCCAGATAGGCCAGCTCGCCCCATCCCGGATGGGTGTGTGCCACCCGCCATGTGCCTACCGGGTACACATGATTGCACCAGAATACCGGACGTGGACTGTTGACAAAAAGATCCAGCGGACCATTGAGAGCCTGTTTTTTCAGAGTATGCATGGGATCCCCTCAGCGGCGAAAAGCCAATCCTCGTGCATAGATGTTACACTGTTGCCGCGCGGGCCTTTGCAGGCGGCCTGACATCCGCCAGACAAAGCCGCGCGTTTTTCCTTTGCGCCATGGGTAACAAATCCGCGGCGCGCCGGATGGAGCAAAAACAGCTGAATGTGGCCTGTCCGTCAGTCGTGCACCAGACGCTTTTTAGAGCAGGCGGAGCGTAAAGCCCGCAGGTTTCACAGGCCCCGTCCGGGCGGCAGATGAAAGCGGGGCTTCTTCTGGGCCCGGCGGAGCGGCGATCCTGCCCTTTGCGTTCTTCATGCGCGGAGCATGCTGCAAAAGCGGCTTTTTTAAGCGGCTTTCCAGGCGATGCAGTCGACTTCCACCTTGATGTCAACGACCATGTGCGCTTGCACGCAAACCCGCGCCGGTGCGTCTTCTGCACTGAAGTACTCGCGGTACACGGCGTTGAACGCGGCAAAATCCCGCGTATCGTCAAGATACACCGTGACGCGGACGACGTCTTTGGTGGTATATCCGGCCATGCTCAGCCTGGACACGAGGTTGTCAAGCGTCTGCCGCGCCTGGACGGTGATGTCGCCATACACGATGTTTCCGTTTGCATCGCGGGGAACCTGACCGGCCACAAACAACCAGCCGTCAGCGGCCACGGCCTGAGCCGCAGGGGTTGCGCCAGGCTTGGGCAGTCCAAAGCGTTCAATGCCTTTCATGACAGTCTCCTTATACGACGCTCGCGCGTCAGTTGTCTTTTGTCATATTGCACAAGGTAGCCAGCGGGACGGGCCGCAGCGGCGGACGAATGCGCAGCATGCCCACTTTCTGTACGGGCAGGCCTGCCGCGGCCGCGGCCACAAACGCCAGTGCCGGTCCGCACATGCGTCCCTGACAGGGGCCCATGCCGGGCCTGAGCCGCAGCTTGATTTCGTTGACGTCAACCACGCCTTCAGCCACCACCTTGCGGATTTCCCCGGCCGTCACATTTTCGCACCGGCAGACGACCACGTCGTCGTCCAGTGCGGCACAGGCGCCGGCGCCCGGACGGAATACGGCGTCCACAAACGGACGTGCGGCAAGCTTGGCCCAAAGTTTCTGCCGCAGGGGCCAGGCCAGGATTTTTGCATCGCGCCTGCTGAGAGCGTCAAGCTCGGCGGCAATGGCCAGGCCTGTCAGTTCGCCCTGCAGGGCCGAAGCCTCCGCACCGTGCACGCCGGCGCAGTCGCCGGCCACCAGAATGCCATTCCGGCTGGTGTGGCCGGAGCGGTCGCTGCATGTGTTCCAGCACTGCTGGGCGCGATCCCAGCAATGCTTGAGATCTGCCGAGGCGGCCATGTGCGTGCGGGGGATCACCCCGTTATGCCAGAGCAGCGTTTGCGCGTCCAGGCTATGTTCCTTTCCTTTTGAAACAAAGCGCACGCGTTCGACATGGTCTGCGCCTTCGGCGGTCAGATTGGTTACGCCATAATAGACCGGCACATGCTTGTGCGCGATGGTCAGCATGTATCCCGCTCCGCGCCAAAGCAGGCTGCTGTCGGCCAGCGCCGGCAGGAAGAAGGGCGCTGCCCGCAACAGGTTTGTCAGAGGCGTGGTGTCCAGAATGGCCGCAACAGGCGCGCCCTGCTTGAGGTAATGGGCGGCCGCCATAGGCAGCAGTGGGCCGCTGCCGGCCAGCACCAGCGGCCCGGCCGGTGTGATGCCCGACATTTTTTGCAGAATATGCGCCGCGCCCACGCCCATCACGCCTGGCAGAGTCCAGCCTTTGAACGGTACAGGGCGTTCCATGGCGCCTACGGCAATGACGATTTTTGCCGCAAGGATTTCATGCGTGGCATCGCCCTGCCGGGCAAGAACCCGGCCGGGTTCGACAAACCAGACAGTCGTGTTGGGCAGATACCGCGCTCCACTGGCCAGAAAACGCCGCGTCAGCGCAAGCCCTGCATTGTAGTCCTTGATTTCTGCAAAGCGGCTTGCTGCCTGCGGACGCGTTACGCCCCGGTAGATCTGGCCGCCGGGCGTTTCCTGCTCGTCGACAAGCGTCACCTGCAGCCCGCGTTCGGCCATGATCGCAGCAGCGCTCATGCCCGCAGGCCCGGCACCAATGACCAGAGCATCCCATTGCTGACTCATGCGCCTTCTCCTTCAAACACCTTGCCGGTCTGTTGCCTGCGCACGCGCATGCCTTCGCGGACGGTGGTCAGGCAGGCTTGCTGGTTCGGGTGCCCGTCAATGTTTACCATGCACTCAAAACAGACGCCCATCATGCAGAACGGCGCGCGGTGTTCGCCAGTCAGGCCATGGTGGCTGGTATATTGGACACCGGCGCGTTGCAGGGCCGCGGCCACGCTTTCGCCTTCTTCAGCTTCAACGGGCGCGCCTTCAAAAAAGATTTTTACGCTGTGCTGCGTAGTCATATCTGCTCCATCGCCGGAACGCGGCGTCGCGGGCGTTCATCCTGCCTGCCCGGGGCGTTTCCGGCGTCACTTGGCGTTATGTTTCCCGCCAGGGGTTACCGTGTCGTTTTTCCGTCGTGCTGGGGAGCGCACGCTGCAAATCCTGCAAAACCCTTTCCGCCGTTGTCGAAGCGGGAAAGTTTCATGGGCTGTGCATCAGGGTGGAGCTCTTCGCCGCACACAAAACCGGGCATATGCCGCTCGAGCGCGGCGGCAAGGGTCAGCGCGCTGTGCATGGAGAACACATACACGTTGTCGTGCCCGGGAAGGCGATCATAAATGGGATACGCGTCCTTGGGCCACACACGCAGCCCTGTCCAGAAGCGGATCACCCGCAGAGCGGCAAGTTTTGGCCACACGCGCATGGCCCAGGCTGCGTTCTGACTCATGACTTCGGGACGCAGGGTCATATCCATGCCGGCGTTTTCGTGCGCTGCGCCGATCATGACCGTCCCGCCCTTGGTCCGGGCAATGCCCAGCAGCGGAATGGGCAGGATGTCCGGGATGCGTTCCAGCAGCAAAACCTGGCTGCGGTTGGGGTAGACGGGGATATCCGCGCCAAGCTGCAGGCCCAGCGCCCGGGTGCCCAGCCCTGCCGCCAGCACGAGCTTTTCGCAGCCGAACACGCCCTGGGAGGTGGTCAGAGCGTAGCCGCCGCCGTCTCTGCGCACTTCGCGCACGCGGCACTCGGTCAACAGTGTGCCGCCCCGGCGCACCAGCGAACGCCGCAGGCCGAACATGAGCAGCAGCGGGCTTGCGATCCCGTCTTCAGAGCACCAGATTCCGCCGCTGACTTCCGGTCCGAAATCGACGTTGGGCAGCATCTGCTGCAATTCTGTCCGGGACAGTGTGCGGGCCGGATAGGTCCCGTCCACGGTCTCGGCCCTGAGCTTTTCGATCATGGACGAACGCTGCTCAAGTTCTGCCTCGCCAAGACAGGGAATGATCCCGCCGCTTGCGCTGTAGCCGATGTCGATGCCGGCCGTTTCCATGATATCGTCAGCCAGGGCGCCATACAGCCGCGAGGATTCAAAGCCCCAGCGCACATAGGCAGGGCAGCCCAGCGCCTTGGACTGGCACCAGACCAGTCCCATATTGGCGCGAGACGCTCTGGAGTGGGTCGGCACCGAATCCATCACGCAGACTTTTACGCCCCGTTTGACCAGTCCGTACCCGATGGCCGCGCCGGTAATGCCGCCCCCGACGACGATGACTTCATACTGTGTTTGCATGAGATCCAGGTTCCTCCGTGCGGTCAGGCCGCAACGGCTACTTGTTGATATAGGCTTTACGCCGCACGCAGAACGCCGCGTACTCCACCAGAGCGTTGATGTCGTACACGGGCACGCCCGTTGCGCGCTGCACGTCGTGCGCAAAGGCGCACAGGTCCGTGCACTCGAACAGCAGCGCGTCCAGATTGCCTTCCCGCACCATGCGCGTGGCCATCTCCACGATTTCTTCGCCCAGCCTGTCCGTATCCATGCCGGGCGTCGCACATTCCAGAATGACGCTGCGGAAATAGGGGCTGTCTTCCATACCGCGGATAAGCAGGCTGTCGTACAGCGCATCGGTAACGCCGGCCTGCCGGAAATGCTCGCGGGTGAGGGCTTTGGACTGCGCCGTCAAAACACCCAGACGGCTGGCTTCGCCATGCAACGTCCTGATAAGCGGCAACTGCATCAGGCTTGACATAAGCACAGGCACACGAACCGCTGCAGCCACCTGCTTTTGATACAGCGCCATAAAGCCACAACTGCCCGCAATGGCCTGTACGCCCTCTTTTTCAAGCTGGCGCGCCGTCTCCACCATAACCCGGCCCAGTTCGGCAGAACCGGCAAAAATTTCAGCTGCGCCAATGCCTGGCAGTACGCGGCAAACCACAGGAAATGGGAAAGTCAGAGGATTTCTCAGCTGTCCCACGGGCTTGGCAAATTGCGTGTCCAGGCACAGCACGCCAACCGGCGTGTCGTAGTACAGTTGTCCGTTGGGAATGAACATGGTCTACCTCGACAAAATTGATGTGAGAGGGAAGCGTTCGGAGCGGACGGCACACCAGACGTTTGTGACAGGAGGTGCGCGGCGCATGCCGTGAGCGCATGAAACACTCTCTATTTCGGACAAATCTACAGCAAAGCAGCCTGTCCTACTTCTTCAAAACGGACAAGTTCCCTCGAAAAATGTCCATGAAATGCGCCCGGGGCACCCTGTTCTGCGGCGCGGCGTTTGTTGTCATGGTTAACAGAACAGCCTGTTGAAGGACTGGCCGATCTGCGGAGCCGCTGGGCATCAGTGGCACGGGCCTGACGCGGAAGGCGGGGGCTGACATTCGGGACCGTCCTGTTACCGCCATGGAAGGCGGATGCGCTGGCTGGCGCGTCTTTCAGGGAAAATTTCTGGAAGCGGAATACGCCTAAAAAGCCGGCTGCCATACACTGAAAAACGTGCTGATTTGCGTTTCCGGACAAGGATTGTCCGGCGCGGTTTCTGCCTGGTGACGCGGCTTGAACCCTAACGCCGCTTCGGGAACAGGCTTTCTTGGGAAGGCAAATGAAGAAACCGGGGAAAGGCGGGATCTGCCAGAAGAGCCCGTCTTTCCCCGGAAGTCATGCAGTCAGATCAGTCTTTCTTGCGTGAAGAGAGGCCGAACTGAATAAGACCGAACACCACATACACGATGGAAAGCAGGTTCGCAACCAGTGAAATATAAACCAGCGTGATCATGCGTCACCTTCCTGAGAGTTCTGTTCCAGCAATTCGGGGGCAAACATGCCTTTGGTGGGACGATGGGAGTTTGTGGCAATGTGGATGATGGCCATTGTCAGCAGGCTGGCAAGAATCCCCGCCACGTTAGCCGAAAGTCCCAGATAGCCATCCCACGAGTGCGTGACAAGCAGCGCAACGATGATGGCCGGCGCACCAGCGTACGGAGAAATTTTACGCTCGTAGACCTTGCCCCACAGCAGCGCAATCAGCAGCGGCGGCAGGATGGCAGGACCCCAGAAGTTGAACACTACAAGCATCAGCTTGAACACGTCCGGAATGTTCAGCGCCAGGATGACGCCAAGCACGCCCACAACCAATGTTGTCATCTTGGACAGGAACAACATCTGTTTTTGGGTGGCGTTGCGGTTGATAAATTCGTTGTAAATGTCCCGGGTAAAAATGATCGCCCCGGTATTGATGAACGAGTCGCTGCTTGACATCACCGCGGCAAGCAGGCCCGCCATGGCCAGACCTGAAAGGCCTACCGGCAGCAGGTCATATACCAGCGTGGACAGGGCAAGATCAGGAACGATGTCAGGCTGCAGATACAGCGAGCACACGCCGATGGCCCCCGTAGTAGCCAGGAAGAAAATGTAGTATATCGCGAAGATCGACACACCCCACTTGGTATCCTTGGCCGATTTGGCGGAAGCATAGCGTTGAATATAGAACGGCGCGCACATTTCGCCAAACAGAAAAGCCATGAAAAAGGCGAACAGTTTTTCTCCCGACCAGTCACTGCGGAAAAAGTCAAGCAGCATGGCGGGGGCTTCGCCGCGTGCGGTGATGGCCGTCATGGCGTGTTCAAGACCGCCCACGGCATTGATGCCAATGATGGCGGTAAGTGTCAGACTGAACGCAATAATCACAAACTGCACCGCGTCGGTCAGCACCACGGCCAAATACCCGCCCACATAGGTATACATCAGCGTGATCAAGGTTGAAATGATAGCCGCAGGAATCAGCTCGATCCCTGTTACCGTTTGCAAAATACGCCCCATAGCCAGAATCTGGATGCCAAAGGCGCCAATACAGAGGAAGAAAGCAACAACCGACGAAGCAAGGCGGGCACCGCGGCCGTAATACATGCCAAACAAATCGCCGATGCCGTAGATGTTTTTGCCAGCCTCGCGCACGCGCGGCGCAACAAACACCCCGCTGAACAGCTGGCCGACAATGACGCCCAGAAGGCCGACGAACACAATCAGGCCCTGATTGTGAATATAGGCGATACGTCCGATGGTGGCCCCGCCGCCGCACAATGTGGCAGCAACAGTGGCAAAAATCAGCGCAGCAGGAATCCGCCGGCCCGCCACGGCATAGTCGTCAAAGCTGTCGGTCTGTTTCATCGAGTAAAAGCCGATGCCGAGCATCAGTATGAGATACCCGACCATGACGGCAATGTTGACCGGTTGCAGCTCCTCCATATTACCTCCCCAAAAAACTCACGGGATGACACGTTAGGGTGTGGCCGTGGCGCTACCCCCTGCCTCCCGTGGACACGGTTCGCTTCGCGGTCATGACTGCCTGATTGAAAATCAGTCTTTTATATCCTCGAACGTACAAAAAAACGCAATGTCCCTTCTTTCTTTAAAAGGACAAAGTGACCCAGAAAAACAGACAAGCAAGACCGATAACAGGGGATCTTTCCGGGATATTCCCCAGAATGGCAAAGAAGCGCCGCCTCAAGGCCGTTTGTCCGTTTTCAGCATGCCGCGCGGCGACGCCGGGGCGGGCCGGATCGGGTAAAGGCAAAATCGTTTCTGAGGGGACATTGTCCGTCCGCATGGGGGTGCTGCGTGACCACTGCAGACGGGCATCGCGCTCAGTGCAGGCCGTGTTTTGCCAGGCAGCAAACCGGGGACAGGATGTTCCGGCAGTGCGGCGGGTTGTCTGACAGAGCGGATGGCGAGGGGGCCATTGCGTTGTGAAGCCAATGCGGCTAGGCTTGGCGTATGATGGATCTTGAACTTCCTGTACGGACACCGTTGGAGCAGCCGGACTTTTTGCCCATGAGCCGGCTTGAGATGGATCGTCTTGGCTGGGACGAGCTGGACGTGCTCTTGGTTTGTGGCGACGCCTATGTGGATCACCCCTCGTTCGGGGTGCCGCTTCTGGGGCGTTGGCTGGTGGCGCATGGCTACCGGACGGGCGTGCTGGCCCAGCCCCGCTGGGAAGGTCCGGAGGCTCTTGCCGGCGTGCGCCGAATGGGCCGGCCGCGTCTTTTGGCAGGGATCAGCGCCGGAGCTGTTGATTCCATGCTGGCCCACTATACGGCGTTTCGCCGGAGGCGTCACGACGACGCCTATACACCGGGCGGCAAAACCGGGGCGCGGCCCAACCGGGCTGTCATTGTGTATGCCGGCCTGCTGCGCCGGGCTTTTCCCGGACTGCCGCTGATTGCCGGCGGCATTGAAGCGTCATTGCGCCGCATTTCTCACTATGATTTCTGGACAGACAGCCTGAAGCGCTCCCTTCTTTTTGACGCCCCGCTTGACGCCATTGTCTGCGGCATGGGAGAGGCGGCGCTGCTGGAGATTGTACGGCGGCTTGACGCGCTGCACGATGTGCTGGGCGACGATCCTGCCAATCTGACGCCGGCGGTTGCGGACAGTTTTGATTTGTGGCGTGGGGTGCGGGGCACAGCCCGCCTGGAACCTCTGAAATGGGCAGAGCAGCTTGAGGACAAAGTGACGCTGCCCTCCGATGAGGCCATGCGCGAGCGGCCTGCAGCGCTGCTGGAGGGATCGATTGTCCTGGAGCGGGAATGCCACCATGCCACGCGGCGGATCATTCAGCCTTGCGGTGAACGCGCGGTAGTGCTTGAGCCGATGGCAGCACCGCTGAGCACGCCGGAGCTCGACGCCCTGTACGCATTGCCATACAGCCGCAGGGCGCACCCTTCCTACCGCGAACCGATTCCTGCTGAGGCGATGATCCGCACCAGCATCACTTCGCACAGAGGGTGCGGGGGTGGCTGTTCGTTCTGCTCGTTGGCCATACATCAGGGGCGGCGGATTGCCTCGCGTTCCGAGGCGTCCATCTTCGAGGAAATCCAAAAGGTTGCCGCCATGCCGGGATTTGACGGATCCATTTCGGACATCGGCGGGCCCAGCGCCAACATGTGGCGTGCGACATGCCGCGGAAACGCCGCCACCTGCCAGCGCAACAGCTGCATGTTTCCTACGGTGTGCCCGTTGTTCGCCGATGATCAGGAAGCCTGCGTCGCAATGCTGCGCAAGGCGGCGCGCATTCCAGGGGTCCGGCATGTGCGCGTTGCCAGTGGTGTGCGCTTTGATCTGGCGTTGCGGAACACGGTGGCGCTGGAAGCCTATGCGGGAGAGTTTACGGGCGGACAGCTCAAGATTGCTCCAGAGCACTGTGTGCCGGCTGTCCTTAAGCTGATGCGCAAGCCCGGCCTTAAGCCTTTTGAGGCGTTTTTGGCAGCTTTTGCCGCCTATTCGCGCGCCCACGGCAAAGAGCAGTATGTCATCCCTTATATGATGAGCGCATTCCCCGGCTGTACCGACGACGACATGAGGGAGCTGGCGCGTTGGCTCAAGGCGCGTCACTGGTCGCCCAGACAGGTGCAGTGCTTCATTCCCACGCCGGGGACTGTGGCGACAGGGATGTATTATGCCGGCGTGGATCCGCACGGGCGTCCGCTGTATGTGGCCCGCAGCGACGCGGAACGCCGGCGGCAGCACGACATTTTGCTTGGTGGAGAACGGCGTGCAGGGACATCCGCCACACCGCGCGGCACCACGCCGCAGGATGGTACAGCGGGGACGCGGGGCCGGCGTGCGGACTGGAAGCGGCAGCGCCGGGGATCGCCTTCATAGCTCAGCCGGCGGCTGCTTTTGGCGCATGCCCTGTGAAAAGCCTTGAGGCAGAAGGTGAAGGGCAAGGAAGAAGGCCTTTTGAAGGGCCTTCTTCCTTTTTGTCATGCCTTAATTGGACAGGATACGGGCGGGGTTGTCGTGCTGCTCCAGCGGGTTGCCGCCTCGTTCGACCTTTTCGAGCTCCTTGGCATAATAGAGTTTGTTGGCCTCGTGCATGCGCAGGTTATCGGCGCACAGTCCCATGTCCGCTCCGGCAACCTGCTGGCGGGCTTCGGCGAGAGGGCTGAGCATCCGTGCGATGACAGGCACGCTGTCGTCGCCGGGAATCGCTCGCGGTGCAGGGGTCGGCTGGGCAAAGCCAAGCTGACGTAACCCCAGTTCGATCATGCGCTGCTGCCACTGTCTGGCCATGTTGGATTCTGTCGTAATGGCCCGCTTGAGTGCCAGGCGGCGCCGTTCGCGCTGCTTTGCCAGCCGTTCTTCTTCAAGCACGGTCAGCGAGGTGTCGGGTGCTTCGTTGTTTTCAAGCAGCCATGGTGTCCAGGCAGCTGTGGAAAGCATCCGGATGAGGAGCAGGTTGATTTCTCCGGTTGCAGGCACACCCTGCTGTTGCTGGAAGCTGCGCACGGCGGCTCTGGTGGCTTCTGTCAGCTCCCCCGTTTCCAGACCGGCGTCAAAGCCCTGACGGTTCAGGAGGACCTGAGCCTGCGCGATGAGCGGCGCGTTGAGCGGAACGTTGCTGGCAAACGGACGGGCGTCATTGCCGGCAAGGTGCTGGTACAGTGTTTGCGTATCGGGCAGGGGCAGGCCCAGATGTCTGGCTTGTTCAAAAGCCTGCAGGGCTTTTTGTGGATTGCTCAGCTGGCCGAAGGCGCCTGAGCAGGCCAGACCCAGGTGAAAGCTGGCCAGCGCGTGCTGGCTGGCAGACGCCTTTTCCAGCATGGAAAGCGCTGTCGCAGGGACAGAGTGTGCCCCGTAAAGTCCGTAAAGATAGGCCAGGCCGGCCATGTACTGTGCCGTGACATGACCGCTGGAAGCTGCCCTGGTGAGCCAGTCGAGCGCTTCGGATTTGCCGCAGGAAATGGACCCTTCACAGCACATGGCACTGAGCCTGTATGCCGCTTCTGCGTTGCCCTCCACCGCAGATTTTAGATAGCGTTGTGCCGCGCCCGTATAATCAATGTCACGCGCGTAAAGTGTGTCGGCATGGCGGCGATTGAAATCGTTTTGGACGGTAGAGAGGCAGCCGCCAAGCATCAGGGAGGGCAGCAGGACAAGGCCGGCGAGCAGAACCGGTTTAGGCATGAAAAGCTCCTTGCGCGGAAAGGCTGTTTGGCAGAGCGGCATACCGCAGGACAGCTTCGGCATGTCGTTCAAGGTGGTCTATGGTGTGTTCGCGGTATTCGCGCGTACAGACGCCGGTATGCAGGGACACGCAGAATTGTTCGACGGCTTTGCACAGTTCCGGGTACAGCAGCATGATGGTACGGGTTGGCGATGCCTGCGTCAACAGTGTGGTCCCTACGCCGTTTTTGACGTGGACCTGCATGTTGTGGAAGATCAGCTGGGGCAGCAGATGGACATGGAACTGACTTCTGCTGCGCAGCAGCTGTGCCACATAGCGCAGGTGCGCGGCATAGACGGCGGGCGTGTAAGTCAGCGTGGGACTGGGCAAAAGCAGGGTTGTGGCTCCAGAAAGCACTTTTCCCGCGGCCACGTCATCCGGAGACGCCAGATAGATAAATTCGGTCAGACGTCCTCGTGTGAGCTCGTGATGGAACAACTGGGTTCTGTGCAGCATGCGGGGCAGCAGCTCGCGCTGCACCGGCGTTGGAAGCCGGTTGCTGGCCAGCAGTTCAAGGCAGAGATGCTCGTTGAGCGAGCCTTCAAACAGCGAGGGGGTGAAAATGGTGATGTCGCCGCTTTGGGTAATCATGCGGTACATCAGTTGCCGGTGCTGTTCAAGCGGCTCCGGACAGAGAATCTGCAATACCGGCGATGAGGCGTCGAGCAGCGTCAAAAACTGTTCTACCGCATAGGTGACGTACTGCGGCTCAAGGCAATAAAGATACTCGGCCGCGTCCTCGGTGCCGCGTACGCTTGTGGCGCTGAGCGCGGCGCGCCCGGACAGAACAAGCCGAAACATGCTGAAGCGCTCGTTGCGGGCTTTGTGGCAGCAGTAGGCGTTGACGCGTCCTGTCATGTACATGGGCAGTTCGCGTTCGATGCCGGCGATGATTTCCGGCAGGCGCATCGCTTCGCTGTGGATGATATGCAGGCACCCGCCGCGTTCGAGCACTCTGCTCAGGGTACTCGTCCAGATGTTGAAGAAATTTGTGTCGTCAAGCATCCAGCTCAATCCCATATCCGAATAGAGATACAGAACCGGAGAAGGATCTTCCTGCGCAAGGGCGAGCATATGCAGGATGGCTGTCCGCAAGCCCAGGAATCCCCAGAAGGCATAACGGCCGGTGCAGCGTTGCGTTTCCGGCAGGGGAGGCAGCGGGGTGGAGGGCGCCTGACGGACAAGGTCGGGAGGCGGCGTATACGGCTCGGCCAGGCGCAGCGCATCAACAATCTGCTCCAGGCGGAACTTGGCGGCCGGCAAACTGTCGTTGCGCAGCCATTCACCCAGTGTCTGTTCAATGTGGCTGGCGTTATGCGGCAGATGCAGAAAGTCGCTCAGCTCCTGTTCCAGCCCCTGCTCTGCAATGCGCCGGGCCATGTACTGGGCTGTTTTGTCGATAAGCGGATTTTGGGCGTCGGGCGTCCTTGAGCCGGAACGGAAACGGCTTATGTAGGACGGATCCACATGCAGCTCGCGCGCCAGCCGGGCATTGCTGACCCGGGTAAGCCCCAGCAGAAGATGCAGTTTTTCTCCAAAATGGCTGAGGGGCTGCTGCGAGATCGGCGCCGCATGTTCCCGCTTTGTTTTTTTTCTTGTCCGCAGTGCTGAGTCAGGCTGGGAAAACCAGCGTTGCAGCGCTGAGGCAAGATCGGTGGGATGGCTGGCGGTGCTGTTGCAGAGTGCCGCCAGCAAAGAGCTTTTGGAGGTCCGTACTGCGATTTTGGCAAGCGCCAGACACAAGGCGATCAGCGGAGCCCCGTCTTCTGCCGGAACCCGGTGACCGCTGCAAAAACGGCTGATCAGCGACGGATTCAGGCCAGACTGTCGGCCTAGCGTGATCTGGCGGCATCCCAGTTCCCGGAGTACGGTCTGCAGTTTTTCGGCAAAGCGCATGACACCTTCTCCGCGCTCGTATCTCGACGTTGAAAGTTCACAAGGTTCAGCCGGTCATTTCCGCAGTCAGTCGGTCTCCAAGGAACCAACAGGTATTGCGGCAGGTTAAGATGAGTATTTCAGTCGGCACAAGGCGTATAGACGCGTCTGGCTTCAGGCACCGTCCATACGCGGCGGACAGGGACGGCCGTTTGCTGCCGGTCTGTCAGGACGGCCGGGTCAAGGTGAACCGCTCAGGACCGTAGGACAAGAGTTCCGTTGTCGGGCGCAGATACTGCGGTCATAGGAACGGCGGGCAGCATCGCGCGGCTTGCATCCGCTCAGGCGTAGCGGATCATTTCAAACAGTTTTTTCCCCTGCGTGATGGTGATGTGGTACAGCTGGTTCTGCGGCACATGCAGGTAAGGAATGTCCTCGGGCCTGTGAGCGAGGAACAGTGAAAGAATCGTCCTGTTGATAGCCTGATGTCCGACAATCATGAGCGCATCTTCCCCCGCGGTGAACAAGGCTCTGCGCAGGCCCCGGGCAACGCGTTCCTGAAGGCGTTCGTAGCTTTCGCCTTCGGGGTAGGTATAGTGGTACTTGTCTTTTGTGCGCGCGGCATACTCTTGCGGCATGGTGCGTTTGATATCTTCATAGCGCATGCCTTCGCAGATTCCGGCGTGCAGTTCGTCAAAATCTTCAAGGCTGATTCCTGTGCCAATGGGTCTGTCAGCCAGGAGCGGGGAAGCTGTCTGTACCGAACGCAGGCGCGTTGAGGTAAAAATGTAGGGGATGGAAACGCCGCGAAAATAGCGGGCAAGCAGCTTTGCCTGCCGGAGGCCCTCGGGACTGAGCTCCGGATCTCCTCCGATGCGGTTTTCCATGTTATATACGGTTTCCCCATGCCGGACCAGATAGAGGTTGTTGACCCAGCGCGAAGTGACAATGCTGCGAATGGCCGAATAGTAGGGGATGGCGCTGCTTGGCGCTTCGGCCAGAATACAACAGTCGGTGACGTCCGTGCGAATCCAGCACGGCTCGGTGCTGAGCGGCGAGTAGACGCTGACATAGTGCGCGATGCGTTCGCGAAACGAGCGCAGCGCGGCGGCCGCCGTCATGCTGGCAAATTCAGGCAGCTGGGCCTTGCGCCGGATGAAGTCGTCTAGGAGTTCGGTGTCACGGGTCTGACATTCGATGAACATCACAGGGAAGTCGTTCAGATAGTCCATCAGATCCTGGCGCTGCGAAACGGCGCTGTGCGTCGCGTCGATGATGGCGACGTCACCTTTTGAGGCCAGCCATTGTCTGGCCGCTTCCATGGTCAGTCTGGCGATGTTGCGCCGGTTGCGGAATGCGGTTTCGTTGGCTGGATCAAAAAAGTCGGACTGTGCGCTTGCCACGCCAAACAACCGGCGGCGCGTGTCGCCGTTGTTGAAGATGGCCGTGTGGACGCCCTGTTGCTCAAGGCCCGACTGGATGCGGCGGGCCAGGGTGCTTTTGCCTCTGGCCGGGAGACCGACCATGGCGACATACAGTTTTTTCATGCGGGCTCCTCGTTGCGCTGGCTTTGCAAAGCGCCGTCAGGCAGAGTGCTTCAGAAAGGGGGGACACGCGGCGCGCGATCTGCATCCTCAGGGGACAGGCTGATACCCTGTGGCCGCCTGGCGCGGCGCAACGTTCTTGCGTTTCTGGAGGTGTCTTTGCGTGCGCCGCGACAGCTCCCTACCGCCGTCTTACGCCTATCACGTTGGGCAGGCGCGCGTCGAAGGAGCCTACGTTCCAGAAGCTGCCCTTGCCCTCCCAAAGCCGAAAGTCCCGGCCCACATTCAGCAGCATGCCTGCCTGCGTGCCGCCTTCCACATACATGGTCTGCCGCACGTCAATGGGCAGTGCAAGCAGCTGCGCCGCAAAGTCTGAACAGCGCAGAGTCTCGCGGCAGTGGATGAACAGAATGCGGCCCTGTCCGTCACAGCCAATTGCGGAAAGGCCATGGGCCATAGTGTCTTCAAGCCAGCGGACATGCCGGCTGGAATCAATGAGCCGGTAGTTTTGCACGGCCATTTCGTACCGCGGCAGGAGTGTTTCCCACGGGTCGGCATCCCGGTCGAGGACGGCAGCCGGCGGCAGCGTATTGTCCAGATCCGGCTCTGAGACAAAAAAGGCGCCGAACTTTTCAACAATACGGCTGTTGTTCAACAGGCTTCCCACACGCAGATAGCCGGTATGGGTGATGCCGTCCTCGCGGTACATGCCGGCGTTGATGGCAGCGACAAGGTGATGCGCAAGGGCCCATTCGCGCAGGGTGCGAGGCTGTTCCCCCGGCGTGGAGGCTGTCAGAATCACAAAAGAAAACAGCATGGGATCAATACGGATGATGACGGCTTCCGCAGTGTTACCCTGAATATTCTTGACGGGAAAGACGCCGACATCCAGCCCTGCTTCCACTTCTTCCCACGGCGAGCCGGACGCTGCGGCGGCAGGACTGAACACGCCAAGCAGCAACGTCAGCAGACAAAGCAGACAAAGCAGGCAGGGCCGGCGTGTCTGCAAAAGCGAAGACGGCGGCAAAGAGGCGTGCATGGTATTCCCGTAGCGTTGGCGCGACAGCGCTGTTAATCCGGTCATTTTGAAGTTCAGGCTTATTGTACGTCATTCCTGTTTTGTGCGCAACAGCGGGACAAAGCGGCAGACAAGGGCAGACGGGCAGAAGGCGGCGGATGCGGTGCAGCCGTATTGTTTACCAAGCTCTGCACCATATGCGAAGCGGCAAGAGGCCGAAGAGGATGCCTGACAGCCGTGCCCTGTTTGGGGCAGCATATGTTGAGGAGAGAGCCCGTCAGAGGGCGCACCCTTTTTGTGCTTTTGTGCTGCTGTCTGATCGGCGTAAGACAGGGCCGCCCTCGCGAGGGCAACGTGCATTGACAGCATGCGCATCCTGTTTTTTTGCCTCTCGGGGGGGCAGCGGGCAGAGAGAAGAAAAAAAGAAAGGGAAGAAGACCTCTGGCAAAAAGAGGTCTTCTTCCCTTCAGGAAGCTGTCAGGAGAAAAGCGGTGTCAGTCGGGTTACTGCTTGGCTCCGCAGCACTTCTTGTACTTTTTGCCGCTGCCGCAGGGGCAGGGATCGTTGCGTCCCACACGGGGCTGGGCTTTGGCAGGCGTCCGTGTGGTTCCGGGGTCTTCTTCGCCGGAGTATGAAAGGTTGGCCGGTTGTGAGTGATGCATGAACTGACCGTCAGCCGCAGTTTCGGGCATGGCCACGGCTTCGGGCGCAGCCTCCACCACAGGGGCTGCTGCTTCTGGCTGAGAAAGAGGAGCCTCGGCGGGTGCGGGCGCTTCGTGCTGTACGCGCAGGCGTGTGAAGGCGCGGAACGCGGCTTCCTTGATGCGCAGCAGCTGCTGTTCAAACATGACCAGGCCTTCGCGCTCGTACTCAAGCCTGGGGTTCTTTTGGGCGTAGCCGCGCAAGCCGATGCCGTCACGCAGGGAGTCCATGTCGCGCAGGTGTTCCTTCCAGCAGCGATCCAGCGATTCGAGCAGGAAGTAGCGGACAAGTTCGCCATACAGGGGGCCGGCTTCGGCGCGCAGCTGATCCAAAATTCCCAGTACCAGGGTGCGGGCTTCGTCCTTGGTGGGCAAATTGGCGTCCGGAGGCAGCACACGGTCAAGATTCACCACGTCGCGCAGTGTGGCGCGGATGGTGGCGGCCGCTTCGTCGGCGTCGATTTTGCCTTCGACGTTCAAAGGTTCGTAGGCGGCGTCGAGCACGTCGTCCAGGTATTCGTTCACAATGGGGTCAAGATCGGGCTCAAGCATCAGCTCGCGCCGGATGGCGTAGATGACCTCGCGCTGCTGGTTCATGACATTGTCGTAGTCAAGCAGCGTTTTACGGATTTCAAAATGGTGGCCTTCCACGCGTTTTTGGGCGGATTCGATGGCGCGCGAGACCATTTTGTTTTCAATGGGTTCGCCTTCTTCCATCCCCATGCGCTGCATCAGCCCCGAAAGCCGATCCGAGCCGAACAGACGCATGAGATCGTCTTCGAGTGAAAGGTAGAAGCGCGACGAGCCCGGATCTCCCTGACGGCCCGAGCGGCCGCGCAGCTGGTTGTCGATGCGCCGGCTTTCATGGCGCTCGGTGCCCAGAATGTGCAGGCCGCCAAGCTCCTTGACGCCTTCGCCAAGGACGATGTCGGTGCCGCGCCCGGCCATGTTGGTGGCAATGGTCACTTTGCCGACCTGGCCTGCCTGCGCCACGATTTCGGCTTCCTGCGCGTGATGTTTGGCGTTGAGCACATTGTGCGGCACGCCCTTTTGGCGCAGCATCTGTGAGATGAGCTCCGAAGTCTCGATGGAGATGGTGCCCACAAGCACAGGCTGGCCGCGCTTGTGCAGTTCTTCGATGGCGGCAACGATGGCGTTGAATTTTTCGCGCCGGGTCCGGTAGATGACGTCTGGATAGTCCTTGCGGATCATCGGCTTGTTGGGCGGAATGGAAATGACTTCAAGGTGGTAGATCTGATTGAATTCCACCGCTTCGGTATCCGCCGTGCCGGTCATGCCCGCAAGTTTGTCATACATGCGGAAATAGTTCTGGAAGGTGATGCTGGCCAGGGTCTGGTTTTCGGCGGCCACGGTGACGCCTTCCTTGGCTTCCAGCGCCTGATGCAGACCGTCGCTGAAACGGCGGCCGGGCATGAGGCGGCCGGTAAATTCGTCGACAATGACGACCTGATCGTCCTTGACGATGTAATCCACGTCGCGCTTGAAGATCTGATGGGCCTTGAGCGCCTGCAGCACATGGTGCTGGATGGTGATGTTGGAGGGATCATACAGGTTGTCGAGCCCGAGAAGCCGTTCCACAGAGGCCACGCCGGCGTCGGTCAGGCTGGCCGTGCGGGCCTTTTCGTCCACGGTGAAGTCGGTCTGGGGCTTCAGCTGACGGACAAGCTGATCCATGCGCGCGTACAGCGCGGTAGAGTCTTCGGCCGCGCCGGAGATGATGAGCGGTGTACGGGCTTCGTCGATGAGAATGGAGTCGACTTCGTCCACAATGGCAAAATGGTGACCCCGCTGCACGAGCTGATCGGCATAGAATTTCATGTTGTCGCGCAGGTAGTCAAAGCCGAACTCGTTATTGGTCCCGTAAGTGATGTCGGCGTTATAGGCGGCCTTGCGCTCTTCGTCCGTCAGCCCGTGGAGGATGACGCCCACCGAAAGCCCCAGGGCTTTGTAGATTTGTCCCATCCACTGGGCGTCACGCTGGGCCAGGTAATCGTTGACCGTCACAACATGCACGCCCTTGCCCTCCAGGGCGTTGAGCACCACAGGCAGGGTCGCCACAAGGGTTTTGCCTTCACCCGTTTTCATTTCGGCAATTTTGCCCTTGTGCAGGGTAATGCCGCCGATCAGCTGCACGTCGTAGTGGCGCATGCCCAGCACGCGCGTGCTGGTTTCGCGAACCAGCGCGAATACTTCGGGCAGGATGGCGTCGAGTGTTTTTTTGCCTTGCTGGACGGCTTCCCGGTAGGCGGCTAGGCGCTGGGGCAGCTCTTCGTCGGAAAGCGCCTTCATTTCGGGTTCAAGAGCGTTGATGCGCGCGACGTCGCGCCGCAGGCTCTTCAGAAAGCGTTCGTTCTGAGAGCCGAAAATTTTGCGAAACAGAAAGCCAATCATGCGGGTTCTCCATATATGAAGTCAGACGGAGCGAAGCGCCCCGTCTGTCTGGTGCGAGGATGCAGCAATGTCTGCGGGTGACGTGTGGATTCGCCAGAAATCGGCGGGCGGGACATCACGGTGCAGCCATATCTTACAGGTGACGCTTAGCCCAGAATATGACATGCAGCGTGAATTGGCAATGGATGAAACACGGGCGAAGCGCCCGCCGTCTTCTGTGCAGGACAGGCGGGCGCTTTGCAGAAGCTTATTGTGCCGTATTTGAGCCGGCAGCCGGCTTGGCAGGATTGGCCGTAACAGTGAGCGCGTTGAAAAATACGGTATCGTCCTGAAGCTGATCAAGCGTGAGGGGCTTTTCGGGAGCGAACACGCATTTGATGCTGCCGGAGCGCGTCAGGAACGTCTGGACAGCTTCAAGATTTTTCAGGTTGACGGGAGTACGGTATTTTTCGGGCATGGAAGCCACAAGATCGTTCATGGACGCCGACAGGGACTGTTTTCCGGTAAAGAGCGCGGCGAGATGTTCGAGCCGTTCCAGAATTCCGCCGTCCTTTACGTCAAGGGTGAGGCTGACGATGGCGGCGGAACGAGGATCGCCGCTGTACAGCTGCTTGGGATCGAGGATGTCATAATCGCCGAGCCACGTCAGAGCTCCGACGTTCTTGCCGTCGAAGGTCAGCTCGCAGGAAGCAGAGCCGGCCTCCAGGGTGGGGAGCTTCAGGGCCACTTTGCCATTGAGGTCAAGCTGTTTGTAGCCCAGCAGGCCTAAGGAAGGGAAGCTCGTCGTCGGCAGGGAAAAGCCCTGAATGCTCAGCGAGCAGTCAAACGGCGAGGTGGTGCTGTTTGTCCAGGTCAGGTTCTTCATGGACACGCGCGCGTTGCCTGCCAGCGCAGCCTGCAGGTCATCGATGATAAAGCATCTGACGAAGGGCTTTTCGCCAAGGAACAGCTGCTTCAGGTACGCCAGGCTTTCTTCTTCCGTCAGGGAATCAACGTCAGCTTCCAGCAGATCAAGAGAGCAGGAGAAGCCTTCCACGGCAAGGCGTCCAATATAGGCAAGGTCCTGTCCTTTGCCTTCTCCGGCAGTTGGCTGAGCGTTCCCGGCGCCCGAACTCGTGGTATTGAGGACGTGGATTCCGCGCACTTCGCTGTATGCGAAGCTGCTGCCTTTGACCTCGAATTCCGCGATGTCATCAATCTGTACAGTCATTGACGGCATATCCGCCAGGCGGATCTGAAGATCCCGGCCGGCACCGTGGTCATAGCTCATGCAGCTGACGATCGCGTTGTAGCCTGAAAGGTTGGGGGACTCTTTGGAACGATCTTTGCCGGCCTTGTTCCGCTGTTTTTTCAGCAGAGGGAGCAGCCGCTGCGTGTCGATCGAAATGTTGCTGAGAGTCCTGTGTTCGAGGCTAAGACTCAGCAGATCGTCGAGGTTCACGGCCAGCTGGCGGAGCTCTACCTCGTCCACGCGCAGCGTAGGAGGCATGTCAGCAAGTCCCCTGTTCAGCAGGAAATCCAGCAGGCACACACGGTCAACGCCTTCCACCACAATCAGGGCGCACGACACGTCCCCCGGCAGGGGTGACGTCTGTTTGATCGAGAGGCCGCTCAGAGTGAGCCGGTTGGACAGCAGAGAATAGTCGACATTTTCCAGTGTGCCCGTGAAGTTCGGGTTGGTCGTGAGACTTTGTTGAATTTTTTGTTCCAGAAAATACTGGAACAGGGGCACAGCTGCAGCCCCGGCAAGAACCAGAACAAGGATGCAGACAAAGAACGCGCGCAGCCCGGTGCGCCGTTGCGTGGTAGCCATAAGGGGAGTTCTCCTTAAATAAAAAAGTCGGTGCAGTGTAGCACAATTGGTCTGAAAAGCCAATTGGCTGAGCGCCCTGCAAAGTGACGTCACACAATACAGCACCACATTCTCAATGGCCGGCAGGGCATTTCTGACGGCGTTTTGGGAGGTGCCTTCTTGTGCGGGTTTAGGGCAGAGACCTGCGCCGGTGTACGGACGCCGGTGCAGTGCCGCGTGGCCTTAGTCTGACTTAGAACACATACATATACAGCAGATTGAAGAAAAGCAGCGTGACCGTGCCGAAGATGAAATATCGCACCAGGCGAGTGTCGCCGCGCAGGGCAATCCGGCTTCCTAAAAGATTGCCCGCCACAGTGGCGATCAGCATGGGAACAGCCAGTTCGTAAACAATTTGACCGGACACGCCGAAGACAAGAACCGATACAAGGCAGGAGACAGTAGTAAGAAAACGTCCTGTCCCACAAGCGGTAATCAGATCCATCCGCAGCAGCGAGGTCATGCCGATGATCAGGAAAGTGCCCGCCCCCGGGCCAAAGAAACCGTCATACATGCCACAAAAAAGAATGATCAGCGGGCCGACAACCCAGGCCTGCAGGCGTGTGAGGGTATTGGCCTGCTGGGTCACCTGCTTCTTGCTGGGTGAAACCAAAGCAAGGAGCATGCCTACGGGGAGCAGCCCCAGCATGATTTTGCCCAGCAAGTCCGGCGAAATCCACAATGTCAGCCCTGAACCCGCAAAGGCGGCCGGGGCAATGATGAACATCCCGGGCACAGCCAGCGTCCAGTTTATTTTCTTTTTGGCCGCATAGGCGAGGCTTGCGCTGGCGGCACCTATGGTTGTGACCATTTTCATGGTGCCGAGCGTGGCGTGAGGCGCGACGCCAAGCACCAGCAGCATGGGCAGCATGACGAGGGAGCCGCCGCCGGAAATGCTGGCGACGATGCCAGCCAGAAAAGCAGTAAATGTGCTGACGGCAATAGTGAACAAATCCATAGGAAACTCCTGGCTGCAAGGCTGAGTGAGCGTACATCCGGCCGCCGGCAGGGCACGGCGCCGGCCATGCTGTGACGGGTTGCCGGGAAATTCTGCTGCGTCGGGGCGGCCTGTGCGGGCGCGGCAGCGGGCACAAAGCTGCATGCACTCGGGCAGCGTCTGAAAAAGGGCCCGCGGGTACGGACGCCGCCTCCGCAACTGGCTTTGAGCGGAGGCGATATCTGGCGGAATGCCGCTGTGGCATAGGGATTTTCGTGCGAGTTCTTTTTGCATGTTTAGAGCGCCTTCTGCCGAGTGTCAAAGGCCTGTTGAGAGGCACTGCCCGTGTGTGCTTTTTTTGTCTTTGTCTGTCCGGAGTGCCGGCAGCCGGGTGAATTTCAGGCGCTATCGTGGTCTGGCGGCAGGAAAGGCCGTGCCCGCGTCTGCCTGCACTGAAGAATGATGATTACAGATAGTTAATAATTATAGATAAATAGTTACAAAAGCAGCCGCGTGGACTGTCCCACATCTGGTGCGGCATGTGGGGACGTTGATCGGGGAAGTGGCGGTTGCCAAAAAAGTGGCGGCCGTCTACGCTGAACCCGCATCGTTCATAAGGATGTATGCATCGCCGGTTGCACACGAGGTAATGGTCCGGAGCCGGTATTCTCGAACAATGCCGCAGAATCCGGCGGTGTTGCCGGCCGCCATGCGGCAGGCACACATGTCTACGCGGGCAAACAGCGTTTGCAGGCAACGGCGACTTTTGCCTGCGATGTTGGCAGTTCCCGGGCGGCCCCCTTTGACAGACAGCGCCGAGACTGCCGCACGCCCGAAGAAAGGGGACCTGCGCGCGCCGGAATGTCAGAACAGGGAGCCGTGGCGCATCAATGACAGCGTTGGCCGTGTGTCGGATGACCGGGCATGCAGGGTCTGGAAAAAGGCCTGCCGGATGGCATTGTTTATGCATAAATTTTATCGACGTGGAACCGCGATCGTACGTGGCAGCGGACGTCTTTGAACATGGAGTACGGCAGATGACGCACAATGAAGCAATGGAGGCGCTGTCCCGGCAGACGGGAACGGCGCTGGCATTTGATGAAAAGGGACTTTGCCGCCTGCGCTTTGACGGGCGTTTTGTCGTGGATCTTGAGGTTACGGACGACGAAACGGCAATGTATCTGTACTGCCGGCTCGGGCTGCTGCCCGCCGGGGAGCGCGGCCAGCAGCTGTTGGAAAGAATGATGCGGGCGCATTGCCTGGGCCGGGAAAGCGGCAACACAGTTTTTGGACTGGACGGCGACGCCGTTATGGCCTTTGTCAGGGTGGAGCTGGCCGGAGCAGGAGAGAACACGCTGTACACGGCGCTGGAAGATTTTTTGGACGTGCTGGCCGCGTGGGCTGGAGAGCTGGCTTAGGCACGCGCTTGCAAAGGCTGCGGATTTCCGCGTCAATGGAAGGGACGACGCTTTAGGGCGCTGCGCATATCGGGGCACAGAGCGTGAAACGGCGTCCTTCCGGAACTATGACGGGTAAAGAGATCGTTTCTGAGCGGACGCGGCGGGAGCAGGGCCGGCGTGCTTGCGGCCTGCTTCTGCGGCTGCGTGTCAGCAGACAGCGCACGGCGTGGTTTCGCCGTGGCTCAGGCCTGCCATCTGGCTGTTCGTACACGTTCCAGAGCGCAGCAGCGGCCTGGCGCGCCGGCGGGCGTACCGGAAAAAGGGCCTGCGGCAGCGCTGCCCTGGTTGCAGGTAAGGGGTGCGGGGCGTCTTTGCGTGGCGTACCCGCCACACTCTGGCCTTTCAGAATCGACTGTTCATGCGCAACACAGAGCCGCTCCCACAGACAGCCGTGGGCGGAAGGAGGACACCATGCCGGATTCTGTCCAGGTATCGCGTGCAAACTACATCAGCATCAATACAGATTTCGGCTATGACGCTTTGGGCGGTATAGGCCGTCTTGGCGAGCATAGCATGGAGGTGCTGGCCACGGGCTCGCGCCAGACGGATCGCATACCCGGGCCGCCCAAGACTGTGGGCCGCTGGTTTTCCAAGCTGTTGGACACCATTACGCCCTCCAGCTGTCGCGCCCAGGGAAAATTCCGGCGGGGACTGGAAGATTTCAGTGCGCAGACAGGCCGGATCCTGGGACATTTGCGCAACGCCGGGCAAAGAGACAATACCGATGAGGAACGCCAGGCCGCGTTTGGGGAGGCCTTCAGGGAGCTTGCCAGCCTGCGGCACACGGCGCAGCCCATGACGCAGCGCGGGACAGACTATGCCGAACTGCTGCAGGCCCGCGTGCGCCGTAATCTGACCATTCTGCGGGAAGAAAGTCCGCAGCAGCTGCACGCTCTGCTGCAAGTCCTGGAAGGCGGCCTGCTGGATGACGCCATTGACAGCCTTGATCCCTCCACACAGGGGGACATGGCGGAAGATCTGGCCCTGATCCGGGATGTGCTTAAGGAAGGGGTGGAAGCGCCGGCCACTCTTGTGGACGGGGAAACGATGCTTACCCGTGTGGAAGCACGGGTTGCAGAGCGTGCTGAGGCGGTGGCCACAGAGGCGGAAGAGCCCTATCAGCCCCGGTTTAGCGCGGCTTCTTTGAAGGCTTTTTTTCTTGAGCATTTCGCGTTCAAAGCGCATGCCCGGCAAGCGCTGCAGGAACGTCAGGCCACGTTGGGCCGTTTTGTCGAAGAGGCGCGGCAGTATCTGGGGGCCGCACTGGATGAAGTAGGCAACACGCTTGACGGCAGGGTTGCCGCCGATGCCGACAGCTTTTCTCAGGTTCAGGAGCGGGTGGATGCACATATGGGCCGGGCTATCCGCTGCGCGGTGGATGAGGTCTGTTCTCTGGCTCTGAAGCATATGGACCGCCGGGAGGTCGTCGGCCAGGATGGTCAGGATTTCAAGCGTATTGACGGGACTTTTGTGCGTCGGGAACTGGACGAAATCGAACGTGCCGTTCGCGCTGGCGAAACCGTGCGTCCGGCGACAGAAGGCGTGTCCGGCGGTGAGGCTCCGGCAGATCCGTTCCTGAGCGGCGTTCAGGACGCGCGCCGGCAGATCCGGGAACTGACAGCGTTATACGGGGAAATCACGGAAGGTCTGGGCGAGCTGGAAAGGCGGAACAGCCGTGCCCGGAGCTGCCTGCTGCTTCAGGAGCTGCTGATACAGGCCAGACCGCCGGACTATGTCAGCCGCCAGCATTTTGGTGAGACCTGCGACGAGCTCATTGAGGCCATACGCACGCCTTTGCCGGACAACCGCGTTGCGGACGGCAGGCTGCGGAGTCTGGAACTCTGGATGGAGCACGCTGCCGTGCCGCAGGCGCTGCGTGATCGGTTTGACGCAGCCCTGCCGGAATTGCGGCGCAACCTCTCGCCCGATACGGCCCGTCCCGTTTTTGGGCTTGGCGGTGCTGCGCGTGCGGAGGCGGAGATTGTCCGTCTGGAACAGGCGCGGGCGCTGCATCAGGCCGTGGGCGACGCCGGGGCGTTGCTGCAACGCGCAAAGCTGCCCCAGGCGGACAGCCTGATTTCCCAGGGGCTGCAAATCAGCCGGCTGGCCATGCAGCTGCGTGGCGCGCACGGACAAGCGGGGCAGACAGACCAGATGATCACGGAACTGCGGACGTCTGTATCGCGTTTTATGGCCAATATGGTCCTGGCGCGCATGCAGCTGGCAAATCCCATGGTTCACAGTGCCCAGCCAGAGGCCAGGGCGCTTGACAGAGAGCTCGCGCAGGAAGGTCTGGCGCTGGTGCAGCGCAGCGTAGGGATGCTTGTCGCCGGGCTTGAGGAAGGGGAAGGCGGCGTCGTAGCGCGGGCGGCCATGGGCGACGGCGTGCGCATGGCCGAGAAGGCGGAGGCGGCGGCTGTCGCCTGCGGCAAA
Source organism: Candidatus Avidesulfovibrio excrementigallinarum (assembly GCA_018715085.1). GTDB lineage: Bacteria > Desulfobacterota > Desulfovibrionia > Desulfovibrionales > Desulfovibrionaceae > Avidesulfovibrio > Avidesulfovibrio excrementigallinarum. The sequence goes on along the minus strand of DVMI01000127.1, from coordinate 29,565 downwards.
TTACAGGCCAATGCGCTCCATAAGGAAAGAGGTGTGGCGGAACAGCTTGCCGTGTGTGTCGAATCCGGACGGGACGACGCCCAGACTACGCTGCGGAGCATGATGGAAGGCAGCCGGTGGGACAAGGGCAAGCACAGCGAGGCAAAGGCGGCGATCGGCGAGTTTCTGGAGGCGCTCCAGCCGGTGAGAGACAGCCGTGGGCAGAGCTCGCTGTTGCGTTTTCTGGCCCAGAAGATGCAGCACAACATTGTGGCGCACGATGCGTATATGGGCTTTGACGGCAGCATCCATTTGCTGATCAATACAGATCGGCAGACAGCCCTGGGCGATTCCAAAAAAATTCAGGGTACCCGCTGGATCGTCCTGCCGCCCCCGGAGGCGCTCAAGCCGGGGGTCTCCACCGGTGTGAACCGGCTGGACACACTGCTTGCCACGGAGGACAACCTTACAGAGTTCTATCCGCAGCTGCATCGCATCCTGACAGAATATTTTTCGGGCGTGCGCTATCGTTTTGATCAGATGTAAAAAAATGTCCCGGCGTGGCGCTCATTCGCCAAGGGCCTTCAGGGCAAGCCGCGCCGCATCCTGCTCGGCGGTCCTGCGGCTGACGCCGGACCCCAGAAAGCTCCGGCCGTCGGGCAGGGTGACCTTGGCGGCAAAAACAGGCGCGTGTTCCGGGCCGGTACACCCGGCGGGGGTGTAGACAGGCAGGCCACGGGCTTTGCCCCGCAGGCTTTGCGTGGCCTCCTGCAGGCGGGTTTTGTTGTCCTTGCGCTGCGGACAGCGGATGCCCGAAGGCCAGCGGCCTTCAAACAGTCTGTTCACGGTCTGGCGTGCGGCGTCAAGTCCTCCGTCGAGGTATACCGCGCCAAGGATCGCCTCCATGGCGTCGGCCAGCAGAGGATCGCGTTCTCTGCCCCCCTGGAGCTCTTCGCCGCGTCCCATGCGCAGTTCGCGGGCTACGCCGGCTTCCCTGGCCAGCCCGGCGAGGGAGGCTGTGCTGACCAGCTCTGAGCGCAGACGGGTCAGATCGCCTTCCCGAAGCGTGGGAAAGCGCGAATAGAGCTGCTCGGTGACGCACAGTTCCAGCACCGCATCTCCCAAAAATTCAAGGCGTTCGTTATGGGACGCGGTATGGGGGCCGGATTGTTCGTTGACCCACGAGCTGTGCGTCAGCGCGGTGCGCAGCAGCGCCGCGTCGCGAAAGGCGTGGCCGATTCGTTCCTGAAAGCTTTGTGTCATGCGTTCTCCCCGCGACAGACTGCGTCGCCATATCCAGTGTACAATGCGCAGCACGTCTTGTAAAACTTGACAGAAGGCCTGGGAACCCCTAGGAAAGGAGAACTCGTACGCGGGCGTTGCCGTCGTACCCAATTTCTCAAGGAGAACATTCCATGGCTTACGACATCCGTCTGGTCAAGCTCGTTACCGGTGAGCTTGCGCTTGGTAAATATACGGAAGAAGGTCTTTCCGATGTGGCGATTTTGCAGGTTGTGCCCGCTCAGCAGAGCGTGCAGATGATGATGCTGCCTTACGGGTACCCCTTTGAAGAAGAATTCAAAGGCAAGATCGCAGCCCGGCATTTCCTTTATGTCTACGACAAGCTGCCGGAAGGCCTTGAAGCCAAGTATCTTGAAGCCTGCACGAACCTGACGCTGGCCGGCCTGGGCGGCATGGAGTTCAAGGGCGGCAAGCCGCTGGGCGGTAACATCATCAAGTAAGCGGCCTTGTTCGGATCCTGTTTTGAGCCGACGCGCCAGTTCCGGGCGCGTCGGCTTTTTTAAGGCCATACAGGCAACAGGCTGCGCCTCCCGTTTCTTTTCAGAGGGTGCCCGCTCATTCTGGGAAAGCCTTTTCCACACCCTTTCAGGCGCTTGCGCCGGCATTGAGTCCTTTTGTAGAGTAGGAATAAAGGATGACGGACTTGGCAGGGGAATGTGCGCCTGCCAGAAGGAGTTCCTTCCCCGGCGCGGGCAGCCCGTGCAAGTCCGGATACCGGGCTCCTGATCAGGACATGCCCGTTCACTCACAGTAACCGCGCGGCTCCATCGCCCGTTATAAGGGCGCAGGCGGCCCCGGCGCGCCTTTTGGATATGCGATGAAAGAAATTCTGTCCCTGCTGCCCCGGCCCAGTCATTTTCTGGGCACTGAAGAAGGCTCGGTCCACAAGCCCCTTGGGGCGGACAGCCTGCACTGCGCGCTGGCCTTTCCCGATCTGTACGAGGTGGGCATGTCTTACCTCGGGCAAAAAATTTTGTACTCTGTCCTGAACAAGCGGGATGACTGTGTGGCGGAGCGCGTGTTTGCGCCCCTTCCAGAGGCGGCAGCCTTGCTGCGCCAGTATGGGCTGCCCCTGGCGACGCTGGAGTCGGACACGCCGCTGGCCAGAACGCACCTTGTCGGTTTTTCCATCACGCACGAGCTGTGTTATACCAACATTTTGTACATGCTGGATCTGGCAGGAATTCCTTTCTGGAGCGCCGACAGAGCGGTTAATGACGATCTGTCCGCCTGGCCGGTGGTGGTGGCGGGCGGCGGTTGTGCTGTGGCCTGTGAGCCTGTGGCGCCGTTTATGGACGCCATTCTGCTTGGCGACGGGGAAACGCTGTTGCCGGATTTTTGTGTCCTGCTGGCCCGGGCGCGGCGGGAAGGCTGGCGGCGCTCGCAATTTTTGCGGGAGGCTGCAAACATCCCCGGGGTGTATGTGCCGGAATTTTTTGTCCCTGATCCGGAAGATCCCACGGTGGTGCGGCCGGCGCTGCCCGGCATGCCGAAGCCGGCGCGGCGGATTGTGGCGGATTTGGATACGGCGGCCTATCCAGAGAGCCAGGTTGTGCCCTTTGGCGCCGTGCACAACCGCCTGAGTCTGGAAATCGCGCGCGGCTGCACACGGGGCTGCCGTTTTTGTCAGGCGGGCATGGTGTACCGGCCCTCGCGCGAGCGGAGCCTAGCAGACGCCCGTGTCATCCTCGATCGCTGCCTGGAGGCGACCGGCTTTGACGAAGTGTCGTTTTTGGCTTTGAGCGCGGGCGATTTCTCGGGGCTTAAGACATTGTTTCTTGATGCGGCGGATCGTTGCGCCGCAGAGCAGATTGCGCTGTCGCTGCCGTCGTTGCGTGTGGGATCCATTGACGACGCGATCATGCAGCGCATGGCCGACATCCGGCGGACAGGGGCCACGCTGGCTCCGGAAGCGGGCAGCCAGCGCCTGCGGAACATCATCAATAAGGGCGTCACAGAAGAAGATTTGCTGCTGCATGTGCAAAAGCTGTTTCAGTACGGCTGGCAACAGGTGAAACTGTATTTCATGATCGGTCTCCCGGGAGAAACCGACGAGGACCTGCACGCCATCACCGAGCTGTGCCGCAAGGTGCGCGATGCCGCCGGCCGGGGCATGCCGCGCCTGCAGGTCACAGCCGCACTGTCCCCATTTGTACCCAAGGCGCATACGCCGTTCCAGTGGGAACCCCAGATCTCCATGGAGGAAATCACACGGCGCGTGCACCTGGTGCTTGAGTCGTTCAAGCGGGAAAAGGGGCTCAAACTGCGCTGGCACGAACCGGCTGTCAGTCACCTGGAGGGGGTTTTATCCCGTGGCGATCGCCGGCTGGCCAGGGTGGTGGAGAGCGCGTACCGTAAGGGCGCGATTTTTGACGAATGGATGGAATATTTTTCGTTGGAGCCCTGGCTGGAGGCACTGAAGGAGCAGGGGCTTTCGCCCGAAGAGTATACCGGTGCGCGCGATTTGCAGCGCGTGCTGCCGTGGGACCATCTGGAGGCCGGAATTTCTCGGGAGTATCTGCTCAAAGAGCGGCGCAGGGCGTTTGAGGGGCGTGTCAGCGGCGACTGCCGCTATGGAGCCTGCCGGCATTGCGGCGCCTGCGATACAGTAAGTGGCCCGTCGCGCCTGGCCCGGGATCCGCAGCTGCCCGAAAAGGAGACGCTGCGCAACCGGTTGAATTTTGCCGAGCGCGATCAGGCCGCGCACACACCCGCCCGCGACGCCGACGGCCGCCTCATCGCACCGCCGCCACGGTCAAAGCCCACGGCGCCGCCGGCCATTGGGGAAGGACTGGGCGTTAAGGCGGTGCGTTACCGCATCTGGCACACCAAGGAACAGGAGGCCGCCTACCTCAGTCAGCTGGAGCTGCAAAGCCTGCTCGAACGGCTGATGCGGCGGGCCAGACTCCCCATGGCGTTTTCACAGGGGTTTCATCCCCTGCCGCTGCTTTCCTTCGGACGGGCGCTGGCGGTCGGGGTGGAAAGCCTGGCGGAGTGGTTTGCCATCACCCTGCGTGAGCCGATGACGGCCGGACAGGTGCGCGAGCGGCTTGAGCCGCTGCTTGTGCGGGGAATGCGGATCCAGCGTCTTGAGGAGATTGCCGTGAATCTTAAGGCAGTGGGGGCGCAGAGAGAAATTTTTGAACTGCGTTATGCACCCATGCAGGCCTCATCTGCGGATCCGGCGGCGGTGTTTGCAGCCTGGCAGGCTTTTGCCGCGTCCGAAAGCCTGCTGCTGACCCGCGAAACCAAAAAAGGACCGCGCACCTGCGACATCCGGCCGCTGTTCGAGCGCATCGACGTGCGTACAGCTCATGTGGAACTGGCCTTTGACTGGAGAGGAACCTACGTTTCACCACTGGTGCTGGCAAAAGCCGTGACGCCGTTTGTGCCTGCGCATGAGTTGAAGCTGCTGAAGACGGCCCAGATTTTTGATGCCGGCGAAGCAGGGGAGTAAAAAAAATTATGCACCACTGGCTAAAAGATAGCCATTCAGCAGGCCTTTGCTGAAGGCAGTACAAAAATTGGAACGGACAAGGGGATCGTGTCTGTATAAAAAAGCTATTTTTTACAATATGTTATTAAAATTTTAGAAATTGGCACGATTGTTGCTAGGATAAAAGTATCCTTCCTTCCAAAAAGAATCCTTCCTCCTTCTCCATTCTCCAAAGTGAGGCCCGCGCAAGCGGGCCTCTTTGGCTTTCTTGGGCAGACGGACGGCAGGCGGGAGGCCCTTTGCGCCCGTGTGCGGCGTTGTCTGGCACGGTTGCCCGTGCCTGTATGACGAATGGGCCGGCCAGCCGGGACAGGGAGCAGAAGACTTGACGCCCCCTCTGTAACAACGTAGGCACAGGGATCCCTTTGATTGAGGAGGCCTTGTGTTATGAGTTTGTGTCCCTGCGGCTCTGGCCGCAACCTTGATGAATGCTGTGGCCCAATCATGGCCGGCGCGGTGAAGGCTCCGACGGCTGAAGCGCTGATGCGTGCCAGATATTCCGCACATGTGACCGGCGAGTATGATTTTCTTGATGCCAGTGTGCATCCTGACATCCGTGACGAAGCCGATCACGAGGAAATGAAAAAGTGGTCCCAGAGTGTGACCTGGGACGGACTGGAAATTGTTTCTACCGTCGACGGCGGCGAACAGGACGAAACCGGCGAAGTGACCTTTATTGCCCGCTATTCGGTAAACGGCATTCCTCAGATGCTGCATGAGCGTGCGTATTTCCAGCGGGTGGACGGCGCGTGGCTGTATAAGGATGGCGATGTGCAGGGTCACGAGACCTACCGCCGTGAAGCGCCCAAGGTCGGGCGAAACGATCCCTGCCCCTGCGGCAGCGGCAAAAAGTACAAGAAGTGCTGCGGCCGGTAAGAGTCCGGCAGACGGTCGGGCGCTGACGCGGGGGAACTGGCGTCTGCGCCCTCTTGCGTCTCCGCGCTTCTGATCGCCGCCCGGCCTGACAATACAGGCCGGGCGGCGGCGCTATGCCCGCAGAAAGGGCCGGACAGGCCGGCGGGGAGTATCTTCCGCTCAGACGGCGCATGCTGTCCGGCGTGCGGGGCTTGCCTGCCGGTTCGGGTACGGCTGCAGACAACCGCTTTGTCTGTCGGGAAAAATTTTTGACTGGAACGCGCACAAGCCGCAGGCATATGCGGCCAGAAGTCCGGAAATGCGGCTGCGGTGCTTGTGCACCGCCTGCGGGGCAGGCGTCTGGCCTTCCGGGGAAGGGCTTCTCTCGCCTTTTCCGGTCCGGGGGCGCATGCGAAGGGGAAACTTCACGGGGGAAGGTTCCATTTTCCGGCATGCGCGCAGAGCCCAGGAGGACGTGCGGGCTTATGGCTGGCGCCGGAGGGCGTTTTTTGCCTTCAGCGGAGATTGCCTGCGTGTGGCGCGGCGGATTGGAACGTCAAAGGACGGACAGTGGGGGTTTTTGAGCGTGCAGATAGTGCTTTATCAGCCGGAAATTCCACCGAACACGGGCAATATCGCCCGGTTGTGCGCGGCGACGAAGGTAAGGCTCAACCTGATCGAGCCGCTGGGGTTCAGGCTTGAAGATCGGTATCTCAAAAGGGCCGGCCTGGATTACTGGCCGCTGGTTGATCTGACGGTCTGGCCGTCGCTTGAGGCGTGGCGGCAGCACAACGAGGGCGTGCGGCTCATCCCGGCCAGCGCGCGGGGAGGGGAGCCGGCGCACCGGTTTGCGTTCAGAGAAGATGACGCACTGTTGTTTGGCCGGGAGACCTCCGGCCTGCCGGACAGCGTGTACGCCTCCACCCCCTACAGGATCCGGCTGCCCTTTGCGCCCGGCGTGCGGCGGGAGGACGGAGGGCTTTGCGTCCGTTCGCTCAACTTGTCTACGGCGGCGGGCATTGTCCTATATCTGGCGCTGGAACACTGCGGTCTTCTTGACGCCTGGTCGGCGGACCTCGTATGACTCACGCCGCGCTGTCTCAGCTCGGGGCGTCCAGTGGCCGGGAGCGGCTGTGCGTTATTGCGGGGCTGGCCTGTCCTCAGCTGCTCATGCTGCTGTGTCAGTTTGTTGTGGGCATGACGGACGTGTGGGCCGGCGGGCGGATTGGATCGGCCGTGCAGGCTTCCATTGGCATGATCACCCAATGTCAGATGATGCTGATGATCCTGTGCATGGCCACGGTCAGCGGCGCGGTGGCGGCGGTGAGTCAGTCTTTGGGCGCGGGAAGGCTGGATCGCGCCAGACGCTATGTGGGGCTTGTATGCGCGGCCGGTCTGGGGGCCGGGCTGTTGCTGGCGCTGATCTGCGCCGGCCTGCGCGAGCCCTTCCTCTGGCTGTTGCAGACTCCGGAAGACATCATGCCGACGGCGTCGGTATTTTTTAACGCCACAATGTGGGCCATGCCGGGCCATTACGGCATGACCATCGGTGCGGCGCTGTTCCGCTCAGCCAAATCGGTGCTTCTGCCGCTGTATGTGGGCATGGGCGTGGCGTTGCTCAACGTGATTGGTGACTTAGGCTTTGGGCTGGGCTGGTGGGGGCTGCCTGCCTTTGGCGCTGCAGGGCTGGCCTGGACTACCTGCATTTCGGTCAACCTGGGGGCACTGACGCTGCTTGGCCTGCTGTGGCGTGAGCGGCTGCTGACCCGGGTCAGCCTGCCCCGCTGGCGCTGGGCGCGGCGTGGTGCGGTGTATCTGTTCAAGGTGGGCGGGCCCGCGTTGGTCACGTCGGCTTTGTGGCAGACTGGCTATCTTGTGCTGTACATCATCACGGCGTCGCTGCCTTTTGACAGCGTCAGCGCACTGGCCGGGCTTACCGCCGGCCTGCGCGTGGAGGCTCTGCTGTTTTTGCCGGCGACCGCGTTCAACATGACGGCTTCGGTTCTTGTGGGGCACTGCCTTGGCGAAGGCAACAAGGCTGAGGCGCGGCGTCTGGCCGTGACGATCCTGCTGGTCGGCTGCGTGAGCATGAGTATTGTGGGCGCGTGTTTGTGGCCGTTGCGGAGCCTGCTTGCCGCCTTCATCACGCCGGATCCTTCCGTGCAGGAAGCCACGGTGGCGTATCTGAGCTATAATTTTGCTTCCGTGCCGTTCACGGTGGCCAGCGTCATTCTGGCAGGTGTGTTCAACGGTGCGGGGGCGACGGTATACCCCATGTGGGCGTTCAGCATTGCCATATGGCTGGTACGCCTGCCTCTGGCCTGGCTGTTCGGGCACAGGCTGTGGATGACGGCATCGGGCGTATTTATGGCCATGCTGGTTTCTCAGGTGGTGCAGTCGTTGACGCTCGCCTGGGTATTGCTCCGCCGGGATTGGACGCGGTTTGCCATGCGCCGCACGGCCGTCCATCATGACTGACAACAAGGACTCGCAAATGAAATTTTATCCCGTTGACTGGGCCCTGCAGGACGTGCACGCCCGCTACTGGGCTGTAACGCCGACGCATACGGCGGACTGTACGTTTGTCAACCTTTGGGGATGGGCCGCGGAGTACGGGCTTGAGTGGGCCGAAGCCCACGGCCTGCTCTGGATTCGCCGCACCCGCCGGGGCGGAATGCCTGCCAGCCGGCTTTGGATGCCGCTGGGCGACTGGGACGCGGTGGACTGGCCGGCTGTGCTGGCGGAGGTTGAGCCGGGGGCCATATGGGATCGTGTGCCCGAAACGCTGTGCGCGCGGCTTGCAGAGGCCGCCCCCTGGCGCGTGCAGATTGAGGAAACCCGGGGGCAGTGGGAGTACCTGTACGACGCGCAGGCCCTGGCCAGGCTGACGGGTAACAAGCTGCACAAAAAGCGCAATCATGTTAACGGGTTTGTCAAGGCTTACGGAGAGGACTACCGTCCGTTGGGGCCGGATGATCTTGAGACGCTGCTGCTGTTTGAACACGACTGGTGCCACTGGCACGAATGCATGAAGTCGCCGGCGCTGGCCGCGGAAAACGAAGCTGTGCTGCGCGTGCTGCCCCGCTGGGAACGTTTGCCGGGCCTGATTGGAGGGGCATTGTATGTTGAAGGGCAGATGGCGGCATTCTGCGTGGGCGAGGCGCTCGACGAGAAAACCCTGGTTGTGCACTTTGAGAAGGGACGGCCGGATTATCGCGGCGTCTACCAGACCATCAACATGTTCTTTGCCCGGCATGCGGGTGCGGGGTTTGAGTTGATCAACCGCGAACAGGACGCGGGTGAAGAAGGCCTGCGGCAGGCCAAGCAGAGCTATTATCCCTGCGGCTATATCGTCAAGAACCGGGTTCGCTTTGCCTGAACGGCAGTGCAGGCGGCATGCAGGGGCCGCGTCTCTCCGGCGATGGCCTGTTGAGAGCCGGAGAGAACGTTGCCAGGGCGCGCGCCGTTTTTGGGGTTCAAGAAAACTGTCTGGAAAAGCTCCTGTCCGCTCTGGGGCGGGCAGGGCGTTGCCGTGACGGCACGTTGAAAGGCGTGTTGTCCGTGTGTCCACTCCTTTTTATTTTTTGACGGCCGGGCACAGAGCTGCCCCGCTCTCAAAGCACGGTCCCTTTGTGAAGGCTCTGTTTCCGGGGGAAAACGGGAGCCTGCCAGACCTTATGACAGCAGAGGGCCGGCCTGCGGACAGGCCGGAATCAGCGCTCCGGACAATCCTTGCCGGGGCGTTTGAAAAAAATGTCAAAGCTGGTACAGTCCTGTGCCGGGCCTGTTGCGGCTGGAAGTTCAAACGCGCTTTTGGCCTGCGGTGCCCGTGTTGCAAAAAAGTCCCGGGCGGATATGGCACGCGTCCTTTTGTGCGGCGGACCCGCAGGGATGCGAGGCCGGCAAAGACCGGACACGCACGCTTTTCTGGCGTCAGATGCCGGCCCTGCGTTTGCAGTATGCGGCCTTTGCCCGCGGCGGACAACGGAGAATGCCGGGGTGGATTTTAGGATAAAGTTCGGGTATTCTTCTCCAACCTTTTTTAACGGGCAGCAATGCCCTTGTATCTACCTACCATTCGGGAGTCTCAGTGGAAACACAAAATCATATTGTGCTCATCGCCAACCGGGGTGAAATTGCCGTGCGCATCGCCCGGGCCTGCCATGCGCTGGGCGTGGGCGTTGCGTGCGTCTATACGGCGGAAGACGCCGAATCCGGGCATGTGCGTGTGGCAAAGGAGCTTGGCGGCTCGTTGTACCGCGTATCCTCCTATCATGACGCCAACGAAATTCTTTCGGTGGCGGATCAGGCGGGTGCCACAGCCATTCATCCCGGCTATGGGTTTTTTGCCGAGGATTTTCGGTTTGCCCGCAGGGTGACCACCCGTGAACGGAAGATGATTTTCATTGGACCTTCCTGGCGCGTCATCCGGGATCTTGGCGACAAAATCAATACCAAACGGCTTGCGCGCAGCATTGGCGTGCCTACGGTGCCAGGTTCTGACCGTCCCATTTATGACGAGCAGGAAGCTGAAAAGGTGGCCCGCAGCCTGTACGAGTTTCAGCTGCAGGAAGGTGTTTCCCAGCCGCTGGTGCTCGTCAAGGCTTCGGCCGGCGGCGGCGGGATGGGCATTGAGGAAGTGTACGACATCGATCAGTTCCGCTCTGTCTATCGCAGAGTCCGCAATTACGCCCTGCGTCAGTTCAAGGATGAAGGCGTGCTGATCGAACAGCGCATTTGCGGATTCAACCATCTTGAAGTGCAGATTATCTGCGACAGGACCGGCAAGAATCCCGTGCATTTTGGCACGCGCAACTGCTCCATTCAGTCCATCGGCCTGCAAAAGCGTATCGAAGTTGCGCCGGGGTTTGATCCGTCGTCGATTTCTTACGATTTTGACGCCGACGAGCTCTTGAAGAGCATCACCGAGCATTCGCTCGCGCTGGCCCGCGAGGTGGGATACGACAACGTGGGCACCTGGGAATGGATTGTCACGCGCGAAGGACGTCCGTTCCTGATGGAAGTGAATACCCGCATCCAGGTGGAAAATGGCGTGTCGGCCCGCATTGCCCGCCTGCGCGGCGAAAGCGGCGTGGATCTGATTTCCGAACAGATCCGTGTCGGCCTTGGCGAACCGCTGGGATATACGCAGGACGACGTGTCGTTTGAGGGTGTGGGCATTGAATACCGGATCATTGCCGAAGATCCCTCGCACCGCTTCACGCCGTGGGTTGGCCGGATCGAACGGTTCAGCTGGAAGGAAGAGCCCTGGCTTTCGGTCTACACGCATGTGCCCACGGCCATGACCGGCGATGCCTATGATATTCCCACCGAGTTCGACCCCAACCTGGCTCTGGCCATTGTTTGGGGCAAGGATCTCAGCGAAGCGTCGCAGCGCGGCAAGGCGTTTCTGGACGGACTTGTTTTGGAAGGAAGCAACCGCGATGGCGAAAGCCTCAAGTCCAACGTGGCGTTCCTGCGCAAAAATTCCGACCGCCTCCTGCGTTTTTAGCGCAGAAAGGCTTTGAAACCACAACGCACTGACAATCCGGCCGCGTGTGGCGCGGCCGGTTCACCCAGCCCCCGCCTGCGGGGGAGACATCAACGTCCGGCCTGTGCCGGGATGAGTCATCTATGGATATAGAAAAACGAGCCCAACAACTTACGGATCGCCTGCGCTACATCAAGGATATCTTTGCCGGGCGGCACGCGGGGGTCATCGCCCAGCTCAACGCGCGCCTGGACGATTTCTTTCAGAATCTTGCCGAAGGCCATCTGACCGGCAGCGATCCGCTCATCGAACTCGGACTGATCGAAGAGCAGTTCCTTGCCGCCGAGCGCCGTCTCGACGCCGAACTGACTCCGATGGAAAAAGTGCGCATCGTGCGGCACCCGCAGCGCATCTGCCTGCGCGATATTCTGGAAAACGTCTATGACAACTTCACAGAAATCGGCGGACAGGAAGAACACAGTATCGATCCGAGCATGGTCATTGCCCGTGCGACCATCACGCGCCGGCGCGGCAAGAAAAAGTATAACCAGCTGATCATGGTCATCGGCCAGGAAAAAGGGCATGGCGAAGAGTTCCGCAACGGCGGCTCCGTCAAGCCCTGGGGCAATGCCAAGGCCCGGCACTTTATGCAGGTTGCGGAAACGGAAAATATCCCGATCCATACCTATGTGTTCACGCCGGGTTCCTATCCCATTGAGGACTATCCGGGCGCGGCCCAGCAAATCGCAAGCAATCTGTATGAAATGGCCGGACTGTCCGTGCCGATCGTCGCGGTGATTTCTGAAGGCGGGTCCGGCGGGGCCGAGGCCATTGCCCTGGCTGACCGGCGTCTCATGCTGTCGCACGGTTACTATTCGGTCATTTCTCCGGAAGGGGCCGCCGCCATCCAGGGACGGCTCAAAGGGCAGGGAAGAGCGACGCCGGAGCTCATCGCCCACTGCGCCGCCCAGTTGCGCATGACGGCTGAAGACAACCTGAATTTCGGATACATCGATCGTATCGTGCAGGAGCCCTATCTTGGGGCGCGTCCGTTGCACTATGATTTCTTCCGTACGCTGCGGCAGGAAATCATCCGCGCCACCGACGAAGCCGTGATCAGCGTGCGTCCGTTCAGTCCCCTGCGCAAGCTCACTCTGCGCCGCTGGGGCCGGGATGACGTCAACCTTGATGAAGTGTATCTGCGTTGGAATTTGAGCGATTCCGCCCGTGAAAAGCTCGTCTCCAAACGCCAGAAAAAAATCCTGCGCCTGTCGCGCGGGGCCTGCATCGACCGCCGTCCGGCGTTGAACCTGGTGCGCAAGAGCCTGCGCGAATCGTGGGAGAGCACGTCGGCCAAGCTCAAATATGTGCTGTATACCAAGCATCAGCAGCGCCTGGCCAACTTCTTTGACGAAAGCGTGTCGCTCGCGCTCTGGCTCAAGGAACGGCTGCTCAATCCGTTCTCCAGCAAACCGTTGCGGCCCAGGCTGAAGCCCGAAACTGTGCGCGAACTGACCACACTTTCCGACTGGGACGAAAGCGAATCCCGCAAGGGGCGCTGGGCCTATGTGAGCCCGCGCGCCCGCGAAGACCGCACCATCACCTGCCCCAATGCCGCCACTCATGGCTGCATGGACCTTTGGGCGCCTGACCTGTACGGCGAATTTGCCGGGGTCTGCACGTCGTGCGGCCACCATTTCCCCATGGAATATCAGTGGGTCGTCAACAACGTCTTTGACCCCGGTTCGGTGCGCGAGTTCAATACGGAAGTTGAGTCTGACAATCCGCTCGGCTTTGAGGGCCTGTCTGAGCTGCTCGAAAAAGCCCGTCAGAAAACGCACTTGAAGAGCGCTTGCGTGACCTTTGAAGCCAAGCTCGAAGGCACCAAGATGATTGTTGCCATGCTGGTGGCGAATTTCCGTGGCGGTTCGGTCGGCGCTGCCGAAGGCCAGAAGTTCGTGGAAGCTGCCGCGCTGGCCGAAAAGAAACACTATCCCTTCCTGGCCTATGTGCATGGCACGGCGGGCATCCGCATTCAGGAAGGCACGCACGGCGTCATTCAGATGCCCCGCTGCACCGTGGCCGTGCGGCGTTATATTGAGGCCGGGGGTTTGTACATGGTCCTGTACGACACTAATTCCTATGCCGGCCCCGTGGCCAGCTTCCTTGGCTGCTCGCCCTACCAGTACGCCATGCGCTCGTCCAACCTCGGCTTTGCCGGGCCCGGCGTCATCAAGGAAACGACGGGGCTTGAGATCCCGCCCCATTATCACAGCGCATACAAGGCGCTGGCCAGAGGCCACATTCAAGGGGTCTGGGATCGCCGCGAAGCGCGCGCCAACCTGCAGCAGCTGCTGCTGACCGCAGGCGGCAGAAACCTGTACTACCGGTAGTCACGTCTGGCATACCGGCATTCTCCGGCCTGGGGAGACGTTGCGCCGGCGCGCTTGCAGCCGCGCAGCCGCCTTGGGCCGGTCAGGACACCGGGGTGCCTGTTCGGGACCTTTCCCCTCACCGGCGAAGGGAAGTTCCCTTCGCCCCTCCCTTTGGGAGCAGCCGTTTCCCTTTGGAAACAGAAGATAAATTATGCTGGACATCTCTACTCTGCTTGAGGAAATCAAGGCGTCGCCTTATGAGGAAATCGTCATTCGGGCGGCGCACACCGGCATTGTGACGTTCAGTGACCTCAAACCCGGAGACCGGGTGCAGGGTCAGACCGGGCGCTGGAAGGAAATCCCCGGCACGCGCATTGCCACCATTACCAGGGAGCACAACCCCAAACCTGTGGAAGCGCCCCTCAAGGGCGAACTGCGGGAAATCAGCAGCGAGCTGGAAGGACAGTTTGTCGAAGCCGGCACGCCGCTGGCCGTGCTGCGGCATTTTCTGTCGCGCGACGAGGTCATTGACATCCTGCTGCGTCATGCCCTGCATCTGTTCCCTGCGCCGGAACGGGCCAAGTATTATTTTGTCCCCCAGGTGGACACCAAGGTCAAGGTGTCCGGCTGCCAGTCCGTTACGGTGCAGCAGGGCATGGAACTGCTGATCATGTCGCGCATGAAGCGCGAAACCCCGGTGTATTACACCGGCCCTGGCGGCATCATTTATGCCGTATACTTCAAACACAACGAGAACGTGGACGCCGGGCGGCCGCTGTTTGGCGTGTGCTCGAAGGAACAGCTGCCGGTTGTCGAGGAGCTTGTTCTTAAGGTCCGCACCGAGTGGAAGGAAGTCTTTTAAGCAACCGGAAGCCCGGCCTGTCCGGGAACTCTGGGAGAATTGTCGATGCTGAACAAGGTCATGATCATCGGTCGGCTGGGGCGCGATCCCGAAATCCGCTATTCTCAATCCGGAATGGCCGTCTGTGCGCTCAATGTCGCCACGGATGAGTCGTATGTGGATCGCGACGGACAGCGTGTGGAGCGCACGGAATGGCACCGCGTTTCAGTGTTCCAGCGCATGGCGGAAACGTGTGCCAACAGCCTGCGTAAAGGCAGCCTCGTGTATGTGGAAGGCAGCCTGCAGACGCGCAAATGGCAGGATCAGAGCGGGCAGGATCGCTATACGACGGAAATCCGCGCCCAGCGGGTGCTTTTCCTGGAACGCCGGAACAGCGACGGCCCCAGCGGTGAGAGCCGGCCTGCTGCGCCGCGTGAATCCATGCCTTCCCGCCGTCCGCCGCGCCAGGCCCCGGCCAGCCAGCCGCAAAACAACTACGATGAAGATCTTGGTCCGGCTTTCCCCTCGGAAGCCTCGGCCATGGATGAAGTGCCGTTCTAGGCCGGCTGGAGAGCAGCCCGGCCCGGAGTTGCCGTTGCAGAGGGGGGAAGAGTGCGTCCTGTGAGAAGGAATGCGCTTTTCCCCCCTCCGGTTTCCTTACCCTTTGTCCGACGGGTCTGGTGGGAAGGCTAGGGGATACGAAAGCCGTGCGTTTCTGACGCATGCCGTTGCATCGTGCCGCAACTTCGTGCGCGAGCGGTTTCCGGCGGCCAAAGGCGGCTGCCTGTGTCCCGTCAGCAAAGCGGAGCCGGAACAGCGGTCAGCATGGACCTGAGCACCCTGAAGTCCTGAAAGGTTTTCGCGGATGTTGAACCGGCCGGCCTGATCCGCTCTGGGACAGGTTGTGCTGCGTCAGACTGGGATCGCGGCAATCGGGGCAGTGCGGGCGGCGTTGCGCGCACACGGCCGCAAACTTGAGGTGACTGCCGGATCCCTCGTTTTCTGCCGGGATGATGGCGCGGCTGCAGCCAGGCCGTCTCCGGGCGGAAGGCCTGCCAGCGCTTGTTGCATGGGCTGTGCGCCGGGGTGTGGGCACGGTTTGCCGGTCCTCTCCCTGCTTTTGTCCTTCAGCGTATGACGGGGCCACAATTCTTTTGGCAGCTGAGACTGTGTCAGCTGCGGCCAGGCTGCAGAAGCCGTCATGCGTTTTGGGAATGGGAGCGTATCGGGATGAAAGATCAGCGAGTACACAACGTCCGCCTCAAAGATGCGGGCGGTGTCATCCGGAAGGTGCGTCATGGGCATTGAAGAATGGCTTTGCGTGGCGGGTGGCGGAGCCCTGGGGGCGGTTTGCCGTCTGTGGCTTACTGAGCGCTGCGCCGGCAGAATGGGGCGTTTTCCGTTGGGAACATTTACGGTGAATGTCACAGGATCGTTTCTGCTGGGAGCGGCAGCCGGCGTTTGCCCCACTTCTGCACAACCTTTTGTCATTGCCGGATTTTGCGGGGCGCTGACCACCTTTTCAACCTTTGCTTTGGAGACGTTTCGTCTGGCGTTGAACCGCTATGGCGGCCTGGCCTTGCTCAATGCCGCAGGCAGCCTTGTCTGTTGCGTGGCGGCAACGGCGGCAGGGGCCTGGGTTTGCGGAGGCATGCGGTGATGGCTGCCGGCCGGTGGATGGCCGTCATGGGGGGAGGTATGCTTGGAGCACTGGCCCGTGTCGGCGCGCTTGAGGCGCTGGCACCACTGTTGCCTGCGGCCGGGGGCATGCCGCTGGCGCTGCTGTGCGTCAATATGGCAGGCAGCCTGCTGCTTGGCCTGTTGCAGGGGCGTTTTCTGCACCAGCTGTCTGAATATGCCTATGTGTTCTGGGGAACGGGATTTTGCGGCGGATTTACCACCTTTTCGGCTTTTTCGGGTGAGACGCTGGGACTGTTACAATCTGGCAGGACCGGAGGGGCACTGCTCAATGCGGCGCTGAGCGTGGCCGGCTGCGCGCTGGCAGCCGGGGCGGGGTTTTTGATTACCGCGCCATCCGAGGTGGTACGAGTCGCCGCCAGAAGGCGCAAGGAGTAAAAGCATGGCCGGCCAGAGTGGTGTGGTGTTATGTGACCGTGATGGAACGCTCATTGAGGAGCGTCATTATTTGCACGATCCGGACGGCGTCGTGCTGCTGCCGGGTGTGGGGGAAGGACTGCGCAGGTTGCAGCAGGCAGGGTTTCTTTTGGGCGTGGTGACCAACCAGGCCGGCATTGGCCGGGGATATTACGATGAGGCGGCCATGCACGCGGTCAACGATCGGATGCGCGCGCTGCTGGCTGCGTATGGTGTGCAGCTTGACGGAATATGGTTTTGCCCTCACGCGCCCGACGCGGGCTGTACATGCCGCAAGCCTGCGCCCGGGATGGTGCTGGCTGCGGCCCGGGAACTGGGGTTTCTCCCCTCATCGGCCGTCGTCGTGGGTGACAAGCCCTGTGATGTGGAGTTGGCGCACGCTGTTGGCGCAAAGGGCGTTTTAGTCTGTACGGGATACGGGCAGGCGTCTGCGGAAGAAACGCATGCTGACTATGTGGCCGCGGATTTTACGGCAGCCGTGGCCTGGATTATGGCCTCAAGGCTGCATAAAGAGGTTTAGGCTGTCAGTTGCAGCGCTCTGCCGGTGACAGACACGCCAGTTTTTTGAAAGACGCCTCCCGGCGGGCTCGTCCTGAAGCACGGCGCCAGTGGAAGAGAACGCGTGTTGGGCGGCGAGCTGCGTGGTGCAGAGGTCTTGCCGGCTGGCTGTCATGCTGTATATGTTTTCTATTGGGGAAGGCGGCACAGGCAAAAGGCGCCTGGCAGAAGGGCTCTTCAGGCGTGCCTGCCTTGGCCTGATGCGGCAGCGTACCCGCCGCGGCGCGCGTTGCGGTTGTCCGTGGACCACTGCCATAACAAGGCGGACCCCGCGCCACATCCATATGGACTTGCCATAGGAGTAACGGATGAAGGAACAGGCTCTTTCGGCTGAGGTTTTTCTGAGCAATCTGCATGAGCATGAGCAAGTGCTTGCAGACATGGCGGCGCTGGCTCCGCAGGTTTCCGATGTCGCACGGCGCCTGGCACAGTGCCTTGCGTCTGGAGGAAAGGTGTTGTTTTGTGGCAACGGCGGTTCGGCGGCGGACGCTCAGCACCTGGCAGCCGAGTTCACGGGGCGCTACGGGTACGACCGGCGGCCTCTTGCCGCGGTGGCGCTGCACTGCGACACCTCAGCCCTGACCGCTATTGGCAACGACTACGGATTTGATCATATCTACATGCGGCAGGTGCAGGCCCTGGGCAGGCCTGGCGATATGCTGGTGGGCATTTCGACCAGCGGCAACAGCGCCAACGTGCTGCTGGCCATGGAAGCGGCCCGGGCGGCCGGGTTGACTTGTGTGGCTTTGACCGGGCAGGGCGGAGGCAGGATGGCTGCCCTGGCGGACGTGCTGCTGGCCGTGCCTGCAAGCAGAACGCCACGCATTCAGGAAATGCACATTCTGCTGGGCCATACGCTGTGCGGCATGGTGGAGCAAGCCCTTTGCGAGCCGCCGCACGGAGAGAGCTCCGGCACAAAAGCCCGCGCCTGAGCGCCGTCGGCGCCGCACTGGGCTGCCGCCCCTTGACTGAGACGGCGCTGCAAGGAGTGTGCACGGCGGCAGCGGCGCCAGGCAGGCCCCGCACCACGCGGCGTTTCCCCCGGGCTGACACGATGACAGGCCTTTTGTGTCGGGGCATTTTGCGCGGCGTTAAGACGTGCTGTCTTTGTCTGTCAGCCGTACCGAGGCCGCGTTTTTTTGCAGGCCGGACAGGCTGCGCAAGACGCTGTGCAGAGGCGTGTCTGTTTCTCAGACCGCACAGCGCAGAGGGCTGTCAGAGAGATTGCCAGCCGGGAACTTTCAGCGCCTTTCTGGAACAGTGGCGGTTATAGCGGGATTCAGAAGGCGTGTTCAGGCTGTACGGCCTTCCCCCGTGCAGATTTCAGAAAAAGGCCAGGAAGGCTGCGACGTCTGAAGCGCTGTTATGCCCGGACGGCGCACAGCCCGCACACAAAGCCAAGGCGTTGCCCGGCACTGGAGCTGGGAGCGTTCTGCTGTCCGGAGAGGACACGCCAGGCCACTTCCTTCATGTCTTCTTCTTTCACACCGCACGCGGACAACGTTGGGAAGCACCGGTGTCCCCCATTGTTGTTGCACTCCGTGGGCTGGCCGGGCTGCATGGAACGTCATGCCGGCATGGCAGCGCTGCCTGCGGGGCATGAGAGTGCCGTCCTGAAGAGGGCAGAGCGGAAACGTGCCTACAAGGTCTCTTTGGCGGATTCAATTTCGCGCAGCAGGCGGAAGAGCGCACGGTAAGCCCTGGGGGGGCGGCCGTTGTCACGTTCGTTGCGGGCTTTGGCGGCGAGATCCAGAATTTCCGGAATTTTTTCCTGAGGCAGTGCGTAGTCCGCGCACAAACGGGCGCGCTGTTCAGGGCTGGCCGTCAGCAGGGCGTCGCGCCACGCCTCCAGATGCTGGAACCGGTAGGCCTCCGCGGCCTGCTTGTCCTGCAGTTCGGCAAGCGCTGCGCGGATGGCCTCCGGATCCGGCTCCTCCCGCATGAGACGTCCGATGAATTGCAGCTGGCGGCGTCTGCTTTCGTGGCTGCGCAGGCGCTGCCATTCCGCGACAGCCTCGCGGAGATCGGCAGAGAGCGGCATGGTCTCAAGGGCGGGGGCGGAAAGAGCGAGCAGCTCTTCCCCCAGACGTTGCAAGGCGGCGCTGTCGCGTTTGCGCTGCGAACGGCTGGGGGCGGAGTCGGTGTCCTCTGTGCCGTCCTGGCGCCACTGGTACTGCTGTTTGCGGGGCATAGGCGTTCCTTCTGCTGCATGAAAACGGTTCAAAGTCAGGGCATTTTAATGCGTAATCGGCTTTTGCAAGGCGCACTGCGCCAGCGATGCCGCGCAAGGCAATGTTTTTGTCCGGGCGCGGCCCTGCTGCGTCCGCCAGAGCCGGTTTCTGGGCGTAAAGCCGTCCAGGGACGGTGCCCGGCGCACGGTGTTGCACCTAGCAAAAGCAAGACCGTGTATCCAGCTCCGCGGCATCAGGACAGGCAGTCGCGTTGCCGTGTGCCGTCGATGATAAGGTGTAAGAAAAAAGGCCGGGCCCTTTCAACGTTTTCCCTGTGTACAACTACCGACGTGATTTATTTTATTTTTCTGTCCAGAGCGCGCGCCCGTTTTTCAGACGGACCCGTCCAAGCGGCAGATCCTGCCAGAACAGTGCGGCCTCACGGCCGGTCATGCCGGTATCAAGACTGCGGCCCTGGAGCAGTGCTTCAACCTCTTCTGTTTTTTCCAGGATGAGGCGCGGCAGGCTGGAGTCAGGGGCAATTCCGCGAAGCCGTGGCGACAGCAGCGGCCGGCCTCCGGAAACTTTGCCAAGCAGTGCGCCCTGCCAGCGCAGCGCGGCCGGCAGGCGTTCCAGAGCCTGCCGGGGCAGAAAATGGATGGCGTCTCCAAAAATTGCGGCCTCCCCCTGTGACAGCAGAGCGCGATCAAGGCCGGCTTCCTCGAGAACACGATCCGGCACGCGCTGGAACGGTGGGGTGGAAGGACCTTCGAGAAGAGACAAGGGGGCGGCGTCGCCGTTTTTCACAAAGGCGGCAATGAAGAATCCCTGTCCGTCAGAGGTGCTGTCGACGCGCCAGACGCCGTCACAGCCCGGCTGCTGCGGGGAGGCGATCGCAAATCCGGGAGGGGCGGGCAGCGGTTGCAGTGTCAGCCCCAGGTCGTTTTCCAGGGCAAAGCGGACCTGTTTTTCGTTTTCTTCCACGTTGGTCGTGCAGGTAGAATAAACGAGCCTGCCGCCGGGACGGAGCAGAGCAGCCGCTTTTTGCAGCAGCTGTCTTTGCAGGGCAATGAGGGGCTGCACTTTGTCGCCTTTCCATAACTTGAGGACAGCGGGGTTTTTGTCGACAGTCCCCCAGCCGGAGCAGGGAGGGTCCAGCTGAATGTATTCCCATTCCGCTTCCGGGAGAGGAAGGGCTTCGCCCGGCCAACAGCAGGTGGCCACATGCAAGAGATTTAACGTCTGCATGTTGCGGCGGAGCGTATTCAGGCGCGAGCGCGTAGGTTCGTTGCCCAGGACAAAGCCATTCCCGCCGACAAGCTGGGCGAGCAGGCCCGTCTTGCTGCCAGGGCTTGCACAGCAGTCAAGCACACCGCTTCCAGGCGCGGGGTTCAGCGCGATCGGGGGCAGCATGGAAGAGCGATCCTGAATGTAAATCAGGCCAAAAAAAGCAGCCAGGCTGCGGCCTAAGGGAAAGGGCTCCTCAACCAGCCGGAAGGCGAAGTCAAGAAACGGTTCCTGTTCAAAGACGAAGCCCTGCGCGGACAGCAGCGCCCGCACCCGGGAACGTTGTTGTGGCGGACAGACCATGCGGAATGAGCGGACAGGGGCGTTCACGGCAGAATCCTTGTGGCCTGCGGGCAAGGTGCAGGCAGCTTGCAGGCTTTAAAAAGTCAGGCTATAGTTACAGAATATGTCTCCTGCCTGAGGAAGGAGACTTGGCAACAGCGGCATGGCGTCCGGTGGCCGCCGGACGCGATCCAGGTTTTGACGGCCTCCTTAATGGGGGTCAGGAAGGAGTTATCATGCATCGAATGATCGGCACAGCACTGGTGTTGTGTATAACGCTGCTTTTCGCGGCGCAAGCCCCTGCGGCGCAGACTTCGCAGAAGAGCAGCTATGTTGTGGCGCCGTTTACAATCAACGGGCCCTCCGAATTCGGGTATCTGGGTAAGGCCATTCCCTCTATGCTCGCCTCCAGACTGTACTGGAAAGGTCATTTTGAACCCGCTTCTGACGCGTCAGGCGGCGTCGGCAGTGTGTCCAGCCTTGACGCTGCCCGTCGCGCGCTGAAGGCGTCTGGTGCGGATTATCTTGTCTGGGGCGATGTCAATCTTGCCGGTCAGAATGCCATGATCAGCGCCAGAGTGCTGGACAAGGCCGGTAAGGAGTGGCGGCGCGAAGCCACCACTACGGTCAATGACCTGATTCCTTCATTGCAAAACGTTGCTGACGGCATCAATGCAGAACTGTTTGGGCGGCCTCTGGCTACGTCGCAGGTTGCCTCCGGCAGCACGTCCAGAACAGGACGCCAGCTCAACCCCGCGATGGTCCAGAACGAGACGTCGCAGTCCCAGGTATATCTGAATCCCCAGATCCGTTATCAGGGCCGGGACGGTGATCGCCTGCGGACGCAGCGCATGCCGTATGCCTCTCGTGCCATGATCACGGGCGACTTTGATGGCGATGGCAAGAACGAAGTCGTCATCATGGACAAGAATCAGCTGCATGTCTACCGCTGGGGGAAGCAGCTTGAACCCCTGGCAGAATACAAGCTGCCGCGTACGCAGATCACGCTGGCTTTGAACAGCATCGACCTCAACCGCGACCGCGTGCCTGAGATTGTCGTCAGTTCTGTGGGCCTTGACAGCGATCGATCCACTTCCAAGGATAGCGCTTCGATGCTGTTCACCGAGTCCGATAAGCCCTATTCGTACATTCTGAGCTTCAAGGGCGGCAAGTTCCGCGAAATCGCCACAAGACTGCCGTATTACATGAACGTCGTCAAAATGCCGCCGTTATACGCGCCTGTGCTTGTGGGGCAGCGCGGCGACAGAAACACCATTTTCAGCCGTTCCGGCGTTTATGAAGTGATGCGCCAGGGCAGCGACTTTGTCCTGACCAACCGCCTCGCGCTGCCCAAGGGCGTGAACGTGTTCAACTTCATGTGGCTCCCGGCCAGTGGCCAGCATTCTGATGAGCTCATGGCGTCTGTGAACAAGCACGACAAGATCCAGATTTTCAACAAGAATGGCAAGGAATTGTACCTTTCTGCCGAACCCTACTCCGGCTCGCAGTGCGGCATCGAAGAATGCGTCGACCTGCCGGGCCTGGGCACAACCGACATCATCACGCCTGGCGTGTATTATCTGCCCATGCGCATGATTGCCGCGGATCTGGATCGGAACGGCCAGTGGGAACTTCTGGTAAACCATCCCATTTCTGTTGCAGCGCAGTTCTTCAGTTCGTACCGCGACTACCCGGAAGGCGAAATTCAGGCGCTGACCTGGGATGGCGTGGGACTCAGCATGTTGTGGAAGACACGGCGCATCAAGGGAACGGTGGTGGACTTCTCTTTGTGTGACGTCAATAACGACGGCGTCCTTGATCTGGTCGTCTGCCTCAATACGCACACTGGAGTGCTCGGCGTCAACAGCCGCAAGACCACGCTTGTGGCCTATCCTTTGGATCTTGACCAGGCCGATCCCAATACGCCGCCCGTGATTGAACGCTAGCCGGCTGGCCGGCTTTTTAAGAAGTTGGCACACGCAGAGACGGTGCTTCAGAAGGCGTATGCCATTATGACGCTGTAACAGCGCGATGCTTCTCAAAAAAGGAGGATACCCCGTTGAGGGGAATCCTCCTTTTTCAATTTCAGAGCGGGTTTTCTGCCGGAGCGGAAAGCAGAAGAGGGCAGCCCGGTTGCAGCCTGCTGCCGGCGGGCTTGAGCGCTCTCGTGTCCGTGACGGCAGTGGCAGCCTTTCTGCGCGCAAAGCGGGGTTTTCGGCCGCACCCTCATGAAAAACACAAAAGAATGACATGCCAAGCCCTGCCCGTACCATACGGGAGCCGTCGGATATGTTCGGATGCAGAAACGCCAGGATGGAGCTGGCAGACACGGGCGGCGCACCCCTGGAGCTGTTTCAGCTTTTTTAAGCGGCTGTTGGCAAAACCGGCTCTGCGGCGCCCTGCGGGAGCAGGCACGGCGCTGCATGTGCCGGCGAAGGGCGCTGCCGATACCAGCCAGCTTCAGGCAGGCGTCCTTAAGACATGCGCCAAGAGGACGTTTTGCCATTTTGAGGGGGGCATGGGGCTTGGCAAGTGGCCTGCTTATGCGTATAGTCTGAAACAGCAAGACGCGAGGATTTCTTTTGCGGATTGCCATACAACGTTCTTCACGGGATGACGCTTGTCATAGCCCGTTAAAAAGAGTAGGTTTTTCGTATGGAACTTTCTGAACTTCTGGAATCGCTCGAGACCAGGCTCACGGGCCTGCTCGAAGAGAACGAAATCCTGCGTCTCGAGGCCCGCGAGGCAGAGCTGCTCCGGGTCGAGAATCAGGAATTGAAGAGAGATCTGGAAACGGAGCGAAACACTCGCGCCCAGGTTGAATCGAAGATTTCCTCCATCTTGGCCCGACTGGATGAACAGTTGGACGAGCAGCCGCAAGGAAATGACGCGCCGGATCAGGAACTGAACTGATAGGATCATGCGGAGCTACCAGCTTTCCATTTCCGGGGTGGAGGTCTCCTTCAAAGCCCAGGCCGATCCGCAAGATGTGGAGAAGGCCAGGGAGTATGTGGAGAGGGAGGCCGAACGTTTGAAAGGCGGCGGAGGACTGCAGAGCAAAGACAAAATGCTTGCACTTCTGGCGTTGGGAGTTGCTTACGACCTGTTGCAGTTACAGCAGCGGCTTCAGACTGCGGAAGACCGCATCGAATCGTTGCTGAAGCGTATAGAGCAAGCCACATAAGTGGCAGATATTTCCTGGGGAGTGCGTGATCTTTATTGCGGTGCTGACCTCACAAGCACATATACGAGAAGCGAGCATCTGAATCCGTGTGCAAGCCCTTTGGGGAAGCCTAAAGATTCAGACAAGATTCTCACCTGGTAACCCCAGGTTTTGCACCGTAATTAAGACACGGCTCCTTGGGAGTGATACCCCGATCGAAGGCGCTGTCCACAGAGTTTGTGGAGAGCGCCGTATCATGATTTCGGCTGTGTTTCTGCACCGGTCGTGATCTGAACGGACGGGCCACGGCGTTCGCCGGCTTTGTTCGGGCCTGTGGCCCGGCAGGCGGGGCGCGTCCTCAGCAACAGATTCCGCCTCTGGCGGCACACTCTCCGCCTCTTTTTGTTCCTCCCCGCAGACGCGCTGGAGGCCGCATGGCCGCCTCCTGCCTGTCCTGCTCCAACAGGCCAGGCTCTACCGGGCTTTATGTCCGAATCTATACAGCGAGCAGGCTTGTGTGCTGCAAGCGGCTCAACAGGGGTAAGGGACATGGATTCCATGAATATCATTTTGCTGCTTATTCTTCTGCTGCTGGGCTGCGGCGGAGGGTATTTTTTGCACCGCTATGTGTGCACCAAGCGCCTTGGCGACGCAAGGGAACTGGCCGGGCGCATCGTTGAGGAGGCCCGCAAGGAAGCCCAGGCTCAGAAGAAAGAAATTCTGCTCCAGGGACAGAACGACTTGTTCAACCAGAAACGGGAGCTTGAAAGCGAGTTCAAAGAACGCGAGCGCGAGCTGAAGGCCCGTGATCGCAAGCTTCAGGAACAGGGCGAGCGCCTTGAAGAGCGGCTTGAGAAGACAACCGAAAAAGAGCACGAACTGCTGCTGACGGAACGGGAGTTGACGCGCAAGGAGCGCAAGCTCGAAGAAGCCCAGGAAGAGTTGGCAGAGACCATCCGGGAGCAGCGTCAGCGGCTCGAGGAAGTGTCGGGGCTCACAGCCGAGGAAGCCAAGGCGCGTCTGTTCCAGGAAATAGAGTCCCGCACGCGCCATGAGGCCGCCAAAATGATGCGGCTTATCGAAGCCGAAGCCAAAGAAGGCGCGGACCGCAAGGCCAAGGAGATCATTGCCAGTGCCATTCAGCGCTATGCGGGCGATTATGTCAGCGAGCACACGGTGACGACCGTGACCCTGCCCAGCGAGGACATGAAAGGACGCATCATCGGGCGTGAAGGCCGCAATATCCGTGCGCTGGAGGCGGCTACCGGGGTGGATTTGATCATCGACGACACGCCCGAGACGGTCATCCTTTCCGCTTACAGCCCGCTGCGTCGCCAGGTTGCCAAAATGGCCCTTGAGCGCCTTATCCAAGACGGCCGCATTCATCCCGCGCGCATTGAGGATATTGTGCACAAGTGCGAGCAGGAACTTGAAGTACAGATTCGCGAAGTTGGCGAACAGGCGACCTTTGACGCGGGCGTGCACGGAATCCATCCCGAGCTGGTCCGCTATCTGGGGCAGTTGCGCTACCGGACCAGCTTCACGCAGAACGTGTTGCAGCATTCGCTTGAAGTTTCAGCCCTTTGCGGCATGATGGCCGCCGAGCTTGGCATGGACGTCAAAAAGGCCAAGCGCGCCGGCCTGCTGCACGATCTGGGCAAGGCCGTTGATCATGAAGTTGAAGGACCGCACGCGCTGATTGGCGCGGATTTGGCCAAGAAATATAACGAAAGCAAGGAGATCGTGCATGCCATCGCCGCGCACCATGAGGATCAGCGTCCTGAAACAGCTCTGGCGGTGCTTGTCCAGGCTGCGGATTCGCTTTCTGGTGCACGTCCCGGGGCCCGCAAGGAACTGCTTGAGAACTATGTCAAGCGGCTTGAAGACCTTGAGGGAATTGCCAGCAGCTTTGAAGGTGTGGCCAAGGCCTATGCCATTCAGGCCGGGCGCGAAATCCGGGTGATGGTCAATTCCGATAATGTGGGCGATGACGAAACGTTCATGCTCTGTAAGGGAATTGCGGGCAAGATTGAAGAAAATCTTACCTATCCGGGGCAGATCAAGGTGACGGTCATCCGCGAACGCAGGGCTGTGGGCTACGCAAAGTAACCTCTGCACCCGCAAGGACAGAACACCTCCGGTTTCTGTTGTCTGCGGGCCCGGCAGGATGCACAGGATGCGCCGCACCCTGTGCGTTCTGAGCAGGTCTTCGCGATGGCAGGGCCGGAAATCCTATTGTTGAGAGTTCAGACTATGCCGTGTTCATTGCTTCATCTTTCCGGAAAGGCCGAGTGGCCTTTGCTCTTGAACAGACTGGAAGGGCGCGGTGACGCCGATCATTCCCGTGACGCCGCTGTGGCTGCGATGCTTGAAGCGGTCCGCAAAGAAGGCGACAAGGCCGTTCTTGAATACTGCCGGCAGTTTGACTGCCCCGAGATGACCCTGCCGCTTCGGGTCTCTCAGGAGGAACTTGAAGCCGCCTCTCGCAGTGTGGATCCAGCGGATCTGGCTGTGATTGCAGAAGCTGCAAAGCATATCCGGGAGTTCCACGAGGCTCAGAAGGAACGCTCGTGGTTCATGACCAGCCCGGATGGCGCCATTCTGGGGCAGAACTGCGTGCCGGTGGACCGCGCGGGATTGTATGTCCCCGGCGGCCGCGGCGGTCAGACGCCGCTTATTTCTTCGCTGCTCATGACCGCCATTCCTGCCCTGGTCGCCGGTGTGGGGGCTGTCGCGGTGGTTTCGCCACCCCGGCGAGACGGCACGCTCAATCCACACATCTTGGCGGCTGCCCATCTTCTGGGCATTCAGGAAGTGTACCGTATGGGCGGGGCCTGGGCCATTGGCGCACTGGCCTATGGCACCGAGTCTGTGCCGGCTGTGGATATTATAGCCGGGCCGGGCAACGCCTGGGTCACCACAGCCAAGCGCATGGTGCAGGGGCATGTGGGCATTGACATGATTGCCGGCCCCAGCGAGGTGCTCATTTTGGCAGGTCCCGGGGCCGATCCGGACTGGGTTGCCGCCGACATGCTTTCTCAGGCAGAGCATGATCCGTCGGCGTCTGCCATTTGTCTGACCTGGGACACAACGCTTGCCGGATGCATCCGCGAACGCCTTGCCGCGCGCCTGCCGGAGCTGCCCCGGGCCGAGATTGCCCGCAAGTCTCTGGAAGACTGGGGTGTGATTGCAACGCTGCCAGATCTTGACAGCGCCGTCGCTCTGGCCAATGCTGTGGCTCCCGAACATTTGGAAGTGCTGACTGACGATCCCTGGGCTGTTTTGCCCAAGCTGCGGAACGCCGGCGCGGTGTTTCTCGGCCCCTGGTCGCCGGAGCCGCTGGGCGATTATATGGCCGGGCCCAATCATGTGCTGCCTACGGTTCGCACGGCGCGGTTTTCTTCGGCGCTTTCGGTGCAGACGTTTACCCGCCGGATGAGCGTGATTGCTGCCGGTCCGGGGGTTGCCGCAGCCAGGGCGGCCTCTGTGGCCCGCCTGGCCCGTCTCGAACAGTTGGAAGCCCATGCGCGTTCCATGGAATGTCGGATTCGGCGCCCGTAGCGCTTGTCAACCCTTACGCAAGGATACCGCCATGCAGGTTGTTACCTCTACCAATATTTCCGAGTACACGCTGCTCAGCAGAGGAAAAGTCCGTGACATCTATGAAATTGATGCCAACACGCTGCTGATGGTCGCCACGGACCGCATGTCCGCCTTTGACGTCATCATGAGCCGCCCGGTGCCTTACAAAGGCGTCGTACTGAACAGCATCACTGTGTTCTGGATGGAAAAGTTCAAGCACATCATCGGCAACCATCTTGTGGAAAGCGACGCATCCCGTTTTCCCGGGGCGCTGGCCAACTATCGCGACGAGCTTGAAGGCCGCTCGGTTCTGGTGCGCCGCGCCAAGCCCCTGCCGGTAGAATGCATCGTGCGCGGCTATGTAGCGGGTTCCGGCTGGAAGGACTATAAGGCCACCGGCGAAATCTGCGGCTACAGGCTGCCCGAGGGGCTGCTTGAGTCTGCCCGGCTTGACGAGCCGCTGTTCACGCCTTCGACCAAGGCCGAACTGGGCAGCCACGACCAGAATATTTCCATGGCCGAAGCCGAGAAAATCCTGGGTGTGGAAACAGCGCGCAAAGTCCGCGACGTTTCTCTGGCCCTTTACTGCGCCGGCCGCGACTGGGCTGCCGAGCGTGGGATCATCCTGGCTGATACCAAGTTTGAATTTGGTTTTGTGGACGGCAAACTGACACTCATTGATGAAGTGATGACGCCGGACTCTTCACGGTTCTGGCCTGCAGACACATACCAGCCCGGCCACAGTCAGCCCAGCTTTGACAAGCAGTATCTGCGCGACTGGCTGAGCGCCCAGCCCTGGGATAAGACGCCGCCTCCGCCGGCGCTGCCTGACGCCGTGGTCGAGGAAACCTGCCGCAAGTACAAGGATGCCTATCGGATGCTGACCGGCAGGGAACTGGGCATTTAAACACAGGGCCGGTGCCGCGGCGCGTACGGGAATTTTCGTTGACGCAGCCCGGCCGGCGAAGCAGAGGAAAGGCTGTGGCGGGGGTTTTGTCCACAGCCGTCATTTCCAGGAGGGTTATCCATGTTGCTGGAAGGCAAAAAGGCGCTGATTTTCGGCGTAGCCAATACGCGGAGTATCGCTTACGGTATTTCGGCGGCGTTCAAGCGGGAAGGGGCAGAGCTGGCGTTCAGTTATGCCGGTGAAGCCATTGAAAAGCGCGTGCTGCCCATTGCCGAAGAACTCGGCGGAGTGTTCACGTTTCCCTGCGATGTGACGAGCGACGAGCAGATTGCAGAGGCTGTTGAGATCGTCCGGGAAAAGTGGGGAACGATCGACATTCTTGTTCATTCGGTCGCATACGCGGCGCGCGAAGACTTGCAGCACCGCTACCTTGATACCTCCCGCGCCGGATTCCATCTGGCCATGGACATCTCGGCCTACTCGCTGCCGGCGCTTTGCCGTGCGTTTGAGCCGCTGTTCAATCCTGGGGCTTCCGTGCTTGCCATGACGTATTACGGGTCTGAAAAAGTCATTCCCAATTATAACGTCATGGGGGTGGCCAAGGCCGCTCTGGAAGCGTCGGTGCGTTATCTGTCTGTGGATCTGGGAGCCGCCGGCGTGCGCATCAATGCCATCAGTTCCGGCCCCATCAAGACGCTTGCTGCGTCTGGCATTTCTGATTTCAGGACGATTCTGGGCCGGATTGAAGAATGTGCCCCCCTGCACCGTAACGTTACCATCGAAAATGTGGGCAATACCGCGGTCTATCTGGCCTCCGACTATGCGGCGGCTGTGACGGGTGAAGTGCTGCACGTTGACTGTGGGTATAACATCCTGGGCTTCTAGGCAGGTCAGGCGTATCTTTTGACTGGTCAGTGCGTCTGACTTGCCGGGGAAGGCTCACAGTTTTGGCGGCGGCATGTCCGGCATTGCGCGTGCCGCCCCTGTCAAACTCGTTTGCAGCTGTCGTGAGAACGCGCGAAGCGGATCTGCCTTGACAGCAATATCGTGAAATTCCGTTTCCAAAAGGCGAAACATGGATACAAAATCCATGTATTTTCCTTCTGGAAACGGTTTTTTTGTGTTTAAACTCTTTTTTGTGCCGGCCGATTTCAGTTTCCT
>DVMI01000126.1 GCA_018715085.1 Candidatus Avidesulfovibrio excrementigallinarum | reverse complement strand
GGGCTGAGGGTTGCTTCTTTATCATGTCGTTTTCCGCAATAAAAATGGCAGGGCAGGAGGGATTCGAACCCCCAACATCCGGTTTTGGAGACCGGCGCTCTACCGTTAGAGCTACTGCCCTGCGTTTATGAAGTCACTACCGGGTTTCACGATGGAGAGTATGCTTCTTGTCCCAAGGGCAATACTTCATAATCTCCAGACGACCGGTCGTGTTCTTCTTGTTCTTGTCTGTGGCGTAATTGCGTCGCTTGCACTCAGTGCAGGCAAGCAGAATGTTCACTCGCATGGGTTACTCCACAATCTGGGTCACCACGCCAGCGCCCACGGTGCGGCCGCCTTCACGGATGGCGAAACGCAGGCCCTGTTCCATGGCGATGGGGCAAATGAGTTCAACATTGAAGGTGGCGTTGTCACCAGGCATGACCATTTCCACACCTTCGGCCAGGGTGATAACACCCGTCACGTCCGTGGTACGGAAGTAGAACTGAGGACGATACCCGCTGAAGAACGGGGTATGACGGCCGCCTTCTTCCTTGGAGAGGACGTACACTTCAGCCTTGTACTTCTTATGAGGCGTGATGGACTTGGGAGCGGCAAGAACCTGGCCACGTTCCACTTCTTCACGCTTCACACCGCGCAGCAGCACGCCGATGTTGTCGCCAGCCTGGCCCTGATCGAGCAGCTTGCGGAACATTTCAACGCCGGTGCAGGTGCTCTTCATGGTGGGATGGATACCCACGATTTCAACTTCGTCGCTCACCTTGATCACGCCGCGTTCCACACGGCCGGTAACCACGGTACCACGACCGGAGATGGAGAACACGTCTTCGATGGGCATCAGGAAGGGCTTGTCGATTTCACGCTGCGGGTCGGGCAGGTAGCTGTCCAGAGCAGCCAGCAGTTCTTCGATGCACTTGCAATCGGGAGAATCGGCGCTGTCGGCTTCCAGGGCCTTCAGAGCGGAACCACGGATGACCGGCACGTCGTCGCCAGGATAGCCATAGCTGGTCAGCAGTTCACGCACTTCGAGTTCGACGAGTTCGAGCAG
This sequence comes from Candidatus Avidesulfovibrio excrementigallinarum, assembly GCA_018715085.1. Lineage (GTDB taxonomy): Bacteria > Desulfobacterota > Desulfovibrionia > Desulfovibrionales > Desulfovibrionaceae > Avidesulfovibrio > Avidesulfovibrio excrementigallinarum. The sequence continues at coordinate 7,066 of DVMI01000126.1, read as the reverse complement.
TTCGGGGTCGTCGACGAGGTCGCACTTGTTCATGAACACGATGATGTTCGGCACACCGACCTGACGGGCGAGCAGAATGTGCTCACGGGTCTGGGGCATGGGGCCGTCGGTGGCGGCAACCACGATGATGGCGCCGTCCATCTGCGCAGCACCGGTGATCATGTTCTTGATATAGTCAGCGTGGCCGGGGCAGTCCACATGCGCATAGTGACGCTTTTCGGTTTCGTATTCAACGTGCGCCGTAGCGATGGTGATGCCGCGTTCCTTTTCTTCGGGGGCCTTGTCGATTTCGTCATAACCGACAAAGGTGCCGCCACGCTTCAAGGATTCATACTTGGTAATGGCAGCGGTGAGCGTCGTCTTACCGTGGTCAATGTGACCAATGGTGCCAACGTTGACGTGCGGTTTGGTGCGCACAAATTTTTCCTTGCCCATAACGATCTCCCTTTAGTTTCTTGTCAGTAACAATGAATCTGAGCCAATGTCAGCGGAACGAAATCACAACGACCATTATGGTCTTTGCCATTCCGGCATGCTCAGGCACGGCTCAACAGGGTAGAATGGGGTGGAGGGCAGGAATGGAGCGGGAAACGAGACTCGAACTCGCAACCCTCAGCTTGGAAGGCTGATGCTCTAGCCAATTGAGCTATTCCCGCCTGTGCGCCGTAGTCCCCTGACAGGTTCACTGTCTCCTACAGCCGTGTCAGCTTGTAAACACGCAAACCTCCGATCCTCTCAGAGATTTGCGCTTGCTTTACGTTGCCTGCGACCGCTTCCCTGATTTGATAGGTGGTGGAGGGGGGAGGATTTGAACCTCCGAAGTCTCACGACGACAGATTTACAGTCTGTTCCCTTTGGCCACTCGGGAACCCCTCCACAGGGTCGCCTGGAGCTGGCGATGGGACTCGAACCCGCAACCTGCTGATTACAAATCAGCTGCTCTGCCAGTTGAGCTACGCCAGCAACAGGAATAGTTCTTTACTCTCGCTCCGAAGTTTTGGCAAGCAAAAAATTGCGATTTTCGCAAATTTTTTCTTTTTATGGTGCCAGCTCCCTGCTTAACTCGCTCCCTGCCCGCCTGCGGACAGGGGCGGACAGGGAGCCGGCATCATCAATTATGGCAACACAGTAACCGTGTAACCTTTTGAATCGTCAAGATATTTCCCGACAAGATCCCGGATTTGCTCCGGCGTGATCTGGCGCGCGAGCTCTATTTTCTTGCGGTTGAAATCAAGCGCTCTGCCCTCCAGCATGAGCGTCGCCGCCTCGCTGGAGCGCCTGGCCATGCGCTGCATCGCCCGGTAGTAGTTGCCTTCCAGCTGATTGCAGCCGCGCTCCAGCTCCGACGCAGGCAACAGACTGGTCCGCAGCTCTGCAAGAATGTCCTTGAAGCCCTTTTCCGCCTCAGCCAGCCGTTCAGGTTCCGTGCCGATGTAAAACACCATGTAGCCGAGATCGTCGTTTTGCACGTTGAAAACGCTGACTGTGTAGCCCAGTCCCTTTTCATCCCGCAAGCGGCTGAAGAAGGGGCCGCCCATGCCGCCAAAGGTCTCTTCCATGAGCGCGAGCCCTGGTGTGTCAGGACTGGTCAGAGGCGCCGTGGGAAACACCAGCATCAAGTGCGCCTGGTTGCGTTCGGGCAATTGAAGAGCCAGTGCCTTTTTCTCACCCCATGCCGGTGGCGTCAGTTCCGGGCTGGCTTCTGACGGCGCGGGCAATGTCCTGGCAAACGCCAGCATTTCCTCACGATCAAAGTCGCCGGTAACTGCAAGGACCCAGGGCCGTACTTTCTGACGCGCCCAGAACATCCGGATCTGTTCCTGGGAAAACTGATTTACCGCTTCAGGTGCGCCAAGGGCCTGATAGCCGAACACGCTACCTGGGAACAGGAAAGGAGGAAGATTGCGGAACAGCAGACCAAGCGGCCTGTCTTCTGCACTGCGGATGCTCGCAATCTGCGCCTGCTTTTCGAGCGCCACATCTTCTGGCGTAAATGACGGCGTGTTGATGATTTCGCCAAACAGCCCCAAAAGATCCCGACTGAACCGGCTTGGACCGTCCAGGCTCACGCTGAACGCGGTCTTGCCTGCAGCCGCCGCAATTGTGCCGGCACGATCTGCAATGGCCCCCTGCAGGGAAAGCCGGCTGCGTTTGTCGGTGCCCTTGGTCAGCGTGCGCGCCACCAGTGCAGCAAGTCCTTGCTCGTCGGGATCCTGCAACGCCTCGCCACCGGCAAACTGCAACTCCAGCGCCACATGGGGCATGGATTTGTCGGGAATGAGAATGAGTTTGCGCTGCTGCCCCAGATCAATGACTTCCGTCTTGCCTAAGAGCGTTGTCTTGTGCGTCTGAGCGCTGTCTTTCCCTGCTCCCGTGTTGGCTGCGAGCGCTTCCCGCATTGTCCGTTCCGCCGCGCCGATCTGCGCATTGTCTTCAGGACGCGGCTCAAGCGCGGCAACCGTCAGCCTGGAAGGAACCAGCCAGGCGTCAATGACGCGCTGCAGCGCAGCCTTGTCCACAGACCGCAACGCCTGAATAATGTTGATTTCTCCCTGCTCGCCACCAAGGAAAAACTGGAAGTATCCCAGATGGGAAGCCATGCCGGAGACTGTCTCCCGAGACAGGTAGAGCGTTTCTTCAAGGTTGAGCTTTGCGCGCTCCAGCTCCTGGGCCGTAAACAACCCTGCTGAAAGGTGCGTGAGATCGCCTGTCAGCTCCTGCCAGAAGGTTGTAAGCTTGGAGCGATCGAGTTCGGCAAAGATCATGAGCAGCCCCACCCGCTCCAGGGAGAGATTCTGCACGCTGATGGAGTCGACCAGCTGGCGTTCGTACTTGTACTTTCTGGGCAAAAACGCTGTGGCGTCTCCACCAAGAAGCTGTGCAAGCACTTCTATGGGCATGGACTGATAGTCAGAAATCCCCGGTACGGGAACGGCCGCTGCAAGATAAACCTTATTCCACGGCCCAGGCGTCACACTGACCATGCCTCCGCTGCTGAGCTGTGCGGCATCAATGGGCGCGGAAAGCCTGTCGGCCCCGCTATTCTGATAACTGCCAAACAGCCGTTCGGCCTCGGCCAGGGCTTTGGCGGCATGCACATCGCCCACAACTACCAGAAGCATGTTGCGTGGCTGATACAGCGCCTTCACATACGCCCGCATATCGTCAGCCGTGATAGCCCGAATTGTCTTCTCATAGCCGATAATCGGATGCGAGTAAGGCGTGCCGTGCAGCGTCTCCGTTTGAACTGTCTGGAACAGACGGGACAAGGGTTCGTCCTGGCCGCGCTTAAGTTCTGCGATGACAACGTCCTTTTCGGACTTCAACTCCTCAGGATCCAGTGCGGCGTGAAACGCCATATCCTCGATGACGTCCATTCCCAGTTTCCAGTGACGGGACGGCATGTCAGTGATATAGACCGTATAGTCAAAGCTTGTTGCCGCATTGAGGTAGCCGCCGGCCGACTCTACCACTCGGCTGATTTCTCCCTTGGGGCGCCGCTCAGTCCCTTTGAACACCATATGTTCAAGCAAATGGCTGATCCCTGCCCATGCAGGCTTTTCGTACGCTGCACCGGCATGAACATACAGCCGTGTGGAAACAATGGGGAACCGGTGATCTTCCTTAATTAGCACTGTCAAACCGTTGGCGAGCCGCACAAGTCTTGTGTCGTTGCCAAGAAACGGCTTGTCCTCAGCCGCCTGTGCCGCCGTTCCCCCCAGCAGCAGTCCGGCAATAAGCATACCGGCTGCGGCAACCGCCAGAGAACGTTGACGAAAGAATGTTGCAATCCTCATACGCAATGTTTTTCCATCCTTTTTTAGGGGCCTGATCCTGGTTGACGGCAACGGTGCGCAACAAAGGATACAACGGCCATTGAACGCCTGCCGGGATAACGCTTCTGCGCTCGCATGCCGCAACACACCGGCGCGTCACCGTACTCGAAAAGCGAACCGCCAGCGCAAAGAACTGCGGTTCCCCTTCCGGCAAGGCCTGAATCTGCAATAGCTCTCTTTTTGCGTAATCCGGTTACGAAAACAGCGCTGCTCCGCGCGATCCCCGGAACCTGCCCGCTGTCAGAGCAGACCGGCAGCATAGTGCATGCCCGCCTGCGAACCGGGTTTCTCCATTGCCTTTTCTGAACTCTGCCCAGCGGGACTCGTCAGAAAAAGGATATTGTGACAACGGCGGCAGCCTATCCCGCAAAGGGGACTTTACGCGCCAAGGCGCCGCAGACACCGGCGGCCTTTTCTCATCAGAGGAACAAAGCGGAACGCGCGCTCCTCCTGAAAGGCCGCCCCAGGTTACAGGGCGCATCAGACTGTTTTTGTCACTGCCGGCGCACGGTGCAAGCTTTTCTGCTCTCCGGATTTTACGCATGTCACTCTGTCTGCGCCAAAAGGCAGCGCATTCCAGGTGACACCCGTGCAGCTCGTGTCTACCCACACAAGGCTGTATTGCCTATGATAAGTACCGGATGCAAGGATTACAATAGGCAAACGCGATGTCCGCCTGACAAAAAAATCCACACGCTTCCGTGTGGATTTTCGGCTCTGCTTCGTGCAGCGGCGGCCGCGAGCGGCAAGTGTTTCTGTCTGGAACCGACCCTGAAGCCGTATGGCTGTGCAGGCCGAAACGTGTTGTGCGCATCTTCTCACGGGTTCCATGCCGACGAACACGGATAACATTCTGAGTGCGTCCCGCCCTGCAGAAAAATTCTGTGAAACGGACCGGCGGCTCCGGCACTTCAGCGGATCTGCGCTAAAAAATCAGTTCCCGGAAGACTGCTTATGGTGCCGCGCCTTGTCTTCCATGTCTCGAGGCAAGAAGCGCCATGTATCCCTGAGCACCATGGCGGCCTCGTTGATGAAGGGCAGATCGTTATAGTACATGGCGCCAATGGGCACGCCAAGATCTTCCTGCGCCGCGGCAAAGCGCTGATGCAGCGGGCTGAAGGACACCCAGAATGGTGTGAACATCCACAGGAAAAACCATATGAACCCCACGGCAAACAGGAGCTTAAGCCACCCTTTCACGCGGGACTGACCGGAATTTTTTGAGGCAGAAGGGGATTCTGTACTCATGACAACATCCTCGGGGCCGCGCCAAAACTTGCGGACTATCCGGCTGACGGCAGACACTCCCAAAAGATTTCAACAGCTTTGACGTGGCACGGCTGAACACTGAAGACAAACCGGGAATGCCGGGCGGACGCCACGACATTCCCGGTATGAGTGCGGCCGGAAAATTCCGGCCGCAGAAGTACAAGTTAGATCTTCGCGGTGATATCGGGGAACACGATGTAGAACATCACATACGCCATAGCCAGCGTCAACGCCAGGTTGAAGCTCTGACCGCACACGTACAGGATGAGGGGCTTGCCGCCCTTGAAGTATTCAGCCAGTTCACGGAAGTTGGTGGACAGGCCGATGGCGGTGAAGGCCAGCACGAAGAACCAGGTGCGCACGCCCTTTTCAAGACCGTTGATCACGCCCTTGTTGATAAGAGCGGAACCCAGGTCCGGACCAAGCGAGGCGCTGAGGTAGGAGAAGATCACCGAAGCCACGAGGAAGCCGATGACGAACTTGGGGAAGCGGTTCCAGATTTCGCCAACGCCCACGGTACGGCCAGCGGTGTGTTCCACCGAAGTACACCAGTACACGGCCACACCAAAGGCGGTCACACCAATGAGCACGTTCTGGATCATCTTAATGGTGGCAGCCACATACATGGCCTTCTGACCAAGCAGAGCGCCAGCAGCGGCCACAGCGCCGGTGGAGTCGACGGTACCACCAATCCAGGCGCCGCCAAGGATTTCAGGAATGCCCACGGCATGAATGAAGGCAGGCATGGCCACCATCATGATGGCCGTGAAGGCCAGAGAGAGGCCCAGAGCCAGGGTCAGTTCTTCTTTCTTAGCGCGGCAGGCAGCTGCCGTGGCAATGGCGGCGGAAGTACCGCACACGGACATGTCGGCCGAAATGGTGATGTTCAAGGTGGGGCTGGCCATCTTGAGGACCTTCTGGCCGAAGATGAAGGTGCTGATCAGCACGATGGGGGTGACCACCCAGGCCACGAAGATGCCGGGGATACCGATGGCAACGATCTTGTCAAACAGGATTTCGGCGCCGAGCAGCACCAGACCGGTCTTGATGAAGTATTCAACCTGCAGCGCAGGCTTCATCCATTTAGGCGTGCCGACAGTATTGGCGACGATCATACCGACGATGATGGCCCAAGGTTCCACACCGAGGCCATAATAGGCCATGGTTTTCTGGTTGCCCAGCAGCATGGCGATGATGGCGAAAATGAACAGTCCCACAAAGCCGATGGCAAAGGAGGATACATTGCGGCCCATGATCACGGTACCAATGCCGAAGAACACAATGAAACCAACCATCAGCAAAGGCAGGCTCGTGAACAGGTTCTTAGCCTTGGCCGGAGCCAGCTTGCCGGCAGCCTTGACGTCCTTCTGCCAGGCATCGATGGCCGTCTGAGCAGCCTTGTTCAGCCCTTCATCACCAAACTGCGCAGCCGCAGCAGCGGTTTCAGCCGCCTGAGCGGCAGCCAGGCTGGCCTGCACCTTGGCATTGGCTTCTTCCTGCTTGGCCTTGATGGACGCATTCTTGGCATCCACATCAGCCTGGCTCACGTAGAACGCAGCAACAGGGTTGTCGCTCCACTTTCCAGGAGCGGCGGTCAGCCAGGCAATTTCTTTGCTCACGTCAAGCGACGTGCCGACCATTTTGGATTTCTTGGACTGCGCCTGCAAATAAGCGATCGTCTTGAACGGCGCCCGTTCGGCTTCCGCCTTCATGATGGCGTTCTGTTCCGCGATCTGCGCCGCGTATTTGGTTTCACCGCCCTGAACGAAGACGATATATCCGAAAATCAGAAGAATGAAACCAAGCCAGATGGCCCAGTAATCTTCTGTTTTCCAGAGATCCGACCAACGAGCTCCCCCGTCGTGGGCAACAACATTTTGATTATCAGCCATAACTCCTCCCAATATAATGGAAATACGTTGAAGTGCGAAGCTTTCGAAAGCGCCCACTTCGCGTCGCGC
>DVMI01000125.1 GCA_018715085.1 Candidatus Avidesulfovibrio excrementigallinarum | reverse complement strand
GGCAGATCATCTTTTTCCTTGTTCCTCTTGTCATTGTGGGCTTCATCACCCCGGCCATTGTGCGTCTTGGGCAGAACGCAAGCAAAATTCTGTTCACCGCCGTGGCGCTGGCCTACCTTTCCTCTATTGGGGCAGCCTTTTTCTCCACCATTTCCGGCTATACCATCATTCCCAGCCTTTCCATCGCCACGTCGGCCGAAACGCTGCGCACCCTGCCGGAAATTGTGTTCCGGCTTGACATTCCGCCGCTTTTCAGCGTGATGAGCGCGCTTGTGCTGGCGCTTTTCTTTGGCGTGGCCATTGCCTGGACAAAGTCAGAGAACATGGCCCGGCTCTTTGCAGAGCTCGAGCGCGTTGTGAGCGCGCTTGTCACCCGCGTGATGATTCCCATTCTGCCGTTCTTTGTGGGCCTGTCCTTCCTTGGGCTTGCCTATGAAGGCCTGCTCAGCCTGCATCTGCCTGTGTTCGTCTCCATGGTGCTCATTGTCCTTGTGGGGCACTTCATCTGGCTGGCCGTGCTGTACGGCATCGGCGGCATGCTCTCCGGGCGCAACCCGTGGGAAGTCTTCCGCCACTACGCGCCCGCCTACCTCACCGCCGTGGGCACCATGTCCAGCGCGGCCACGCTGCCCGTGGCGCTGGAATGCGCCCGCAAGTCCCGCGTGCTGAGCAAAAACCTTGTGGAATTCATGATTCCCCTGGGCGCCACCGTGCATCTGTGCGGCTCTGTGCTTACTGAAACCTTTTTCTGCATGACGCTGCATCTTATGCTTTACGGCACGCTGCCGAGCGTCGGCGTGATGATTCTCTTCTGCCTGCTGCTCGGCATCTTTGCCGTGGGCGCTCCGGGCGTGCCCGGCGGCACCGTGGTGGCCTCTCTTGGCATTGTCACCGGCGTTCTTGGCTTTGATCAGAACGGCGTGGCCCTGCTCATTGCCATCTTTGCCCTGCAGGACAGCTTTGGCACGGCCTGCAACATCACCGGCGACGGCGCGCTGACGCTCATGCTGGAAGGCCTCTTCAACCGCAACGAGCAGCTCGGCGAGCTGCAGCACTCCTCCACCGGAGAACAGGCATGAACGAACACGACCGCAACGCTGTCCTTGCCCTGCTGCATCAGGAAGTCATTCCTGCGCTGGGCTGCACAGAACCCATTGCCGTGGCGCTTGCTGCGGCAAGGGCTGCCGAGGAACTTGGCGTCACGCCCGAAAAACTGGATGTGGCCGTAAGCGCCAACCTGCTTAAAAACGGCATGGGCGTCATGGTGCCCGGCACGGGCGAAATGGGCCTTGGCGTGGCCGCGGCCGCGGGCGCGCTGGGCGGCAAAAGCGCCCTGGGGCTCGAATGCCTCCGGGATCTTACGGAAGAAACGGCTGCCGCAGCCCGCGACATGCTGGCAAAGGACGCCGTGGTTCTGCGCCTTGCAGACAATGACGAGCTGCTCTACTGCCTTGTCACGGCCTCGGCCGGCAAGGAAAACGCCGCGGCCGAGCTGGCAGGCAGCCACGACAACATTGCCCGCGTATGGAAAAACGGCACGCTCACCTTTGAAAAGGAACGCGCCGCCCGGGCTGAAGGCGAAGAAAGCGCCTGGCCGCTGACGCTGGCGGCCATTTATGAGTTTGCCGTGACCTCGCCGCTTGAGGAGCTCAGCTTCATCATGGAGGCGGCCCGCATGAACCGCTGCGTGGCCGAAGAGGGCCTGCGCAAGCAGTACGGCCTTGGCGTGGGCAAAATGATGGACACGCAGATCCGCAATCATGTGCTGGCCGACGATCTGCCCACCTTTGCCACCAAGCTCACGGCCGCCGCGGCCGACGCCCGCATGGCCGGCGTCATGATGCCGGTCATGAGCAATTCCGGCAGCGGCAATCAGGGCATTACCTGCACCATGCCCGTAGTGGCCTGCGCCATCCGCATGCAGTCTGACGACGAAAAGCTGACCCGCGCGCTCATCATCAGCCACCTCACGTCCATCCACATCAAGCACCACCTGGGGCGTCTTTCCGCCCACTGCGGCGCCATGGTGGCGGCCACGGCCTCGGCCTGCGGCATTGCCCTGCTGCTTGGCGGCGGCCTCAAGGACATGGAACGCACCGTGCGCAACATGGTGGGCAACGTTTCCGGCATGATCTGCGACGGCGCAAAAAGCAGCTGCGCCCTCAAGGTGGCCACTGCCGTCACCGCGGGCATCCAGGCCGTGCTGCTGGCGCTTGGCGGCACCGTGGTGCCCGGCAACGAAGGCATTGTGGACGACGACATTGAAGCCTGCATCGCCAACCTGGGCCGCCTTGGCTCCACGGGCATGAAGGAAGCCGACAAGGTCATCCTCGACATCATGCTGCACAAGTCCTGACAGGCCCTGCCCCCTTACAGAGCCCCCGCCCGCGCAGGAACCTGACGCCCGGGGCCCGGCACAGAGGGGAAGGCGTTTTGCATAACGGCCGGCTTTTTCCGCTGTTTGGGAAAAGCCGGCCGCCGCATTCATAACGCTGTCGGCAGCACCCGGCGCGCAGGCACGGCCAGATCCAGGCACCTCATCCCGGCGCGCAATCTCCTTCCGGCAACCCCCGGCCAGACATTCTGCCAGACCCGGCGCACAGTCCCCGGCCAGATCCGCCCCCGCCCCGGAATGCGGGACCGGCACAGGCCGCCAGGCGCGTTTTTTTGCCGTTCCCGCCGCTTCAGGCTGCCGCGCGGGACGTGCCTGCATCCCTTCCACACGGCTTCCCCCCGGGCCTCCGCGCCTGCCTTGCGGTGCGGGGCGCAACCTGTGGCGCCCGCACCTTCTTCCTCCAAAGAACATTCCGCCTTCTGCCAAACGCACCGTGCATGCGCTGTGCCGCCGCAGGCTGTTGCTGCCCCGGCGGCGGCGGCCGTGCCCGCCGTATTGACAGCACAGGTCCATGCGCGTACACGGACACGCCTGTTCTGACGGTGCAGTCCTGCCGGTGCGGGAGCGGCCTGGTTTTTGCTTGTGCCCTGCCGCGCCTTGGAGTAGCATACCCCCTCAACTGTCACGGTAATTTTGTCTGGAGCGCCCCCATGACCCTGCCCACTGTCCGTTTTGTCTTTCTGCGCGACGCTGCCGCACTGTACGGTGCGGAGGGCCTGGCCTACGCTACGCCCGGGTCTGTAGGGCTGGATCTGCGCGCCTGCCTTGAGCCGGCCGGCGGCGAGACAACGCCGCCTGACGAGGTGATTGTGCCTGCCGGCGGCCGCGTGCGCGTGCCCACGGGCGTGGCCATTGAGCCGCTTTCGCCGGGCATTGCGGGCTTTATTTTTTCGCGCAGCGGCCTTGGCGCTGTTCAGGGGCTGACCGTGGCTCAGGGGGTCGGCGTCATCGATCCCGACTACCGCGGCGAACTGACCGTTTTTCTGCTCAACACGTCCGGCGCGCCGCGTTGTCTGCGACGAGGCGAGCGCGTGGCGCAGCTTGTGTTCCTTCCCGCGCTGCAGGTCTGTCTTGAGCGCGCCGGCACACTGAGCAACACCACGCGCGGAACCGGCGGTTTTGGCCACACGGGCGCGCTGTAGCCGTCCCGCGCCTTCCTGCTTGCACCTTTCGCGACGCCACCCGCGCCGCATCATCTGTTTTTTTCGAGGAGAGTCCCGTCATGTCGAAATTTGAAGAAATCCAGCAGCGCGAAAAGAATGTGCTTTTCCAGACCTATTCCCGGTATCCCCTGGCCGCCGTACGGGGCAAGGGCGCGCGCCTGTGGGACGCCGACGGCAAGGAATACATTGACCTGCTGAGCGGCATTGCCGTGACCAGCCTGGGCCACTGCAACGAAGAAGTCACCAAGGTGCTGTGCGAACAGGCCGGCACGCTGGTGCATGTGAGCAACCTGCTCTATCAGGAAAATCAGGTCCGCCTGGCCGAACGCCTGCTGACGACCAACCATTTCGACAAGGTGTTTTTCTGCAACTCCGGTGCAGAAGCCAACGAAACCGCCATCAAGCTGGCCCGCCGCTACATGCAGTGCGTGCGCAGAAACGGCGCGTTTGAAGTCATCACCTTTGAAAACGCCTTCCACGGCCGCACCCTGGGCACCCTGGCCGCCACAGGACAGGTCAAGCTGCAGGAAGGCTTTGCCCCCATGCCCGAAGGCTTCAAGCAGGTGCCCTGGAACGATCTTGCCGCGCTGGAAGCGGCCATCACCCCGCAGACTGCGGCCGTGATGATCGAAATGGTGCAGGGCGAATCGGGCATTCGCCCCGTGACGCCCGACTTTGCCAAGGGCATCGAAGCCATCTGCCGCAAAAAGGGCGTGCTGTTCATCGTTGACGAAGTGCAGGCCGGCCTGTGCCGCTCCGGCCGGTTCTGGTGCTTCCAGAACTTCGACATCAAGCCCGATATCATTTCGTGCGCCAAGGCCCTGGCCAACGGCCTGCCCATCGGAGCCGTCATGTCCACAAACGAAGTGGCCCAGGCCTTCCCCTTCGGCAGCCATGGCACCACCTTTGGCGGCGGCCCCCTGCTTACCGCGGTGGCCGACAAGGTTGTTGAAATCATGATCCGCGACCAGCTGGACAAGCGCGCCGCCAAGCTTGGCACGGCCTTTTTGGCCCGCCTGCGCGAAGTGGCCGCCAAGCACACCGACAAGATCAAGGAAGTCCGCGGCCTTGGCCTGCTGATTGGCATTGAGCTCACCGAGCCCGGCAAGGATATCTGGCTCAAGCTCATCCACAAAGGCTTTGTGATCAACCTGTCGCACGACACGGTGCTGCGCCTCCTGCCCCCGCTGATCATCGAAGAAGCCGACCTGAACGCCTTTGCCGACGCCCTTGACGAAGTCCTGGCCTAAAGGCGCACTCTGACCCGACCGGCCTTAAGGCGGCATACCGGCACACGCCGGCGCTGCCTTGAGGCCGTCCCCCCTGCCGGACCCGGCGGATACGGGGCGGCGCTCCGTATCCTCTCCCTTCCCGCACACTGACCCGCGCGCCGGCGGCACAGAGGGTGGCGTGCACAACGTCCCCCCCAAAAAATACCGCAACACCGCCGCCCTGACCTGCGCGCCCGTGGAGTGAACCGCCATGTTGTGTGAACCGCTTGAACACTGGCGCCGCTACAGCTTCGGGCCTGTCTGGGCTGAAGTGATGGCCTGGATTGAACGGCAGAACGCCGCCACCACGCCCCAGATTGTGACCGTGGCCGGCTGCCGCATTGCCGTGGAAGACACGCAGACACGCCGCCTTGACTGCGCCCTGTACGAAACGCACCGCCGCATGATCGACGTGCAGGTGCTGCTGCACGGGCAGGAATGGATGTATGTGGCCTCTGCTGACAACCTGCCCCTGCTCGACCCCTTTGACGAAACCCGCGATCTGGGCTTCCACGTCACACCGCCCTGCGAGCTGGGACGCCTCACCCTGCACCCCGGCATGTTCGCCCTGCTCTTCCCCTGGGACGCCCACATGCCCCTCGTTGCCATCAACGACGCGCCCGCCCCCGTGCGCAAGCTCGTTGCCAAAATCCCCCTGGACGCGCTCAACCTGTAACAACGCCGCAGCACTTTGTGCCGGGGGGAAGGGGGAAACCCCTTTGTAAAGGGGTTCTCCCCCTTCCCCCCGGACCTCCCTTGCCCCTTCCCGAAACGTTTATCAACAAACGGCACAGCCACCCGTGACAGCCCGCCCCGCAAAAACGGACAGGGCTGCGCGGTATCCATGGCCGTTGCCCATGCACGCGCACGCCGCTGGCCCGCGCGGCAGAACCCCCGACCAGCGCGCAAGTCCCCCCGTCAGCCTCAGGACGATACACCACACCCGCAAAATTCCTTGGAGCACGCTTCCGGCAGGCCCGGCAAATCCGGAGGCTTCCGCAACTTCCAAAGGATCCGGCCTGTTCCCGGCAACTCCGGTCGCCCCGAACATTCATGTAACGGTTTTGGGAGGGCGGATGGTGGGCGCGGGGGGAAGGAGGGCAACCCTTTTGCCGAAAAGGGTTCCCTCCTTCCCCCCGCACGGCAACAAACCCAGCCGGCTGCCGGGTATTCCCGCATCAAGGGGCAGGCCTGGAGTACGGCTGCGGACGATACGAGGGCGGACAGTGTGGGGGCTTGTGCATGAATGTCTGGCGTGCACGGAAGTTTATGGAACGCCCTGCCCTCTGGGCAGCGTTTTTTTCAAAAGGTGCTGTACGGTACAGACGGTTTTGTTGTCTTCCATTGACAATACAGTCGCCTTATCGATACACTTTTGAAAGTATGTGTGCTGATTACATCAGGCACTGTTACAGCGTGACAACGTCTGTCTCTGGCCCTTGGAGCCTTCAGGCGGCTGCATATTCTGGCGCTTCCTGTCTTTTTTTCTGACCATGGGGACCGGAGCAATGGCCGGTGGCCGGCCTTTTGCCTTCTGCCTGCGCGCGGAAGCGCTGCCCGCATATTTCACCAGGATTCCTCAACATTTTGTGAAATGCCATGCGAAATATCCTTATTATCCTGCTCATATGCCTTTTGCACGGCACGGCGTTTGCCGGGGAATATCTTTCACACGACGTCAATTGCCATGGAAACAAGGTCAAACTGGATTTTTTAATTCAGGATAACGTTGTCTTTGTTGACGCAGTGGCGCTGAGCAAAGCGCTGCACCTGAATTACTCTT
>DVMI01000124.1 GCA_018715085.1 Candidatus Avidesulfovibrio excrementigallinarum | reverse complement strand
AGGGGGGTGCGGGGGGAGGCGGAAAGCCCTTTTGACGAAAAGGGTTTCCGCCTTCACCCGGCACAGGTCTGGCATCTCCTGAGGACAGGAGAGGGAGGAGGTTTGCAGCCGCCGGGCCTGTGCAAGGGGGGATTAGTCGCCCACGATGGCGAGCGCTTCGTCGACGGTTTTGTTATCGTGCACGATGGCGCGCAGGGCCTGGACGAGTTTGATGCGGTGCGGGTGCTGGAACACGTTGCGGCCCACGGAGAGGCCCGAACCGCCGGCCTGGATGGAGTCGTACACGATTTCAAGAAGCTTGCGGGTGGAGTCTACGCGTTCGCCGCCGGCGATCACCACGGGCACGCAGCAGGCTTCAGTGACTTTGGCGAAGGATTCCGGGGTGCCGGTGTAGGGCACCTTGACGATATCCGCGCCGAGTTCGGCGCCCACGCGGGCGCAGTGGGCCACGACAGAGGCGTCGAAGGGGTTGGAAATTTTGGGTCCGCGGGCGTACAGCATGACCAGCAGCGGCATGCCCCAGTTGTCGCAGGATTCGGCCACGCGGCCGAAGTCGGCCAGCATCTGCCCTTCTTCGGGGTCGCCAAGGTTCACATGGATGGACACGCAGTCTGCGCCCAGCTTGATGGCTTCTTCCACGTTGGCGACGAGCGTTTTGGTATTGCCGTTGGGCGTCAGGGAGGTGGAGGCGGAGAGATGGACAATGAGGCCCACGTCCTGCCCGGAGCCGCGGTGCGAGCAGCGCACAAGGCCCTTGTGCATCAACACGGCGTCGGCCCCGCCAATGACCATGTCGTTGACGGCTTCGCGCATGTCGATAAGGCCTTCAAGCGCGCCCACGGTCACGCCGTGATCCATGGGGACGATGACAGTGCGGCCGGTTTCACGATTGACGATACGTTCCAGACGAATTTTTTTGCCGAGGCTCATGGCGCACATCCTTTTGGGGTTAAGGTGTACGGGCCCGGCTTTTTCTCGCGGCCGCTGGTGATAAAAAAAGGGCCGCTGGCGGAAAAAGCCTGCGGCCCGAAGTTGCGTTGTCAAACCATGTCAGCACAGCTTCCGACCACAGGACTCCGTAAAATAAAAAAACTGCCAGCCAAAAAACTTGGCGGGAGCGTTGGTAAAGAAGAAGGAGTTCTGCTGAAGGGCTTTCATGGTGATAGTTCCTTTGTGGAGGGGACACTAGTCCCGCCCGGCCGGGGTTGTCAAGTGAAATTTTGTGCAGGCACGGCAAAAAAATGTCTGAGTGTGTGCGCCGCGGGCAGCGTTACCGTTTTCCGTGCGCCGGTCTGAAGGCAGACGCGTATATAAAAAATAGATATTGCATGACGCCGCACACCGCCAACTGTGTACCCCACACCGCACCAGCCCACGACGCCCCGCTCACCCCCACCCCCGCAGCACCCCGCAGGAGCGGCGCGCGCAAAAATATTCCCGCCCTCTTGACAGACGCCGGAAAGCGACGCTATCTACACGCATTCGTGTTTGAACGCCGCGCGGGCCGTGCCCGCAACAGGAGCTTTGACGTGATCAGGACCCATTCTGCCATTTCCTTTGCCTGCAACTGGTGGTGGCGCATCGACTCTTTCGGGAGAGGATGCGGTCTTGGCGCGTAGCTGAACAACACGCCTTCATGCAGTTAAGAGCCGTCCCTCTCCGGAGAGACGGCTTTTTTGTTTTTTCAGTAACCGGCAACGCCTTCAGCATGCCGCCCCCGCCTGTACCCCGGCGGTTGCGGGGCACAAGGAGGCGGCCCTTCCAGAGAGAGGCCGCCACAGGGCCGGAGGGGTCCCGGTCATTACGGCGCCCCGGGCGCGCCCCCCGAAGGGAAGCGCCCCCAGGAAGAAGGCCGCCGCAGGACAGGCGACAGGCGCCACGCCATCAACCGGCCCCCGGTGGGGCCCAAAAAAGGATTTTGTGATGCTCGCACAGACCGTTTTCAACCCGCTTTTTGCCGTTCTTTTTGCCGGCAACTGGTGGCGCACCGTCTCTTTGGGGAGAGGATGCGGTCCTGACGCGTAGCTGAACAACACGCTTATTTGCAGAAAAGCCGTCCCTCTCCGGAGAGACGGCTTTTTTGTTTTTTAGTAACCGGCAACGCCTTCACACACAATCCCCGGCTGCCGCGCCAGGCAGTGCAGGACGCCAAACCTCCCCCAGGGGAGAAAGGAACACGTTGATGAACGAACAGACCGTTTCCGTACAACTTGGCCAGCGCGTGCGCTGGCTGCCCGCCGACATGGACACGCCGATCAGCCTGTTCATGGGCATGGCCCAGGGCAAGCACGGCATTCTTCTGGAAAGCGCCGAGGTGGACGGCCGCTGGGGGCGTTACAGCGTGCTGGCCTGCGACATGGCGCTGATCATCCGCTGCGAGGGCGGCCTGTTCGCCTGCCAGGCGGAGGATCCGCGACTCAAGGCGGTTGAAGCCTTCAACGGCCTGCCCTTTGTGGACGGGCTGCGCAGGGCCATGCGCGCCATCGAAATTCTGCCCGATCCCGACGCGCCGGCGCTGCCGCCCATAACCCGCTCGCTGAGCGGCTATTTCGGGTTCGGCATGGCCGGGCTGTTCAATCCGAAGCTGGCCGGGGCGCTCCGGCCCGAGGACGCCGAGTGCGTGCTCTGCCTGCCCGGGACCATGATGCTCTTTGACCATCTGTACAACCGGCTTGCCCAGATCAGCCTTGGCGAACACATGCCCGTCTTTGGCGGCCACGCCGCCATGTACGCCGCCCCGGAAGGGCTGACGCTGCAGGAAGACCTGTTGCAGATGCAGCCCGACGAGGAAGGCTACAAAAACACGGTGGAGCGCATCCGCGAACTGCTGCGCCAGGGCGAAGCCATCCAGGTGGTGCCTTCGGTCAACTTCAGCATCCCGTTCAACGGCGACCCCATGACGCTCTACCGCCGCCTGCGCGGCAGCAACGCCTCGCCCTACATGTTCTTTATGCGCCTGCCGGGCATCACGCTGTTCGGTTCGTCGCCCGAAGTCATGGTGCAGTGCAGCGGCACCCGCCTGCTCAGCGCGCCCATTGCCGGCACGCGCCGCCGCGGCCGCAGCGTGGACGAAGATGAGAGCCTGGCCGAAGAGCTCTTGGCCGATCCCAAGGAGCGCGCCGAACACATGATGCTTGTGGATCTGGGCCGCAACGATCTGGGGCGCATTGCCCGGCCGGGCACGGTGGAAGTCGAACGGCTGATGATGGTGGAGCGCTTTTCACACGTCATGCACCTGACCAGCCGCGTGACTGCCGAACTGCTGGAAGGCCTTGACGCCATCGACGTGCTGGCGGCGACCTTCCCGGCCGGCACGGTCAGCGGCGCGCCCAAGCTGCGCGCCATGGAAATCATTGCGGCCATGGAACAGCGCCCCCGCGGCCCCTACGCCGGGGGCATCGGCTGGCTGGGACTGGACAGGGGCGGCGTCCACCTGGACACGGGCATCACCATCCGCAGTCTGTGGGTCCGCAACGGACGCCTCAACTGGCAGGCCGGCGGCGGCATCGTGTTCGATTCCGACCCCGAACTTGAATGGAAAGAAGTCTGCAACAAGTCAGCCATCATGCGCCACATCTGCTCCGGAGCGGGAGATCAGTATGTTCCTTCTTATCGATAATTACGACTCGTTCACCTACAATCTGGTTCAGGCCTTCTGCAAGCTGGGCCATCAGCCCGTGGTGGTCAAAAACGACGACCCCGGACTGGTTGCCATGGCCCACGATCCCACGGTGCAGATGGTGTGCATCTCGCCCGGACCGGGGCATCCCTCCCAGGCCGGGTTCTGCCTCGAGTTTTTGCGCCAGCTCAATCCCAGGGTGCCCGTGCTCGGCGTGTGCCTCGGCCACCAGATCCTCGGCCTGTTTGCCGGTGCACAAGTGACGGTCGGGCCCGAAATCATGCACGGCAAGACCTCAGATCTGATGCACGACGGCACAGGGCTCTACCGGGGCGTGCCCAAGCCCTTTACCGTCGGCCGTTATCACTCGCTGGTGGTCAACGTCACGGACAGCAACCCCCTTGTCGAAGTCACGGCGCGCGGCCCGCTGGGCGAAGTCATGTCCCTGCGCTTCAAAGACCGGCCATGGGTCGGCGTGCAGTATCATCCCGAATCCATCCTCACGCCCGACGGCTTAAAGCTCCTGGCCAACTTCCCGGACGGACTGTTCCCTGCAAAGCCTGTGCCTACGGTCAGCTCCATCCTCGAATCTGTAGCCAGCGGCCACGACCTTGACACCGACCAGGCCGAAGCCGCGTTCGGCGCGCTGCTTGACGGCACCATGACCCCGACCCAGGCCGGCAGCCTGCTCATGGGCCTGCGCATGAAGGGCGAAACCCCGTTTGAACTGGCCGCCGCCATCAACATCATGCTCGACAAGGCCGTCAAGGTGCCCGGCATCCCCGGCCGCTGCATCGACATCGTGGGCACCGGCGGCGACGGCAAGCACTCGTTCAACTGCTCCACCGCCGCCGCGCTGACCCTGGCCGGCATGGGCTACCGCGTGGTCAAGCACGGCAACCGTGCCGTGTCGTCTGTCAGCGGCGCGGCCGACGCGCTCGAAGGCCTCGGCTTCACCCTCGAAAAAGACCCCGAAGCCATCGTGAACAGCCTGAAGGAACGCAACTTCACCTTTCAGTTTGCCCCCTACTTCCACCCCGCCTTCGCCAATGTCGGCCCGGTGCGCAGGCAGCTTGGCATCCGGACGCTGTTCAACATCCTGGGCCCCATGATCAACCCCGCCTGCCCCGACCACCTCATGATGGGCGTGGGCAACCCCGATCAGCTCGAACTCATCGCGGCCACCCTCCAGCAGCGGCCCATTCACAAAATCGCCGTGTTCAGCGGCGCGGGCGGCTATGACGAACTCACCGCCATGGGCCCCACCCGCGTCATCGAAATCACCGACGGCCAGCGCAGCGAACGCCTGTTCGACCCCGCCGCCTACGGCTTCTCCCCCTGCCAGCCCGAAGATCTGGCCGTAAACAGCAAGGAAGAAGCCGTGGACGTGCTGCGCCAGCTCCTTGAAGGCCGCGGCCCCAAACCCATGCGCGACATGCTGACCATCAACGCCGCGTTTGCCATCTATCTGCTTGAAGAAACCAAACCCCTTGACGAATGCCTGGACATCGCCCGCCAGGGCGTGGACGCCGGCGCAGGCAAAAAGGTGCTGCCATGACCCCCCTGCAACGCTTTATCGACGCCAAACAACCCGAAATCAACACCCTGCTCGAAGCCGGGCCCGAGGCCTTTACCCCCTGGAGAGGCCAGCGCCCCGCCTTCGGCCAGGCCCTTGACCACCCGCGCAGCGGCCCGCTGGCCGTCATTGCCGAATTCAAGCGCGCCTCCCCCTCGCGCGGGCTCATCTGCGCCAGCGTTACCCCCAAAGACGCCGCCCGCGACTACGCCGCCAACGGCGCAACCGCCCTGTCCGTGCTGACCGAGGAACGCTACTTTCTGGGACGCCTTGACGACCTGCGCCGCGCCGCCTGCCTGCCCGACAGCCCAGACCACGCCGCACCGGCCGGCACCACCCCGCCGGACAGCGCGCCGGTTCTGCCGCTTCTGCGCAAGGACTTTCTGTTCCACCCGCTCCAGGTGGCGGCCACCGCAGCCACGCCCGCCTCGGCCCTGCTGCTCATCGTGCGGCTGACCCCCGACGCCCGCCTGCTGCGCTCCCTGCGCGAACAGGCCGAACACGCCGGACTCGACGCCGTGGTCGAAGTCTTTGACGCCCGCGACCTGGCCCTTGCCCGCGACAGCGGCGCACGCCTCATCCAGGTCAATGCCCGCGATCTGGCCACGTTCCACGTCGACCGCACCGCCTGCCTGCAACTCATCAACGACTGCCCCCCGCGCGACAACGAACGCTGGATCGCCGCCAGCGGCATGGCCTGCCACGCCGACCTGACCGCCGCCGCCAACGCCGGATTCTCCGCCGCCCTGGTCGGCTCGGCCCTCATGGAACACGCCACCCCCGGCGCGTCCCTGCGCAGAATGCTGGAAGGGGAACAGAACTGAAAGGCGGGAAAGACGGATTGCGGGGGGAAGGGGGAACCCCCTTTGTAAAGGGGTTCTCCCC
>DVMI01000123.1 GCA_018715085.1 Candidatus Avidesulfovibrio excrementigallinarum | reverse complement strand
AATTGCAGCAGGCTGACAAGGATAATGATCGGAATGACCGAGATGAAGGATTCTTTAAGTTTTTCCCATGCTAACATGAGCGGACCACCTTGTTTTTGTTATCTCCCCTGTGTTCAATGCTCCGGCGGAAGCGATCATGCACGAGGTTCAGATTGCGCACAGGAAAGGTCTGATTTGCCGGTCGGGGCACGCCAGTTTTTCCGGCATGCCCCGACCGGCCGTATGGCCGTGGCGCAGAGCCCCCAAGGCAAAGGGCTCTGTGCCGAAATGACGTGTCCTATACGACGCCGCCTTCGTCAGGACGGACGTAAACCGCGGGGGTGACTGCCTGCCGGAGCTTTGCGGTGTCACCAAACAGCGGCAGCAGCGGCGAGGCGATAAACAGCGAGGACAATGTGCCCACGCTGACCCCAATGAGCATGGTCAGGGCAAATCCATGGATGATCTGCCCGCCAAAAAGGAACAGGGCCAGTGCCGAAACCAGCGTCGTGCCGCCAGTCATGATGGTACGGCTCATGGTGTCAGCAAGACTGTTTTGGATGACATCGCATACCGGGCGTGGCTTGTCGTCCGGCTCCAGCCGCAATGTTTCGCGGATGCGGTCATAGATAACAATAGTGTCGTTGAGCGAATAGCCGATGATTGTCAGCAGCGCTGCAACAATATTGAGGTCAAACTCTTCGCCCAGCAGGACAAGCAGGCATATGGTCACCGTGACGGTAAAGCATAGACTTGCCGCAGCGCCAACAGCAAAGCCGAGGCGCAGCTTCCAGCAGAGGGCAAAAGTCAGAATGAGTGCGATCACCATGCGCCAGAGGATGGACAGACCAAGCCAGCCTGCGGCGAACATGCCGGCATACAGGACGGCGGCCAGCACAACGGCCGTTCCCCAGCGGTGTTCGAAGCGTCCCGAGATGTACACCGTGATGAGCAGCATTGCGTAATAGATGGCTTCCAGGGCCGAGTTGCGCAGATCGTCCCCAACCTTGGGGCCTACGCTTTCCATACTGACAAGCTGCGCTCCGGCTTCGGGGAAGGCAGTCTGTAAGGCCTTGAGCACGGTCTTACTCAAATCCTGGGCTGCAATATGAGAGGGCAGCGCAAAACGGATTTGCCAGCTGTTTTCACCCGTGGTCTGCAGGCTGACGCCTTCAAGGCCGAGTGGCTTGAGGGCCGCGTGGATGGCGTCATCCTGCACGGGCTGATTGAAGGAAACCTGCGCTGCAGCGCCACCGGCAAAGTCAACACCATAGTGGGGCCCGCCAGTAGAGATCAGCATGACGCCGGCAGCGACAACCAGCACAAGAGCGGCCATGGCTGCCTTGCGGGCATGCTTCAGATAGGGGAACGCGCCAAGGGCCTTGATGATCGTCTGCCCATGGAACAGGCCAGAAATACTGAGAGGCTTTTGTTCGTGGCTTTTGCGCAGCCAGATTTCATAGGCGATGCGGCACAAAGAAATGGCCGTGTACATCGAGGCAATGATCCCAAGGATCAGGGTAACGGCAAAACCGCGCACAGGGCCCGTGCCGAACT
The DNA here is from genome assembly GCA_018715085.1 of Candidatus Avidesulfovibrio excrementigallinarum. Taxonomy (GTDB): domain Bacteria; phylum Desulfobacterota; class Desulfovibrionia; order Desulfovibrionales; family Desulfovibrionaceae; genus Avidesulfovibrio; species Avidesulfovibrio excrementigallinarum. The sequence continues at coordinate 2,048 of DVMI01000123.1, read as the reverse complement.
GGTACAGGATGGCTGCGACAAGAATTGTGGTCAGGTTCGAGTCGGTGATGGCCAGGTTGGCGCGCGCAAACCCTGCCGAAATAGACTGCCGTGGAGAAAGTCCCAAATGTATTTCTTCGCGTATTCGCTCAAAGATAAGCACGTTAGCGTCAACAGCCATGCCGATGGTCAAAACAATCCCGGCAATGCCAGGGAGGGTCAGCGTGGCTCCGATGGCGGCCATACCTGACATGAGCAGCAGCAGTGTGATGCAGAGCAGCCCGTCAGCCAGCACGCCGGACCAGCCGTAGCGCAAGGGCATGAAGATGACAACAGCGAGAGCACCAAGCAAGGCAGCGATCAGGCCCCCATGGATGGAGGCTTCCCCCAGGGCAGGGCCGACAGTGCGTTCTTCAAGCACCTGCACAGGCGCGGCAAGCGAGCCTGAGCGGAGGGCAATGGCCAGGTCCTGCGCCTCGTCCACGGTGAACCGCCCGGTGATAGTGGCCGATCCACCGGTAATTTTGTCTTGAATGACGGGAGCGCTGTGCACAGTGTCGTCAAGGACGATGGCCAGGCGCTTGTTTTTGTTTTCGCCCGTGACGGTGGCAAAAATTTCTGCCCCCTGGGGATTGAAGGAAAGGCTGACCAGCGGCTCGCCCTGCTGGGCAAAGGCCGGCCTGGCATCGGTAATGAGTTCGCCCCCCAGCAGAGGCGCTTTGTCAAGAATGAGGCTGCTGTTGCCATCTTTCATGGGCAGCCTGATGACGCCGGGAGGGAGAACTGCGCCGGGTTGAATGTCGTCACGCACAAGATGGAACGACAAACGGGCAGTCTGGCCGATAAGTTGAACGGCACGCTGTACATCGTTAAGGCCCGGCAGCTGAATAAGAATTCTGTCGCCAGCCTGTTTGCGGATGTCCGGCTCGGCAACGCCGAACTGGTCAATACGGCTTGAAATGGTTTTTAAAACCTGATTGACAGCCAGTTCAGCCGTTTGTTTTTCGTACGCCGGGGTAAAGGCCAATGGCAGCCGCAGTGTCCCTTCCGGACCTGCGATAGGCGCTGACACGTCCAAATCCGGCGCCTTGGAGCGGATGAGCTCAAGCAGTGCATCTTCCTGAGCTTTGTTGGGAATCAGCAGCTCAGGCACGTTGCCTGTACCCATGCGAGGCCCCAAAACGAGCAGGTGCTCGTCGGCAGCCAGCTGGCGCAGGCGTTGCCCTTCGCTGAGCAGTGCAGCCTGAATGGCTTTTTCGGTGTCGACCCCCAGGGTCAGCTGGACGCCACCGCGCAGGTCAAGGCCGAGGCGTATGCGCGGAACGTCGGCAGTGGGGGACAGAAGCCCCGGAACAAGGCAGATCAGAGCCGCAAGAAGCATAAGGACGGCAATTGCGGCACGGAAACGGAGACGATACATGAATTCCTCGAAAGTTAGCGTGAATCGGATGGTCAGGATAAATTACGCTAGGAAAGTCTTTGGGCGGGAGGAGAAAGCGCAAAAAATACAGCTGGATGAGCTGCAGAATGCGGTGAAGGCGGAAGCGTTTCGGCGCGTGGCGCCGTCGCGGTTTTGACGTATGGAATCGTTGAGGCTTGCCGCGGAAACAGTATCTTAGCGTCTGTCCATGGGCTGTCGGCTGAAGAGGAACCTGCTGACAACTCTTCTCCGCGCGCACCCGAAAGAGCGTCTGTCTGCTGGATAGCTGCCGTACTGGCAAACACTGCCTGGCAAATTCTTAGCGGAGTCAGGCGCGGAGACGAAATCAGCTGACTGATCCGGCAGCTGACAGTTTCGCCAGCAGGGATCGACAGCAGGGCAGCAAGCAGCAGCACAGGCGTGCAAAGCCATGTGAGGCCTGAGGGGCAAAGCTGACGGGAATGGCGGCGCTGCTGCATGAGATGATTGGCGATTCCTTTATATTGGCAATTGGATAAGCATAGCATAACTGCCTGTGCCAGGCAATGCGGAAAATGACGCAAAAATCCCGCAGTCACAAGGGGAAGCATTGTCACTGCGGGAAGTTGGGCAGCTCCTGTTGTTGGGGGGAACGACAGGAGCTGCAGGA
>DVMI01000122.1 GCA_018715085.1 Candidatus Avidesulfovibrio excrementigallinarum | reverse complement strand
TTGATCATGACAAAGCCGACTGTCCCGGCAATGATACCGGCTGGTACAAGATAGGTTTGCAAAAACGTAATCTTGGCTCTGAGCCAGATACTCACCAGCAACAAAAGAGACATCCACATGAACGCCATCAGATAGGGTAAAAACGACTGTTCCATACTGCATCCGGATGTTTCGGAAACGCCTGCCCCTGAGGGCGCGCATCCGGTTTACAAAACTTGCCTCTGCCTGCGGATCAGCCTGACGGCAGCATGGCCTGTGTCGTCCGACGGCTGCGTCTGGCTGGTGTATGGCAACCGGGCGGCCTTGCTTGCAGGCGTGCCCGGATGCCATACACAAAGCAAACCGGATGCCAATCTATGTGACCAGGGAAAGGGTGTTATTTCGGTGTGATATTGACAATACGTCACAATTGAGGCTACTTTTTCCAAAAATCTGGACAGTAACAATCCAAAAAACAGGATTTATTACAAAAAACAGGATTTGCCCGGAGTGCCACAGCATGCAGACCTCCCCTCTCCTGCCCTTCTCAGATCCTCTTCACGCGGCGCTCGGCCTCGCCCTGCACCTCACGCCAACCCCTCTTAACGAAGCGCAGCTTGTCCTTGTCAGTGGACAGTCCGCCGACCGCGTCCGGCAAGTCCTGCACGTCCTCCGCGAACTCGGCATTGCTGAAGAGCAGCAAGCAGGGCTGTGGCGCGGGCTGAATATCCCTGACGAGTACCTCCGGCGCATGGCAGAAACCGCCCGGGAAAAAATTCCGCCAAACCGTATGGCCCACTACCTTGGCTACCTCTTGCAACAGGACACACTAGAAAATTGCGAACACGTCGTCCGCTACCTGGACGGTGAACTCAACCGGCAAGCTCCAGAAGTCCTGTTCTGCCTCGAATGTGTCATTCAATACCTGTATCACTGGGGGACAACCCGTCAGAACGAAGCCGCACAACAAAACTCTTACTATGCCGAGCTGGTTCTCGTCGTGCAGAGCATGAGTGTTTTTTTCAACAGGCAACTGCAAATGGCCGTGCGGCTCTCCCCACTGGCCTATGCCATGACGGGGCAATACGGAAACCAGCGCTTCAGACCGCTGGTGGCCATCTTCAGCTGTTATCTCAAAGTGTTCTCAGACGAAAATATTCCTCAATATATCTCGAGCGATGTTGAAAAGCTCAACACGCTGCCTGCTCTCTCCGACAGAGAAATGCAAGACAGGCTCCCCCTTTTCAAAGGGATCTTGCACCATGTGCGCGGCGAATACCCCCAGGTGCTCGACTGCTACGAACAAAAGCAGGACTCTTATGACTGGAAATACCGGCGGTTTGCCATCCTGCTGACCTCCTGCGCCAGTCAGGCGGCGTTTTACCTCCAGAAATACCACCTTTCCCTCGGTATCAACGAGTCTTTGCGACGCACCGCAGCTCTTGACGGCGACAGCATGCTTTCCATGTTCTGGATGCTGCATCTGGCGTTTGCCATGCTCCGTACCGGAGACATGGACGCCGCAATTCTCAATCTGGACAGCCTGTTTATGGCCTTCCCCCTGCCGCAGTATAACAAGACGGCCGCAGGCACGGTGCGCGGCATCGCTCTTTACCATTATCTCAATGGACGAATCCGCGCCGCCCACGCTTTTCTTTCCCGCCAGGCGGGTCTGATGGTCCATCAAGGCACGCCTCATGTTCCTTTTGAGGATCCGCTCAACCTGGATATGCTCTATGCTTTTGAAGCCGAAGGCTTACCCCCTGTACAGCACTATGCCCTTGATCCGCTTCTGGAAACCCTGACCCATTGCCCCAACCGGCAGCTTCGCGGTGCGGCACTGCGTATCAAAGCCCTTCGCGTGCGTAACCAGGGCCAGTCTGCGGAACGCGAAGCAGCCCTCCTGCGCGAAAGCCGCGCCAGCCTCGCCGGATCCGGGGATCCGCGGGAAGCCGCCCTGACCGCCTACGAACTCGCCAACGTCCTCGAACGCCTCGGCGATGAAACGTCAGCGGCACAACTGCACAAAGAGGTGGACGCCTATGCAGGCCGCCATATCGACCGTCATATGCCGTACATCAGTGTGGCGGTATTGCTGACCTGCCATATCCGAAACGCCTCCGGCCAGCCCGAACAGAACCGCCTGGAATCCTCCCTGATCGCACGCTGCAGCCGGGCCTTCTGCCGGCTGTCTGGCGAAATCAGCCCGGAAAACGCCCTGCACCGTCTGCTGAGCATCGCACAGATGGAGCTGAAATCCGAACGCGGCGTGCTGTTTAGTACCAATACCCAGGGCCAGCTTGCGTGCGAGTCATCCATCAACCTTACCCGCATGGAACTGGACAGCGAAGACATGCGCCCAGTCATGGAATGGCTGACACAACGAGCCAGCGAAACACCGCCACGCTGTCAGTGCTTTGGCGAACAGGGCCTTTGTCTGCCCTTGGATATCGGCCGTGCGCATCCCTGGCTGCTCTATCTGGACAGTACCTTTACCGACGGGATTTTCACCCACCTGCAAGCTCCCGACTTGTACGTCCTCTCCTGCCTCTTCGCGTCTGAAGTCCGCTCCGCCCTGCGCCTCAGACAGGTCCGCGACGAAGCCTTCCAGCACCAAAAGGAGCGCTTTCAGTCCATCAGCCTCCAGGAAAACAGGAACACAGCCCCCATTTTTGGCGAAGGACTTGGCGGCCTGCAGGAACAAATCCGGCATGTAAGCGTCACAGACGCGCCCGTTCTTATTCTGGGAGAAACCGGCGTAGGCAAGGAAGTTATGGCCCGCCAGATCCATGCCATGAGCCGCCGCACCGGACCTTTCATCGCCGTGCACCCGGCAAGCACCTCCGAACACCTGTTTGAAAGCGAATTCTTCGGCCATGAGCGCGGGGCGTTCACCGGCGCCGTCAAACAAAAACTCGGCTTTTTTGAAATGGCTGATGAAGGAACGCTGTTCATTGACGAAGTAGGGGACATCCCGCCCGCCATTCAAACCAAGCTTCTCCGCGTCATTCAGGAACAACGCTTTACCCGCGTTGGCGGGACACGGGAAATCTATTCCTCCTTCCGGCTCATCGCTGCGACAAACAAAAATCTCTGGGAAGAAGTCCGCAAAGGCACGTTCCGCGAAGACCTGCTGTACCGCATTTCGGTCGTGCCCCTGCTGCTGCCTCCCTTGCGCGAGCGCAGGCAAGACATCATGCCGCTTGTGCAGCACTTCATGCTCCACTTCTGCCGGCGCTACAACAGGCATCCTCTGTTTCTGACTGCGGAAGAAGTTGAAAACCTCTGCCACTATGACTGGCCAGGCAACGTCCGGGAACTGAAAAACGTGATCGAACGTGCCGTCATCCTGAATCGTTACTCCATGCTGGATACAGAACCTCGGGAAAAAGCAAGACAGGTCCCGGTTTCCCCGCCGTCCGGACAGGCCTTCGTCGTGGACGACATCCCCGACCTTGACGAACTGGAGCGCCGCTACCTGCTCCATGTGCAGCACATAAGCGCAGGCAGGATTCACGGCCCGCATGGCATGACCGAACGGCTCCACATCAAGCGTTCCACCCTGTACGCCAAACTCAAGAAGCACGGGATCTCCCTGCGTTGACCAGGCGCGGACGGACGGCAGGCCTGCGGCAAACCGCCAGGCCCGCCGGGCACCCGAACCTGGCGCGAGGCCTCCGGCAACAGTTGTACTTGACATTGCGTAAAAACTTGGCGATCCCGGGATAAGACGCGTGCAGGCCGGTCTCCGCAGGGCTCAGGCCCCCATGCAACCTCACCGGCCCCATAACGCCCGTGGCGCATGGCCCGGTTCCAACAAGAACAAACCGGCTTCCTCCTGCTCTCGCACCTGGCTGCCAACGCCGGACACGCCTCTTGTAACGCGATCCTCTAGGAGTATGTGTATGAATCTGACCGTAGAGTATGGCCCCATTGCGGATCTGTTCCGTAACGCTGCCGCCGAAGGCCGCCATACGCTGTTCGAATATGAAGTATACACCCTGCTCAGCCTGTCCGGTGCCGAAACGCCTCCCAAATGCAATTTCATCCCCCGCAACGCCAAGCCGGTGGATGAAGAAGTCATGGCCCTGCCCGGTGAAAAGGCTGTCATCAAAATCGTCTCGCCCACTATCGTCCACAAAACGGAAGTGGGAGGCGTGAGCATCGTGCCCAAAACTCCCGATAAAGTCCGCTCCGCCATGCGCAGGATGCTCAGCGAAGTGCCTGAACGCTATGCCGACTGGCTCGAACGCCATCCGGTCAGCGCGCCGGCCCCCTATCGCGGGCTGGAAGGCGACGACCTGCGCAGCGCCATCGCCGGGGATTTGAAAGGTGTGCTCCAGGTTCAGTTCATGCCGCCCGACTCCACTTCCTTTGGCAACGAACTCATTGTGGGCCTGCGCCGCACACGGGAATTTGGCATGGTGATCAGCGCGGGACTTGGAGGAACAGATACAGAGCTCTACGCCGAACGCTTTCGTAAGGGCCAGGCCATTGTGGCCGCGCTCTCCGAACTCAGCGACGGCGAGTCCTTCTTCCGCCTGTTCCGAAACACGGTGTCTTACCGCAAGATGGCCGGTCTGACCCGGGGCCAGCGCCGGATCGTCACGGACGATCAGCTGATCGAGTGCTTCGAATCGTTCATCCGCATGGGCAACTATTTCTCCCCCTGTAACCCTGACGCGCCGTTCGTCATCGAAGAACTGGAAATCAACCCGTTCACCTTTACCGATTACCTCATGGTGCCGCTGGACGGCATGTGCCGCTTTGCTCTGCCCGGCCGCATGCCCGCTGCACGTCCCATTCGGAATATCGACTGCCTGCTGCACCCGGAACGTATTGGCGTCGTCGGCGTCTCCGCCAAGCGCCACAATTTTGGCCGCACCATTCTGGATAACATCCTCAATGCCGGATTCCCCCTTGAACAGCTCTCCATCATCCGCGACGGCGACCCCGACCCTTCCGGCGTCCGCTGCGTTCCAGGCCTGGCCGCGCTGGAAGCCCCTTTGGACCTGCTTGTCGTGGCCATTGGGGCCGAACAGGTTCCGGCCCTGGTCGACGAAGTCATCGAACGACGCGCAGCCCACAGCGTCATGCTGATTCCAGGCGGACTCGGAGAAACTGCAGAAAGCCGCGACATGGCCGCACGCCTGATCGCCCGCATTCAGTCCTCGCGCAACAATGCGGACGAAAGCCCCGTCTTCCTCGGCGCCAACTGCATGGGCGTCATCTCACGCCCGGGCAGCTACGACACCTGGTTCATCCCCAGAGAGAAATTCCCTGCCGAAGGCAAAGGGCACTACGCGCGCACGGCCATTGTCAGCCAGAGCGGCGCATTTCTGCTGAACCGTTTCAGCCAGGCCCCGGAAATGAATCCCGCCTATCTCATTTCCATGGGCAATCAGACCGATCTGACGCTGGGCGACATGATGCGCTATTTCACGGAGTCCGACGCAGCAGACGTCATTGCCGTATATGCGGAAGGTTTCAAGGATCTGGACGGACTGGCCTTTGCCAGAGCCGTGCAAGAAGCCGTTCGCAAGGGCAAACAGGTCATTTTCTACAAAGCAGGCCGCACGCCCGAAGGGAAAAACGCCACCAGCGGCCACACAGCCTCCCTGGCCGGAGACTATATGGTCTGTGACAGCGCTCTCCGGCAGGCTGGTGCCATTATTGCCCGTAATTTTACGGAATTTCAGGATCTTGTTCTGCTGGCCGAAGCGTTCAGGCACACGCCTGTCCGGGGCAGGCGCCTCGGGGTGGTCAGCGGCGCAGGATTTGAAGCCGTAGGCATGGCCGACTCCATCCACGCCGACGAGTTTTCCATGTCGCTGGGCAGCTACAGGAACGCTACTCGCGAGGCCATTCAAACCGTCATCCGCAACCACCACCTGGAAAAGCTGGTTACCGTCAGCAACCCGCTGGACATCAACCCCGGCGCGGACGACAGCGTACACGCCAGCATGGCAGAAGCCCTGCTGCACGACGATGGCATCGACGCCGTGGTCATCGGCTTAGATCCCCACTCGCCCGCCACGCACACCTTGGACGGCGGCGACACGCCCGCCTACGACATGAACGTGCCGGGCACCATGCTGGATCTCATGGAAAAAGTTCGCAAAGGCAGCGACAAACCCTTGGTGGCCGTGGTGGACGGCGGCAGCCAGTTCACCCCGTTCCGTGACGCGCTGCGCCACAGAGGAATCCCTGTTTTCCAGGTCTGCGACAGGGCCATTGCCACTCTGTCCATCTACATGGAAGCCCGCCTGGCCGCCGGCCCCGGCAACCATCCTGAAGAGCAAGGCCACATGACAGACGGCAAATGACAAAAATCTCTTTCCAGGAGGAAGGCTGACCGCCTTTCATAAAAAGGGGCACCTTCCTCCCCCGTTTTTAGCCTCACAGCCAAAAAACAACCGCCTGCAACGTGTGCGCATCTCCGCAGCATGGGCACGATGTCCGTTTGCAACACGCTCTCTGTCGAGAACGCCCCTTTACTCACAGCACGCTCTGCTGATAACATTCAAGCATGGCTCCGCCGCTCCCCGGCCTGTCCGGGACGGTGCGGGCACGCTCTGTCACTGGCCTATTCCGCCAGTTTGTATGCAGAAATGTCTCACCATCCCTGGGAGATAAAGGATACGCCGATCAATGCCCGTTCCCGCGTGACTGCCACATAACATGGAGTACTTTTGGCATGTTCAAACGGCGCCGCACTCTCTCCGAACAGCACAGGCAACCGCTGTTTTCACGCAACTTCAATCTGATCTGCCTGTGTAACCTGTGTACCTGCATGGCCGGTTACTCGCTGTTGCCGGTTTTGCCGCTGTATCTCCTGGACGTCCTGCACTGCCCCAACACCATCATGGGGCTTGCGCTGGCGGTCTTTCCCCTGGTCGCCCTCATCTCACGCCCCGTGTCCGGACTTCTCGCCGACAGGCCCAACCGCAGAGTCATCCTGATTGCGGCAACGGCCTCCTGTGCCCTGCTGTTCCCCACCACGCTCTGCGCGACGGTAATTCCCCTGTTCATGCTTGTGCGGTTCATTCACGGCGCGTCTTTTGCCGTCATGACCACCACACAGGCTACCCTTGCGGTGAGCTTTATTCCTGAAGGCAGGCTCGGCAGCGGGATCGGCCTGTTCAGCAGCACACTTTCGCTTGGCATGATCTTCGGCCCCATGCTCGGCCTGTCCGCTGCCAGCGCCTTTTCCTATGATGCGGCGTTCTGGCTGTCCTGCGGCTTTGCCACAACGGGGGCACTGCTCCAGCTGTGCATCAAGCCCCCCAAACACGAGGCCGCACCCCGCCCCTCCAGCCTGGCCTTGGACAACTTCTTCATGCTCAAGGGCACATATACCCTGCTCGCACTGTTCATGGCCGCCTTCATGCAAGGGCTCATCACCAATTACGTTTCAGTCCTCGCCAGAGAACACGGGTTGGAAGATTACGCGAGTCTCTACTTTTTGCTCATGGGCACCGGCCTGCTGATAAGCCGTCTGTTCGCCGGCCCCATCACCGATCGGGGATACCTTGTGACACAGGTCTGCGTGGCGGAACTGACCACTCTGGGATGCGCGCTGTGGCTTGCCACAACCACTTCTCCCGCCGCCTTCCTGGTCTGCGGGGGCATCATGGGCATGGCTCTTGGTGTTCTGCCGCCAAGTTACCAGACCATTCTTGTGCGCCTGGCCGACAAGGGCCGGCGGGGCGTTGCCAATTCCATGTACTTTATCGGAATGGACGGCGGTATCTGCTTTTCCCTGCTCGCCGGAGGCGTCGTTTCCGAATTCCTGGACATGGGCGTGGCCTATATGCTTGGAGGCGCCGTACAGCTCTTGGGCCTAGGCATTTTCTTCCGGTTTGTCGTCCCGCAATACCGCGCCGTAACCGGAAAGCTGTAACTTCTCCCCTCGTTATCCCTTCCATGCTGTCCCCCCAGCCTGCAACGGCCTCGCTGGGGGGCC
>DVMI01000121.1 GCA_018715085.1 Candidatus Avidesulfovibrio excrementigallinarum | reverse complement strand
ATTTGCAGGGTAAAAAAATAACAGCACTTTGGTATGGCAATTGCAAGGTATTAAATAACCGCAGCGGCTCAAGGGCCGAGGGCTGCACAAGCCCGGGCGGGATAACCTTAAGAAACACCGCCGGAGAATTTTTCCGGACGGATCACATCAAAGGAGAACTACCATGGTTGAGATCAGCTTGATGTCACCCCAGGAACAGCGCCTGGCTGACCGCATGGCGGGCAAAGAAGACAAATACCGCCCCACGCACGAACGCGTGTTCAGAATGATTGAACGTTTTGATGGTCAGAAACCGGCCATTGACGTGGAACGCGCCCTGTACTTCACCCAGTCCATGTCCCAGACCGAAGGTCAGCCCCTTATCCTGCGCTGGGCCAAGGCTCTCATGCACATCGCCAAGAACATCACGGTGATGGTGCAGGAAGACCAGCTGCTGCTCGGCCGCGCCGGCGGTCTGGATGGCCGTTACGGCATCCTGTATCCTGAACTGGACGGCGACTTCCTCGGCCTGGCCGTGAAGGAACTGCCCAACCGTCCCCAGTCCCCGGCCGTGATTTCTGAAAAGGACGCCAAAACCGTCGTGGAAGAAATCGCCCCCTTCTGGCAGGGCAAGACCTACCATGAAGACCTGAACCGTTCTCTGCCGGAAGAAATCCACAAGCTGACCTACGACGATCCTGAAGGCCTCGTTTCCCGCTTCATCGTGAACGAAACCTCCTCGTTCCGTTCGTCCATCCAGTGGGTGCCGGACTATGAAAAGATTCTGAAGCGCGGCTTCAACGGCATCAAGAAGGAAGCTGAAGAAAAACTGGCCGCCCTTGACGTCGACAGCCCGATCGATCAGGTCGAAAAGCGTCCTTACCTCGAAGCCATCTGCATCGTGTGCGACGCCATCGTGCTGTGGGCCCATCGTCATGCGGAAGCCGCCCGCAAGGCTGCTGAAACCGAAACCAACCCCGTGCGCAAGCAGGAACTGCTGCTGATGGCCGCCAACGCCGACCATGTGCCTGCTGAACCTGCCCGTAACTTCTACGAAGCCGTGCAGAGCCAGTGGTTCACCCAGATGTTCTCGCGCATCGAACAGAAGACCGGTACGACCGTGTCCAACGGCCGTATGGACCAGTACTTCTACCCCTACTACAAGCAGGACGTGGAAGCCGGCATCCTGACCGATGAAAAGGCCATGGAACTGCTCGAATGCATGTGGGTCGGCATGGCCGAATTCATCGACATGTACATCTCCCCGGCCGGCGGCGCCTTCAACGAAGGCTATGCCCACTGGGAAGCCGTGACCATTGGCGGCCAGACCCCCGACGGCGAAGACGCCACCAACGATCTGACCTACATCTTCCTGCAGTCCAAGCGCGAATTCCCGCTGCACTACCCGGATCTCGCCGCCCGTGTGCACAGCCGTTCGCCTGAACGCTACCTGTGGGAAGTGGCCGAAACCATCAAGTTTGGCTCCGGTTTCCCGAAGCTGTGCAACGACGAAGAAGTGGTGCCCCTGTACGTGTCCAAGGGTGCGACCTTTGAACAGGCTCTGGACTACGCGGTGTCCGGCTGCACCGAATGCCGTATGCCCAACAAGGACACCTACACCTCCGGTGGCGCTTACACCAACTTTGCCGCGGCCATTGAAATGACCCTGTACAACGGCAAGATGAAGAAGTACGGCGACGTCCAGCTCGGACCCAAGACCGGTGACCCGCGCACCTTCAAGACCTGGGACGAATTCTGGAACGCCTATGTGGCTCAGCATCATAACCTGCTGCGTGCCACCTTCATCCAGCAGTACATCGTCATCCAGACCCGTGCCCGTCACTTTGCCGCGCCGATGCTGTCGGCCATGCATGACCTGTGCATGAAGTACTGCCGCGACCTGCACAGCCCGCACATCCCCGAAGGCGTCGAATTCGGTTACTTCGAATTCATGGGCCTGGGCACGGTGATCGACTCCCTGAGCGCCGTCAAGAAGCTCGTGTATGAAGACAAGAAGCTGACCATGAATCAGCTCCTCGAAGCCCTCGAACACAACTTTGAAGGCTACGAAGACATTCAGCACCTGCTGAAGAGCGCGCCCTGCTACGGCAACGACGATCCTTATGCCGACGCCATCGGTAAGGAACTCGACCGCATGAGCGTGGCCTATGCCGCCAAGTACTCGAAGGATCTGGGCATCAACAACGACTGCCGCTACGTGCCCTTCACCTCGCACGTGCCCTTCGGTAAGGTTGTGTCCGCCACCCCGAACGGCCGCGTGGCCTGGTTCCCGCTGTCTGACGGTTCCTCGCCCTCTCACGGCGCTGACGTCAACGGCCCGACCGCCATCCTGCTGTCGAACCACAACACGAAGAACTACGGCCTGCGCGCCCGCGCTGCCCGTCTGATCAACGTGAAGTTCACGCCTAAGTGCGTGGAAGGTGACGCCGGCACCGAAAAGCTGATGCACTTCATCCGCACCTGGTGCGACCTGAAGCTGTGGCACATCCAGTTCAACGTCATCAACGCCGACACGCTGCGCAAGGCCCAGAAGGACCCGCAGAAGTACCGCAACCTCATCGTCCGCATCGCCGGGTACAGCGCCTACTTCGTAGACCTGACCCCCGACCTGCAGAACGACCTCATCGCCCGTACGGCGCATGACAACATGTAACAATTGACGCCGGGCCGGGACTCCAACAGGAATCCCGGCCTTTTCTTGTTGTCTGCGTCGCATTTTCTCTTGTTTGAAGACAGGAAGTTGCGTAAAGGGACTTGATTTTGACACTACCGGACGATAAGAATAACAAACGGATTAAAAAGGCGGACTGTGCGAACCTGATTGCGGGGGACGGCAGTTGGCTTGCGTTGTGTTAATGGAGTCCGGGTATAGTCCTTATCGACCTCCCGAGCAGAACATCCGAAAGGAGATGGCTGATGAAGATTATTGACTTCCGCTTCCGTCCCAACACGAAGGCAATCCTTGACGGGATCAAAAACAGCTCCATGTTCAAGGCTTCCTGTGAGGCAAGCGGGTTCGAAAAGCGTGTCGCCCAGACGCTGCCGGAAGTGGTGGCCTCTCTCGACCGGCGGGGCGTTGAACTGGCGGTCGTGACCGGCCGTGACTGCGAAACCACCTACGGTTTCCCGGCCAACAACAACAGCGTGCTGGAATTCTGCCGCGCCTACCCCAACAAGTTCCTCGGTTTCTGGGGCATTGACCCGCACAAGGGCATGGCCGCCGTGCGCGAAGTCGTGCATGTGGTCAAGGAACTTGGCATGCGCGGTATCGCCACCGACCCCTACCTGGCGCACATTCCTCCCTGTGACGCGCGCTACTACCCCATTTACAGCAAATGCTGCGAGCTGGGCGTTCCGGTGTTCATCACCACGGCCCCGCCGCCACAGGTGCCCCGCGCCATCATGGACTACATCGATCCGCGGCACGTCGACATCGTCGCGCGCGACTTCCCCGAACTGGTGCTGATCATGAGCCATGGCGGCTACCCCTTCGTGAACGAAGCCATTTTCGCGTGCGCCCGCAACAAGAACGTGTACATGGACCTTTCCGAGTACGAACACGCGCCCATGGCCGAAAGCTATGTGCATGCCCTGAACACCCTCATCGGTGACAAGGTCATCTTTGCTTCCGCGCATCCGTTCGTTGAGCAGGAAGAAGCCATTCAGACCTACATGAACCTCAAGATCAGCGACGAAGTGCGCGAAAAGGTGATGTACCGCACGGCCGCCAAGATCCTGGGGTTGGATGTGCAGAGCATGGCCGCTCCGGCCACTGCCGGCTGGAACCCGCAGATGCCTCTGCCCTTCCAGCCGTTCTCTCCCGCCCGCTAATGCTGGCGGCGTGTGAACAGGCCCGATGAACTGAAAACGCCCCGCATCCGGTCCTGCCGCGATGCGGGGCGGGCGGGCGCAAACCCGTCGAAGGCGACCTGTAGCGGGTCGTTTCAACGAGGCAGATATGGACAAACAAGCTTTTCTCGATGCTGTCCGCGCGGCGGGCATCGTGGGTGAAGGCGGGGCGGGGTTCCCAGCGCACGTCAAGTATGCCGCGACGGTGGACACCGTAATCGCCAACGGTTGCGAGTGTGAGCCGCTCCTGCACACCGACCAGCACATCATTCTTGCCCACGCGGCCGAAATCGTGAGAGCGTTTCTTGCCCTGAAGGAAGCGACCGGCGCGTCCCGCGCGGTCATCGCCTTAAAGCGCAAGTACACGCAGTCCATCGCCGTGCTTCGGGCCGCCATCGGTTCCGCTCCGGTGGAACTGGCCCTGCTCGACAATTTTTATCCTGCCGGCGATGAACAGACGCTGGTTCGCGAAGTGACCGGCCGCTCGGTGCCCCCGCTGGGGCTGCCGCTGCATGTGGGCTGTGTGGTCGCCAACGTGGGTACGCTGTATTCCGTGTCCAAGGCGCTTGGCCTTGCCGGCCAGGGACCGCAGCCCTTTTTCATGAAGACCGTGACCGTGACCGGTGACGTGGCCAATCCTGGCGTGCTTGAAGCCCCCCTGGGTACGCCGCTTATGGAATGCCTGGCCGCCGCTGGCGGACCCCGGGTTGCTGATCCGGTATTTGTGATCGGCGGACCTATGATGGGCCGCATGGTTGAAAGCGTCGACGCCCTGTCGCGCGAAACCGTGACCAAAACGACAGGCGGCCTTATCGTCCTGCCTCGCGGCCACTACCTGCATCGCAACGCGACGCAGAGCGTCGAGCGGATGCGCCGGCGCGCAGCGGCCTCCTGCATTCAGTGCCGCTCCTGTTCCGAACAGTGCCCGCGTCACCTGCTCGGGCATCCGTTTGAGACCCATCGCGTCATGCGGGCGTTTGGCGCCGGCCAGGAAATGGTCGTCGAATGCGCCAAGCAGGCGCTCTTGTGCTGTGACTGCGGCGTGTGCGAACATTTTGCCTGTCCCATGGGGCTTTCTCCGCGGCGCATCAACCAGGCCGTCAAAGCCGCCTTCCGGGCGCAGAAAATCGCTTACGACGGGCCCCGCGATATCAACGAAGCGCAGACCACCTGGCGTCCCATGCGGCGCGTGCCGGTACCGCGTCTGGCCTCGCGTCTGGACATCGTCCGTTACATGGACCTGCCCACCGCAGAACTGGGCGTCCTGCAGCCTTCCAGGGTGAGCATCTCGCTGCGCCAGCACATCGGCGCGCCGGCTGTGCCCGTGGTAAAACCTGGCGATCATGTCCAGGCCGGCGATTTGATTGGTGATATCCCGGTCGGTCAGGACGGCAAGCCCGCCCTGTGCGCCCGCATTCATGCCAGCATCAGTGGTGTGGTCCAAAGCGTCGACGGCGCCGTGGTGATTGGAAAGTAAGGGAAGGAGAGCCACATGGAAACCATGACTGCAATAGGCATGCTGGAGTTCAACAGCATCGCGGCCGGCATTGACGCCTCGGATCAGATGGCCAAGACCGCGCAGGTTGACCCCATTTTCTACAAGACAATCTGTCCCGGCAAGTTCCTTGCAGGGATTTACGGCGACGTGGCGGCGGTCATCGCCTCCATCGAGGCCGGCAAGGCGTCGCATCCGGAAAACGTGGTGGACTGGTTTGTCATTCCCAACATCCATCCCGACGTCATCCGCGCGTTGTCCGGCGGCGGCATGCTGAACCAGCGTGAAGCCCTGGGCGTCATCGAAACCTTCTCGGCCGCAGCCATTGTTGAGGCTGCCGATGCCGCAGTAAAGGCTTCTGACGTGCAGCTGCTGGATGTGCGCACGGCGCTTGGTCTGGGCGGCAAGGGCTATGCCCTGATCGGCGGTGACGTGGCCGCTGTGGAAGCCGCGGTGCAGGCCGGTTCGGCCAAAGCTGCCGAACACGGGCTGCTTGTGGGCACAGTGGTCATCCCGAGCCCGCACGAATCCGTGTTCGATCAGATTTCGTAACCTGGCCCTCCAAGGAGTAGTTCCGTGTCCGAACAGATTTCTCTTGGTTTTGTCGAAACCGCCGGTCTTGTCATGGCCATTGAAGTGGCTGATGCCATGGCAAAGGCTGCGGAAGTCACCGTGATCAAGGCTCACAAGGTGGACGGCCTGCGCGTGTGCGTCATCTGCAAGGGCGACGTGGCCTCGTGCAAGGCCGCCGTTGACGTGGGCGCCGAGCTGGCCCGCAGCGGCAACGCGCTGATTTGCGCCAACGTGATTCCCAGCCCTGCCGATCCTGAAGAAACGCTGACGGCGATGCTCAACGACATCCCCGCCAAAAAAGCCGCCCGCAAGGCGGCCATGAAGGCCCGCCGGGCTGCGGCGGCCGCTGCCTATGCGGCCGAAGAAGCGGCTGAAGCCGCCGCGTTGTCTGCGGCGGAAAAGGCGG
This sequence comes from Candidatus Avidesulfovibrio excrementigallinarum, assembly GCA_018715085.1. Taxonomy (GTDB): domain Bacteria; phylum Desulfobacterota; class Desulfovibrionia; order Desulfovibrionales; family Desulfovibrionaceae; genus Avidesulfovibrio; species Avidesulfovibrio excrementigallinarum. The sequence continues at coordinate 33,844 of DVMI01000121.1, read as the reverse complement.
CCCCGAAGACTGTCAAGAAAAAGTAGTCTGATCGTTTCGTTCAAGGAAAGACAGCATGGCACAGCGGCAACTTATTACGGCTGAAACCGTTCGGCAGGCTCATACCATGGGCCTGACGCAGATTGGTGTGCAGCCAGGCGCCATTGTGACATGGCAGGCACGCGACGACGCGGCGCAGCTGGGCATTGTCCTGGCGCCAGGCGCCGCGTCGGGGGAGGCCTCTGGAGCGACTGCCCCGGCAGCCGTACCCCCCCGTCAGGGGGTGGCCCGGTTTGGCAGTTCCATCCCTGTCTGGGCTTCGGTTCCGTTGACGACATTGCCACCGGCGCACAAGCCTGAACCGGTGATTGCGGCGGCAGCGCCTGCCGCCGGTCCGGTGAAGGCGGTGGAGCCCTTTGCGGCCGTTGCGGCGGCTCCGGCAGCCATGCCGGCGCCCGCTGTTGCCGGCCCCGCTGTTCTGGCGGCACCTGCCGCCGTCAGCAGCCAGCCGGCCACACAGGCGTTCATGCCTGCGGCTCTGGCAGCTGGCCAGACGGGGTTTGCGTTTCCTGCCGCCAGTCAGCCGGCCCAGCCGGCAGCGTCAGGTGCGTCCAATCCCATGCTGGCTCTTGCCAGTGCGCTCATGGCCGGACTTGGAGCCGAACAGCTCCGGCAGCTTGGGCAGGCTTTTCTGACGTTGGCAGAACAAGCCCAGAACCTCGGGAAAGCGGCTTGCGCTCCCGAGCAATCTTCTCAGCAGCAGGTTCCTGGTATGCAAGAAAATCAACCTCTTGTTCCGGCGTCTTCGTTTGGACTTCCCTTTGTGATTCAGCCGGCCGTTCCCGCCGGTGCGCCTTCCTATCAGGCTGCGCCGGCGCAGCAGTCCGCCGGCTGCTCCGCCAAGGCGGCGATCGATCTGAATACCGATGACATCTTTAGTGCAGTAAGAGAACAGGTGCTCGCCAGAGTGCCTGCCGGAACGGATCCGGCCATCATCGACGGCATGATCCGCAAGGCCCTGACCGAGCAGGGACCCGGCTGCGGAGGCAGCTGCGTCCGCTGCATCAAGGCCGCCAGTCAGGCTGCTGGCGTGGCTCCTCAGCCCGGCGCGGCCTGGCTGCAGAAGACCGCTTCTGCCGCCCGGGTCGACAGCCGCGCGCTGCCGCTTTCCCCGAGCAACACCGGGGTCGGCATGATGGAAGTGATCGCGCCGGAAAGCGCGTCGGAAATGCCGGCCGTGGGCTATGTCGAATGGGAACGCGGCGCGTTCCCCTGGACGTTTGCCCGTGCAGAAGCCCTGGTGGTGCTTGAAGGCGAGCTGACCGTGCGGGTCGACGGACAGGTTTTGACGGCCGGTCCCGGCGATGTGCTCGCGTTTGACAAGGACGCGCAGGTGACCTTCGAGGCGCAGGGCCGTGTCAGATATGCGGCGGTGGCTCCGGCCGTCCGGGGCTAGTTACCCCTTTTTCCTTCAAGGGAGAGGATTTGATGCAATACATTACGGAAGAAGAAGCAAAACAGCGCGCGGAACAGTGCGGCGGCAACTGCCGGCTCGCTCCCGGCGAGCGGCTGACCCCGGCAGCAGCGGAATTTCTGCGTGCCAATAACTACACGGCGGTGGAAGGGGAGCCTCATCCCATCACCTTTGAGCCCGCGTCCTCGATTCCGGTTCCCGGCACGCCCGTGCCTGCCGAGCCCGAAAAGGCCGCTGCGGCGCCTGCTGCGGCTTGCTGCTGCAAGCCCTGCGCCGGCAGAACCTATCTGGACGCCAACACCCAGGTGCAGAAGTCGCATCCGCGCATTGAGCTGCGTGGCCGTCTGGACACGCTGATTGCCGCCACCGTGGTTGTGCAGACCCAGTTCGATCTGAAGAATCGCCTGCCTGTTCTGCTCAAGACCGGGCTGAACGACATCAAGAATTGGATCTGGCAGATGCTTGCTTCCGAGATTTCCGGCGACGCCATGCCTGCGGTGACGGTTTGCGGAATGAACTGTGACATGCTGCACTCTGTGGCGCTTGATCCGCAGAAGTATCTCGGGCAGGGGCATATTGTGCCTGACGCCTCGCTGGGCGCCAACGTCGCATTCCTGAACTGGCTGCGCGCCCAGGTGCGCGAAGTGGAAGTGACCCTTGCCAAAATGGGCGATCGTGAAGACCTCATGGAATCGTGCAACCGTCTGAGCACGGCCGTGTATGTGCTTATGTGTCTGACCGCGCTGGCCGAGCAGGGTAAGGACATCACCAAGGTTACCAGCAAGTAGTGCCCCTGGCTTCTGCGAAGCGGGCATGATCAGGAGTGCGGTCGCATGTGCGTTTTTGAACGGTGCTTGGAAATTTGCCGCGAACGAAAAGGGTCGGTCGTCTTCCCGGATGGTGAAGACACCCGTGCTGTGGCGGCCGCCGCAAGGCTTGTGCGGGAAAACCTGCTGTCACCCGTCGTGTTGGGCCGTCCATGGATCGTGCAGCAAAAGTTGCGCGAGGTGGGTGAGACGGGAGCCATGATTCGCGTCGTGGATCCCGGTGCGCCCGCGTTGATAGAACGCAACATGGCAGACTACATGGCGATACAGCAGAAGAAGGGCAAGCCCGTTACCGAGGAAGATGCCCGCAAGGCCGTTTCTTCCTCGCTTGCGGCTGGCGCACTGATGGTTCGCCGTGGCGAAGTTGAAGTGGGTGTTGGCGGCAACCTTGCCTCCACGGCCAACATGATCCGCGCCGGGCTGCGCTTTATCGGCACAGCCCCGGGGGTGAAGACGGTTTCGTCCTTCTTCTTTATCATCGCGCCGGACTGCAAGAGTTTTTACGTCTTCACCGACGCCGGGGTCATTCCGGACCCCACGCCCGAGCAGCTTGTTGACATCGTCGGTTCGGCGTCGTCAATGTTGCAGGGCCTTATGAACATGGAACCCCGCGTGGCGCTGCTGTCCTTCTCGACCAAGGGAAGCGCCGAACACCCGCGGGTGGACAAAATGCGCGAAGCCCTCGCGCTCATCAAGAAGCGTTATCCCGATCTGCTGGTGGACGGCGAGCTTCAGGTGGATGCGGCCCTTGTGCCTGTGGTCGCCAAGCTGAAGGCTCCCAACAGCCCGCTTCAGGGACGAAGCAATATTCTGGTGTTCCCCTCGCTTGAAGCCGGGAACATCGCGTACAAGATAGCACAACGCCTTGGCGGCTATACGGCCTTCGGGCCGATGCTGCAGGGCTTTGCTGGCGGATGGCATGACCTTTCCCGTGGCTGCAGTGCAGACGACATGTTCCAGGTTGCCGTAGTCGGTCTGGGGCTGGAGCGCACGAGGAAGCAACAATAACATCTATACATTGAAAAGGAGTCCACAATGGATGCTCTCGGCATGATCGAAACCAAAGGTTTGGTTGGCCTTATCGAAGCTGCGGATGCCATGGTCAAGGCTGCTCGCGTGCAGCTCGTTTCTTACGAGCAGATTGGCGGCGGCTATGTGACCGCGCTGGTGCGTGGCGACGTGGCCGCGTGCAAAGCCGCTACCGATGCCGGCGCTGCCGCTGTGCAGCGTGTGGGTGGTGACCTGGTGGCCGTGCACGTCATTCCTCGTCCCCATGCGGACCTGGAAACCGTGTTTCCGCTGTCCCGCAAGTAATCTTCGGGCATAGAGGTCTCCGGGGAGGCCTGAACTCCCCGGGAATTTTCCAGGTTTAGAACAGGGCAGGTTCCTTCCGGACGTGACCTAAGCGGTTGCACGGCGGAGCCATGACGTGCTTAAAGGGAATGCTTTTATGGAATTAGGCAGAATTGTGGGCCAGGTCGTTTCGACAGTGCGCTGTCCGGGAATGCCGCACAATTCGTTGCTGTGGGTCGATTTGCTCGATGCCAAGGGCGAACCGACCGGGCGGCGCGAGGTCGCGGTGGATCCTATCGGTGCAGGCGATGGCGAATGGGTGATTGTGTCGCGCGGAAGTTCCGCACGCTTTGCCATTGGTCAGGAGCCGCCCATAGATCTGGCTATCGTGGGCATTGTGGATCACGTCAACGCCGGCGCTACCGCGGTGTATCGCAAGAACAACGGATGAGGTTCTGCCTCGCCCGGCGCGGAGCGGTTTTGCTGTTACAAAAACGGCTGAACACCAGTCAGCCGCCTTTTTGAGGAGTCATCATGAGCATTGGTCAGCAGGAAGTCGAGCGGATCGTCTCGGAAGTGCTGAGCCGTCTGCAGGGGAGTGTTGCGGCGCCCTGTGCAGCGAGCGGAGGCGATTTCGGCCTCTTCGATCAACTTGAGGATGCGGTGAGCGCGGCTGAAGCCGCCTACCCGAAGGTGAACACCATCGCCATGCGCGAAAAGGTGATCGCCGCCATCCGTGCCGCTGGCGTGCAGCATGCCGAAATGCTGGCCCGCATGGCTGTCGAAGAAACCGGCATGGGCCGCGTGGCTGACAAAATCACCAAGAACGTGCTTGAAGCCGAACGCACCCCCGGTACGGAATGCCTTGCGCCTATGGCCATCACGGGCGACCTTGGCCTTACCCTTATCGAAAACGCCCCCTGGGGTGTCATTGCTTCGGTAACGCCGTCCACCAACCCGGCGGCAACGGTCATCAACAACTCCATCAGCATGATTGCCGGTGGTAACGCCATTGTGTTCGCTCCCCACCCCGGTGCGAAGCGGACCTCGCAGAAGGCCATTCAGCTGCTCAACCAGGCCATCGTTGCCGCCACCGGCATCGAAAACCTGCTTGTGGCCGTAAAGGAACCCACGATTGAAGTGGCTCAGCAGCTGTTCAGCCATCCCCGCGTCAAGCTGCTGGTCGTGACCGGCGGCGAAGCCGTGGTTGAAGCCGCCCGCAAGCACGCCACCATGCGCCTTATCGCTGCCGGCGCCGGCAACCCGCCGGTAGTGGTCGACGAAACCGCCGACATCAAGCGTGCCGCTGTCAGCATCTACACCGGCGCCACGTTTGACAACAACATCATCTGCGCTGACGAAAAGGAAATCATCGCGGTGGATTGCATCGCCGACAGCCTGAAGCAGGAACTGAAGGCTCTTGGCGCTGTGGAAATCTCCCTCGATCAGGCCGACGCCATCGCCCGCATCGTGCTGCGCAACTACCCCGGACCCAAGCCCTCTGCCAATCCCAAGTGGGTTGGCCGTGACGCCGCCGTCATCGCCAAGGCCGCCGGCATCTCCGTGCCGGATTCCTGCCGGATGCTGCTCGTTGATGTGGGCCGCGACGTTGATCACGTCTTCGCCCGCACCGAACAGATGATGCCCGTGCTGCCGCTGCTGCGCGCGCATGACGTCGACGAAGCCATCAACTGGGCGCTGATCCTCGAACGGGGTCTGTCGCACACGGCCGGCATGCATTCGCGCCATATCGACCATATGGACAAGATGGCCCGCCTGATGAACACCAGCCTGTTCGTGAAGAACGGCCCGCACATCGCCGCGCTGGGCGCTGGCGGCGAAGGCTGGACCACCATGACCATTTCCACCCCCACCGGTGAAGGCGTGACCTGCGCTCGCAGCTTTGTGCGCCTGCGCCGCTGCTGTGTGGTCAACAACTTCCGTATCGTCTAGTTGCAGGACGATCCAAAGTAACGCGTCGCGCCCGGACCTGTTTCGGGCGCGGCGCAATCCGCGGCTCCCTGCCGGATTTGTCCGTGGAGAGAGACGTATGGCGGTGAGCGGCAGAAGCGCGCATGCCGCTTTTTTTATACTGCGGGCGGCGGCCGGCCAAAGTTTTTTCGTGCCTGCACTTTGCGGGCATTGCGGCAGCAGCCGCTTTGTCTGGCAGGCCTGATGCGGCCGGGCGCAGTTTGCGTGCAGCCGTGGTCAAAAACGCTGCCTCGGGCAGAAGATCCCCGCGGCGCTGCTGCGAACCGGCAGCAGGCAGACGGCGCGGCGTGATACGGCCTGTTGCCGGTCTGGCAGAGGCTGCGCGGATTTTTTTAACCTTCAAGCTCTTTTCAGGAAACAGGAGTGCGGCATGAGTTCGCTGCAAGACAGAAAAACAACGGGTACGGTTTTTAATATCCAGAAATATTCCGTACATGACGGCCCAGGTATCCGCACTATCGTGTTCCTGAATGGCTGTACGCTGGCCTGTCGGTGGTGCAGTAATCCCGAATCCCAGAAACCGCAGCCCCAGCTCGCCTACAACGAAGGCCGCTGCCTTGGGCTTTCCAAATGCGTGCGCTGTGTGGAAGTGTGCACCAAGGGCGCCATCACTGAAGCGCCCGACGGCAAGATTGCCATCGATCGCACCTTCTGCCGCGACTGCGACACCCTGGACTGCGCACACGCCTGTCCGGCCAAGGGCCTGATCATCTATGGCGAAACCAAGACGGTCGACGAAGTGCTGCGCGTGGTCGAACAGGACGCGATTTTCTACTCCCGGTCTGGCGGCGGCATGACGCTGTCCGGTGGCGAGCCCCTGTTCCAGCGGGATTTTGCCCTGGCGCTGCTGCGCGAAGCCAAACGCCGCCGCATCAAGCTGGCCATTGAAACCTGCGGCAACGTGCCGTGGGAAACGCTGTCAGAGGCTGCGGCGCTGCTGAACAACGTGCTGTTTGACATCAAGCACGTCGACAGCGCCAAGCACAAGGAATGGACCGGCGGCGGCAACGAACGCATCCTCGAAAATTTCCACCGGCTGGTCACGGAATTCCCGGATTTGCCCGTGTTGTGCCGGACGCCTGTGATCCCCGGCTTCAACGACGACGAAGAGACCGCCAGAGCCATTGGCGAACTCATTGCCCCGTATCCCCAGGTGGGCTATGAAATGCTGCCCTATCACCGCCTTGGGACGCAGAAATACACCTTCCTCGGCCGTGACTACCCCATGGGCGAAGTCACCCTGCCTCAGGATGTGGTGCCCCGCCTGCAGGGCATTGTTGAAAATATTGTCCGCGAACGCCGCGGTCTGAACGGCTGAGTGCCTGCGGCCAGACCATAGCTTTGCGTGTGCCGGAGTGAAGAGGGAATCCCCTGAGGGGAGTCCTTTTTCCTCCGGCTTTTTGCATTGTTGTGGGGTGGCATCCTCCGGGCAGAGGCTGGTCTCTGGCGTGCGTCTGCCGCCGTGTTCTTTTGTGCGGGCAGGGAGCCGCGTGGCAAGCGTCCCTGCCTGCTCTTTTGCGAACCCGGCAGGCATCCATGCGGGCAAAGCGCGTGCCTGTGTTTGGTATGGCGTGACTGCGGGACGCTGTACCGCCGGGCAAGGCAGGCACCGGCGTGCGCAATGCCTTGTGCCTGCGCTGCTTCAGGCCGCGTTGGTGGGGAAAGCCGGCGGCAGGCCGGGGTTATGGCGCACAAGGGGGCTGAAGCCCTGCAGACTGAGTCCACGGATGGTTTTCCGGTCTTCCTGAGGGCAAAAACGCCCGTTGGCGTGAAAATCCTTTGCGCCGCGGGCGGGCTGCAAAGCTGTCTGCCTGGGCCTGTGCTGCCGTGTGGGGAGGGCTGTCAACACCGCACGCCAGAAGGCTGAACCGGGTTTTCCTTGTCAGGAAACCCGGCTTTTTTTATGCTGAAGGACAGGGTAGCGCCGGCAGAGGGCCGGAACAGGCCGCGCATGCCCGCCCCGCCCGGAGGAACCGCCATGAATTCCAATTTTTCCCTGTACTGCGAGAGCATCCTTAACGTCCTGAACGACGGCCTGTACATTTCTGACCCGAACGGCAATACGCTCTGGGTCAACAAGATGTACGAAAAGCTGACAGGGCTCGGCCCTCAGGATCTGGTGGGGCGCAACGTCCGCGAACTGGTGCAGGAGGGCGTGTTCGACCAGGTGGTCAATCCCGACGTTGTGCGCGACGGCAAGCCGGTTACGCATGTGCAGCACCTGTCCAACGGCAAAAAGCTGGTGCTTTCGGGGTATCCGGTGTTTGACGAGGCCGGGGAGCTGTGCCTTGTTCTCACGTTTGCCCGTGACATCACCATCCTTACCCAGATGCACGATCAGATGATCGCGCAGCGCCGTCTGATTGAGCAGTTTGTGGACAGTGTGGCCTATCTTGCCCAGCGGCAGGCCAAAAATATGGCGCCGGTCTATGCAAGCCGCAAAATGGCGGAAATCATCGACCTGCTCAGGCGGCTGGCGGCGTCGGACGCAACGGTGCTGCTGCTTGGCGAAACAGGGACGGGCAAGGACGTCATGGCGCGGCTGACCCATGATCACAGCGCGCGCAAGGACAAGATGTTTTTGAAAGTCGACTGTGGCGGCCTGAACGAAAGCCTGACAGAGTCGGAACTGTTCGGCTACATGCCCGGGGCCTTTACCGGTGCGGGCACGCGCGGCAAGGCCGGCTACTTTGAAATGGCGGACGGCGGCACGGTGTTTTTGGATGAAGTGGGCGAGCTGAGCATGCTGATGCAGACCCGCCTGCTGCGGGTGCTGCAAGACGGGGAGATCATGCGGGTAGGGGCCACAACGCCGCGCAAGGTGGACGTGCGCGTCATCGCCGCGACCAACCGCAACCTGGCAGAGCAGGTGGAAGAGGGAAGATTCCGGCGGGATCTGTACTACCGGCTTTCGGTGGCTGTTGTGGATGTGCCGCCTTTGCGCGAACGCCGGGAGGATATCGGGCCGCTGGCGGAGCACTTTTTCAGTGTCTACACGACCAAGTACCGCAAGGAGATGGCGCCCGGGCCGGACGTGCTTGAGGCGTTCAGAAATTACGACTGGCCGGGCAACGTCCGCCAGTTGCAGAACGTGGTGCATAACCTTGTCATCACCCGCAACCCGGGGACGCTGCATCTTTCGGATCTGCCTCCGGACATTGCCGGCGAGCACGAAGACACCTCCCACCATGTGCCCGACGCGATGGTGGAGGAGCATCGTCCGCTGAAGGCGATCATGGCGGACATTGAGCGCGACATTCTGCGCAAAGCCCTCAAAAAGCACGGTTCGGTGCAGAAGGTTGCCGACATGTTCCAGATCAACCGGACCACGCTGTTCCGCAAGCTGCGGGATGGCGAGAGCGCGCATAGTCCGGAACGCACGGAACCTGCTGACAGCTGAACGCAAGAACGCCGCATGTGCCTGACGCCAGAAACCGGCTCTTGAGCGCAGCCAGAGCGCAGCACAGGGAACGCGGCGTGCCTCACAGGCTGGCGCGGCAGTGCTGGCGGGTTGGGACGTGTGCCGGCTGTGTGCTGTGTGCCGGCAGGGAGCGGGGCTGCCGGGCCGCGCAGGAGCGTTTGTATACAGCGCCGGGCAATGCTGTGCAGATTTTGCCGGATATGGGCCCTTCCGGCGCGGAAATTTGCGGTCTGCTGCCTGATATGCAGTCAGGATGTCTGCTTTTTTGACAGGCGCAGAGCCAGTTGTATGAAAATCATCCAGACAAAGGCGGCGTTTGGGGAAAGGGCTGCCTTGGCCGGCGCACAGACAGCAGTCTGCGGGTTGTACCGGCTGCGGGTGCTGGCGTTTGCAGCAGGTATTCTGTTTGTTTAACTATGCGGAAAAATACGTTTTTTATATGTGATACAGGCAAAACGGCGCTTGAGGAGCGCGTGTTTCAAGATGCCTCTGCCTTGGTTGGCACTGTATTTGCTATAAGTTGGTTGCCTTCATACATCAACCTTATGCCGGTTCTTTGCCGGACTGGCTCAGCACTTTTTCAGCCGACCGTTCGAGACGGTGGCACCAGGAACAGAGGAGATTCGTCATGACAAAGAAATATTTGCTGGTTACACTTGTTGCCGCGTCGGTTCTGGCCGGAGGAAGCGTGGCTTTGGCTGGTCCTCATGGCCCGGGGAACTGCTGGAACGGTGGTCCCGCCTACATGGACAACGGCCCGATGGACGGGCCTGGCTGGTACCATCATCGCGAGTTCCGCGGTTCGCGCCACTGGGGCGGCGGATACGGCGCTCAGCGCTGGGACGGCCGGGGAGCCTGCTGGGGATATGAACAGCTGACGCCGGAGCGGCGGGCGGCGTTCGATAAAATCATGAACGAAAGTCAGCCGCGTCTGGACGAGCTGCGCATGCAGTTCAGGGTCAAGCGTATGGAAATGGACGCCCTGTCACGCAATCCCAATGCCACAGGTGCCGACATCCACAACGCTGCGGAAGAGCTCAACCGGCTTGGCACAACCATCAACCAGGAACGTCAGGCCGTGCAGCTCCGCATTGAAAAGGAAGTGGGGCCGCTTCCCTGCGGCGGGCCGCACTTCAACGATGGTCCGCGCCGCGGCGGTGGTTACTACAGATAGAGCGATTGTTGCCATAAAAGCGCTCTGGCGGCGGCAGGCATGAGGCCGCGCGCAGAAAAGACGCGTTGGTTTGCGGTGTGCGGGGAACAGATTCTTATGAAACGGCACCGTTGCACTGTCCGCGCCGGAGCGTTCCGGGCCGGCAGCCTTCATCAGGCAATCCTTAAGCGAGTCCTGGTCCGGGTACACGTTATTTTGCGCTGTCCGTCTGGAACGGCGGCGCCAGAAAGAGAGGAGATTCGTCATGACAAAGAAGCATGTGCTTGTTGCGCTTGTTGCCGCGTCGGTTCTGGCCGGAGGGAGCGTGGCTTTGGCCGGTCCTCACGGCCCGGGAGCCTGGAACGGCTGCCCCGCCTACATGGATGACTGCCCGGCTGGCGGCCCCGGCTGGTATCCCCATCGCGGATTTCGCGGCCCGCACCACTGGGGTGACGGGTATGGCCCGCACCACTGGAACGCTCGCGGAGCCTGCTGGGGGTACGAACAGCTGACGCCGGAACGGCGGGCGGCATTCGACAAAATTATGGATGAGATCCAGCCGCGTCTGAGCGAACTGCGCATGCAGTTCAGGGTCAAGCACATGGAACTGAACGCCCTGTCGCGCAACGCCAACGCCACGCGTGACGACATCCGCAAGACAGCAGACGAACTGCGGCAGATCGGCAGTGAGATCAACAAGGAACGTCAGACCATGCAGACCCGCCTTGAAAAGGAAGTGGGGCCGCTCCCTGCCGGTGGCCCGCGGTTTGGCGGCGGCCCGCGGTTTGGCGACGGTCCCCGCTTTGGCGGTGGTCCCCGGTTTGATGGCGGTCCCCGTTTTGGCGACGGTCCCCGCTTTGGTGACGGCCCGAGGTTTGGCGATTGCCCCCGGTTTGGCGGGAGCAACTGAGACAGATAATTGCAGCCAGCGGGAAGCCCGGCTTCCCCATGTACAGGGTATGACGCCCGTCGGAAGCGGGTGTGTGATCAACAACGGATTCTGATGAAGCAGAAAACGGGGACGGCAACGCCCCCGTTTTTTTATGCTGGCCTGTGCGCCGCCAATTTTGCGCCCGCCTGCCAGACGCGCGGCCCTTCCGGGGCGAATGCCGGAGGGCCGTACTTTGTGCCTGGCAGAAGGGGGCTGTTTTGTCCCCGAGCGCCCGGCATGGTTCTGCCCCCGGCGTCAGAACGCCGCCCCGGATGCGGGCCGTGCGGCGGTTGTCAGCTGCGGACAAGCCTTTTTGAAATCCGGCCCGCGTGACCGGTGTGCGGGCGTCTGTCCGGGCGGTTTTACCGTTGCCGGAGACAGGCCGTTCACATTCTGACGCCCTGGGCCGGAAAAAGCCCTGGCGGCCCTTTCTCCGGCGCAGGGGAATGGCCGCACAGGCGTTTTCTCTGCCGGGAGGGGCTGCCCTGACGCCTTACCAGGAGACGTGCAGGGCAAACCAGGCCACAGCCGTCGCAAGCAGGATCAGGCAGGGTTTGCCCATCTGGCGCATGACCGTCTCCATGCCGGTGCCGAAGAAGTGGCACGTCACGATGAGACAGACGTGCACGGGCGAAATCATCTGACCGATATAGCCGCACATGGAAGCCAGCCCCAGCCACACAATGCGTTCGTCCCAGAGTCCGGCGTGCTGGACTATGGGCACGAGAATGGGGAAGGTGATGCCGACGAGCCCCACCTGAATGCCGGTAAAAATTCCGCCAAGAATGGGCAGGATGATGCAGGCGACAAACAGCGCTGCCTGACTGCCTTCGATCAGCGCGCCAAGGGCGTTGATGGCGTTGCTTTGCAGCATGACGCCCTTGAAGATGAAAATCCCGATGACCACCCGCAGAATGCCGGTTGTCTTTTCGCTGGTCAGAATGGGCGCAAGCGTGGCAACGACCGGCAGGCGGTTGGTGACAAGGCAGACGCCCACGCCCAGGCAGAAGCCTGCCGCAAACGTGAGCCCGGCGGGGATTTGCGGGAACAGCGCCCGCAGCACGAACGCGCCGGCCAGGCCGGACAGGAGGGAGGAGCCTTCTTTGAGCGCCGTCCAGCGGGAAGGCCGGACGCCCGGCTTGTCTTTGGCCGTATCGTCCTTGCAGTGCGTGTCCTCGGGGATGTTGCGCAAAAAACAGAGCCAGCCGGCAAAAAGGCCTGCTGCCCAGATGGGCCAGTTGTAGGTGATGACTTCAAAGGGGGTCAGTTCGGACAGGGCGCAATAGAGGATGAAACCGGGGAAAAGCGGCCAGACCGCTTCCCAGATGTGCCGGAACCAGTAGTTGATGGCGCTGAGGTGTGGTGGGCGCAGGGCGGAATCTCTGGCCACTTCGTGAACCATGGGGCACGAGAAGACGGCGCCGCCGGGCACAGGGAGCAGGCCGACAAGCGCGGGAAAGAACATCAGGCGGATTTTGGTGGAATGGATAAGCAGCTTGACCCCTTCTGCCATGCGCCGGGCCTGTCCGCTCTGATCCATGGCGCCTGAGAGCAGCAGAATGCTTGTGAGGGCGCACAGCAGGCTCAGCAGCGTCATGTCAAAACAGCTTTTTACCGCCATGACGGCCCATTCCCATGGCCAGATGCCCTTGACGCAGGCCAGGACAAAACTCGCCGCCAGCAGCGCGTACTCAAAGCGCCAGTGGCGGCGCTGCCCGACGGCCAGTGCGGCCAGTGCCGCGGCGATGCACAGCAGGGAGTGAAGGGCGGGAAGAAGCGCGCTGTTCATGGGCAAACCCTCCTTGCGGGTAATACAACGGAGCACAAAGGCATGAAAGCCGGCACGCAGGCGCGCCGGCGTTGCGGACAGCACCAGGCCGCAGCGGCCGGATCAGCGCAGCGTGGCGCGCCAGAGAGCAAAGGCTTCGCGGGCGCGATCCGAATAGAACTGCTTGCGATCCCGTTTTTTGATTTTTTGATCGGGTTCGGGCATCAGGCCAAAATGCGCGTTGGATGGCTGGAAGTTTTTGACCGGGGTGGCCAGGTGCGCGAGCAGGGCGCCCAGTGCGGTGACCTGCGGGGGCTGCTGCAAAGGCAGGCCGAGCAGGGCTGCGCGCACGCTCAAGGCCGCCCAGAGGCCGCAGGCGGCAGATTCCACATAGCCTTCCACGCCGGAAATCTGCCCCGCCAGGTGAATACGCGGGCGGTTGCGCAGCGACAGATCTGCAGCCAGGGCCTGCGGCGCGTTGACATAGGTGTTGCGGTGCATGCTGCCGTAGCGCACAAAGTCTGCATGCTCCAGGCCGGGAATCAGCCGGAAGACCCGATCCTGAGCGGGGTAGGTCATCTTGGTCTGGCAGCCTACCAGGTTGAAAAGGGTGCGCGCGGCGTTTTCAGGCCGCAGCTGCAGCACGGCAAACGGGCGGCGGCCCGTGCGGGGATCTGTCAGGCCCACGGGCTTGAGCGGACCGAAAGTCAGCGTCCGTTCGCCGCGGGCGGCCAGGGCTTCGACCGGCATGCAGCCCTCAAAGTGGATTTCCTTCTCAAACGCGTGGGCAGCGAGTTTGTCGGCTTCGATGAGGGCCGTGTAGAAGCGGCGATATTCTTCTTCGTTCATGGGGCAGTTCAGATAATCCCCACTGCCGGGCTCTTCGTAACGGCTGCCCCAGAAGGCGATGGACATGTCAATGGAGTCAAAGGCGACAATGGGCGCAATGGCGTCATAAAAATACAGGTGTTCTGCACCCACGGCCGCGGCAAGAGAGGCGGACAGCTCGTCGCCGGCCAGGGGACCGGCGGCAATGACGACGCGGTCGAACCCTTCGCCGTCTTCTGTTTCGCGCAGGCGCAGGCGGGGATCGTCAAGCCCCTCGATGACGCAGCGTTCCACCGTCAGCCCGGGTGTGCCGGCAATCAGGCGTTCCATGCCGTCGGCAAAGGCTTCGCGATCCACGGCCAGCGCCTTGCCCGCAGGCACGCGGACGGCATCGGCCACAGCCATGAACGCGCTGCCCAGATCGCGCATTTCCTGCTTGAGCAGGCCTACGCCCGAGGTCAGTTCGTCAGAGCGGAGAGAGTTGGAGCAGACCAGCTCCGCCAGTTTGGGCATGACATGAGCGGGCGAGTAGCGCAGAGGTTTTTGTTCCATAAGGGTGACGGCAATGCCATGGCGGGCGAGGTGCAGCGCGCACTCGCAACCGGCCAGGCCGCCACCGACAATGGCGACGCGGGGCTGTTGCATGAGGGTACCTTTCAGCACGGAAGCTGAGAAACGTTATGGCCGCAAAGCGCCGCTGCGGGACAGGCAGGGCGGCCGGAACCTGCGCGGGCAGACAGAGCTGCACGCCTTTTCCAGAAGGACGGTTCTGCGCCGGGGGGGCTGCGCCCCCTCCCCGGATTCTGCCCGAAGGTCCGCCTCCCTCAGGGCGGGAAGGGGCTGAAGGCCGGGGTCGCAAAGCATAAAGGACTATAGAAGACTGTTTGTAGGAAAGGGGACACGCCCTGTCAAGCAAAGCGTTGTCCTGCAACCGGGTCTGCTTGCCCTTGGGAGGATTTTCGGGCATGCTGATCCGCAACGCGTTGCAGATGGTCGGACGCGACAAGCCGTAACCGGGATACGCCGGTGCAGGAGCATCTATGAGCTTTGTGTTCTTTTTCCTTGGTATTGCCGCCGTGGCGTGTGGGCTTTATTACATCAAGCGAGAAAGCTAGGGCTTGCGGGCTCTTTCGCGTATGCCAGAAGGACTTCATGTAACGATTCCACCCGACGCGGACGGCCAGCGCCTTGACAGGGCGCTGGCCCTTTATGTTTCTGGGGGGCTGCGTGCGCGGCGGCGTCTGTGCGAGGAAGGGCATGTGCTGTTGAACGGCCGCCCGGCCTCTCCGGCGGCGCGCGTGCGGGAAGGGCAGCGCCTTGCGATTGCGCTGGCAGAGGACGGCACTGCGGCCGTGTTGCCTGCTGCGCCGGACAAGGCGGCGCCTTCTGACGACGGGCCGCGCCTGATTGCCCGCAACGCTGTCCTGGCCGCGCTGTACAAGCCCGCCGGACTGCCGACGGTGCGCCTTGCGGGGAGTTCGCGGCCGGCCCTGGAAGACTGCCTGCCCGAATTGCTGACACAGCCGGACGGCACGGCGTTTGCCCCCCGTCTGCTGAACCGTCTGGACACGGGGACCTCGGGACTGGTGCTGGCCGCACTGACTGACGGCGGGGCGGAGCTGTGGCGGCAGGCCGAGGAGCAGGGCGCGGTGTGCAAACGCTACCTGGCCGTTGCAGAAGGAACCGGCCGTGTCGGCCTTCGCTGTTGCTGCAAAACGGCACTGGACACCGCCAGGCGCAAAAAAAGCCGGGTTCTTGCGCAGCAGGCGCCGCCGGAACGCTGGACCGACGTCACCGTGCTGGCCTTACTGCCGCCTCTTGGCGCAACGCCCCGCCTGCTGGCCGGATGCCGGATTGTACGCGGCGCGCGGCATCAGATTCGGGCGCATCTGGCGTCGCAGGGCATGCCGCTGGTGGGGGACAGCCTGTATGGCGCGCGCGACACGCTGCCGTTTTGTCTTCATCACGCCCGGCTGGCGTGCGCTGGATTTGAGGCGTCCTGTCTGCCCGTCTGGTTTGAGGCACTGCCTGCGGCGGCGCGCGAAGCGGCCGTCAGGTGGCTTGCGCTGCCACCAGAGGGGATACTGTCCACAGAGGAGCACTTTTAAAGACGTGGGCCGCGTGGGTCTGCCAGGTCCGTTTTGGTCCGGTCTTTTGCTGCAAGGCCGGAACAAGGACCTGAATCTGCGTCCAGAGGGGATGCAGGGCAGGGCGCGGCGGTACGGCAACGCCGGCGCAGACGGCACTTTTTTTAGTGTCCGCGCCGCCTGAACGCGGGACCGCACTCGTGCCGGGTAAAAAAGCAGGAAAAACAAAGGACGCCCTTTTATCAAAAAGGGCGTCCTTTGTTTGCAGACAGTGTGTTGCGGCAGCCCCGGCCTAGGCTGCGGCCGGAGTAGGGGCGGGCCTGCCGGCGTTGCCCTGTTCGGATTCTGCAGAAGGCTGCCCTTCCTCCTGACCGCCGTCTTGGGCGGGATCCTGCCCGGGGAGCTGTTCAGGCACCGGGGTGGCCGTCTGGAAAAGATGCACGTCGAGCTGCGGGAAGGCAATTTCCACCTGGTTTTTGGCAAAGACGTCCACAATCTTATGCCGGATGATAGAGGCGGCGTCGGTTGTGTTGGAAATATCCGCCCAGTATCTGAGGACAAAGTTCAGCGTGCTGTCGGCAAAGTCCATGAACAGCACACAGGGCTGCGGACGGCGCACAACAGTCTGCACGTCCTGCGCGACTTCCAGCAGCAGCTTTTCCACAAGCTTGGGATCCGTCCCGTACGCAACGCCCACGGCCACTTCGCGGCGGACAAGGCGGCCGTTGCGCGTCCAGTTGATCAACCGGTTGGAGACAAATTCGGAGTTGGGCACAAAGATGACGGCGTTGTCGAACGTTTCGATCATCGTTGCACGGATGCTGATTTTGCGGACCGTGCCCTGCAGGTCGCCCACGTCAATGACATCGCCTTCGTGGAGTGTCCGGCTGAAAATGAGGATGAGGCCGGAGAAGAAGTTATTGACGATGTTCTGCATACCAAAACCGATACCGACAGAAAGGCCGCCGGCGATGACCGCAAGGTTTTGCAGGCTGAAGCCAAGGGCCCGCAGCGCAAGGAGCGCGAACAGCGTCCACAGTCCGTAGGTGATGGCTGTCTGCATGGGCGGGATGAGCGACGTATCCAGCCGGCGCGAGGAAAGGCTCATGCGGTTCAGGAATGCCCTGGCCGCCGTGATGGCTGCGCGGGTGATGTAAAACGCGCTGAGGATGAAGAACAGATTGAAGAAGTTGAACGAGGCCGACCCCACATGCACCCCGGCGCTGAGGTAGTGCAGCAGCAGGGTGCTGCCGCCGGGCATGGCCGTAATCCAGACCACCACGCCGCCAAGCACCAGCAGAATGAGCATGGGCGCCACAAAGGCGGCCGTGATGCTGGCAAACACGCTCTTTTCCGCCGCGAGCCCCCGATCCGAAGCCTCGGACGAACGATTGAGCAGCTGCATCAGCGCGATGATAAGCTGCGTGCTGATCAGGATGCAGTTGGTCATCATGAGCAGCAGAATGCCCATGCGCGGCCAGCCGATGGTGGCAATGCCAAGGCTGATCCAGAGCATGATCTGATGGATGTGCAGCTCATTGCGTTCGACAACGGGCACTGCGCTGAGGTTGATCCGGCGCAGCATCAGGGTAAAGAACAGGCCGAGCACAATCCAGCTCAACGACAGCACTGCAATGGGGAACTGCGGGTAGCAGATGATCACCGCCGAACAGGACGTGATATACACAGGCCAGAGCGGCGTGAGCTTGCTGGCCTTTTCAATGCTGAGGCGGCGCAGGATCCAGGCCAGGGACATTTCGCCGGCAATGACGAACAGGCTGCCCAGCGTCAGCAGCCCGCGGAAGTGCTCGCCCTGGGCGCTGAACGAGGCGGCCAGCAGCGCAAGACCGGTGAACTGGGCAAACAGCCCGGCCAGGATGCGCCTGCGGGCTTCGGGCTTCATGTTGCCGCGCTGTTCACTGAGCCGCAGGCGGCGGTTCGTGAAGAAGAGGATCAGCAGTCCGAGCAGCAGCACGTTGACAAAGCGCAGCCCCAGAGCCTGCCAGGCCGTCTGCGTGCGGGGAAACTCGGTGTTCATCCGCAGAGAGAAATTCTGCAGGGATTTTTCCCAGCGTCCCTGAATGTCTTTCCAGGCTTCGGGCTCAAAAAAGCGGCTTGGCATCGACAGGTAGTGTGTCTGCCACAGCGAAGGGATGTAGGCGTTGATTTCGGTATGCATCTTGTCCAGACTGGCCAGAAGCCTGTCGGCAGGCTCCAGTGCCTGCGTCAGCCTGGTGTTGATGGTCTTGATCTTCCTTTCCACCGTGCCGATCTGATTCCAGGTGCGGGCTTCTTCGCTGTTGCGGCGGAGCGTTCCCTGCGCCGGCAGCGTCTTTTTGACCTGCTCCAGGGCAGAAAGGATTTCGGCAACCACGTCCCGTGCCGTTTGCAGCGGTTGCATCTGCTGCCGTAAGGATCCGGCCATCAGCAGCCCGCGCTGATCGATGGCCTCCAGCATGAGCGGTTCCATCTGGTGGGCGGTGGCCAGGGCAAACAGGCGGCGGGCAGAGGCTTCCGTATCGGCAAGGCTGAGCTTGAGCGGCGAAATGATGTCCTTGAGCTGTTCGCCGATCTCCTGCGCCTCAAGCTCCATGTTTTTGAGCTCCATCTGGTTTTGCTGCAGGGCCTCTTCCCAGACGGCGTCGTCGGCAGCCGTGGTTTCGGCGTTCTGCTTGGCCACCTCGGCTTCCATGCGCAGCTTGCTCGCCATGGATTCAGGTTCCTGGAGCTCTTCCTCTTCCTGTTCGTCGTCCTGCTGTTGATTGTCGGCGCCGTTCTTGTCCGCTGCCGCGGCGGCCGGCGCATCGTCTGTTGCGGCAAGCGCCATGGAGGCTTGCGGCGCGGCCAGCAGCAGGCAGAACAGCAGGTACGGAAGGCAGAGCCAAAAACGGGTGAAGGCGTGTTTTGTCATGGTGTCAGGATATCCCGCCAGCGGGGAGGCGTGGAAGTATTTTTTAGGTACAGAAACGGCCAAAGGCACGCCAGTCCGGGGGGAAGGCCTCCGGAAAGGGGCGCTAACGCAACTGCGTAGAATAGCGCATTATCGTGCGGATGTCCATGTACTTCCCGCCGTTGAGCAGGCCGGTGCGGCGGCAGCGGAGCCGCACCGCAGAGGCCGCCGGACGGTCTGGCGCGGCCACGGAGTGCCTTCCGGCCTGACGCCCCGGCAGGGCAAGACGGGCCGCAGACGGCCAATTGCGAAGCTGGGAATTTATTAACATAATATATTCAATGAGTTGTATGTATAGACGAAACATAGGAAAAAAGCTATTTTACCGCTGACTCCCGGAGTTGCCGGGGAGCGCCATGGCGGCGCCGAGAGCGGCTGGCGGGTGTGCCGGCCGGGGCCGCATTGTGGGCCATGGCATTTGTATCCTTAAACTGTGGCGACTGCATGTCAAAAAACGCCTCTGCTCCGTTAGAAACACTAACGTTTGATGATCCTTCACTGGCCAATCTGCTGTTTGGGCCCCAGAATGCGCATCTTGCGCAGCTGTCGGCCAGAACCGGCGCGCAGCTGTCGTCCTGCGGGGCGACGTTGAGCGTTGGTTCCCGGGATGCCGCACTCAGAGAACGTCTCCTCAATCTCTTTACCCAGTTTTATGGCGTGGTCCGCGCCGGACAGACCGTGGAATACCGCGATCTGGAACAGGGACTGCAACTGTTGCTTGGCGACGAGAGTGTTGATCTGCGGGAAGTGTTCCGGCAGTCGTCGTCGCTGGCGTTGCCGCGCAGAACGCTGACCGCGCGCAACGCGGCCCAGCGGGCCTATATCGAAACGCTGCGCTCTGAAGAAATGGTGTTTGCCGTGGGCCCTGCAGGGACAGGCAAAACCTATCTTGCCGTTGGCGTGGCCCTTTCGATGCTGCTGGCGCACCGGGTGCGCCGCATCGTGCTGACGCGTCCCGCCGTGGAGGCGGGCGAGCGGCTGGGCTTTCTGCCGGGCGATTTGACAGAAAAGGTCAACCCCTACCTGCGCCCGCTGTATGACGCGCTTCAGGACATGCTGGGGCCTCAGAAGCTGGCTTCCCTTCAGGAAGCCGGGACCATCGAGGTGGCGCCGCTGGCGTTCATGCGCGGCCGCACGCTCAACGACGCCTTCATCATTCTTGATGAGGCGCAGAACACCACGCGCGAGCAGATGAAGATGTTTCTTACCCGTCTGGGGTTTGGATCGCGCGCGGTCATCACCGGCGACGTGACGCAGATCGATTTGCCCGCGTCGCGGGAACTGTCCGGTCCGGGGCGATCCGGCCTGCTGCACGCGCTGGAAGTGCTCCAGAACGTCAAGGGCGTGGCTTTCCGCCGGTTTACCGCAGCCGATGTGGTCAGGCACCCTCTGGTGGGCCGCATCGTACAGGCATATGACGCACATGAAAAACGCACTGAGTCTGATTGAACTGTCACAGGTAATGCGCAACGCGCTGACGTATCACCATTCTGGGCGCGGGCTGCTGATCCTTGCAGTCACGCTGTTTCTGATGTCGGTGCTGGCCGGGCTGGAGCCGTCTGCCAGGCACAGGCTGTTTGTAGCCGGGGAAATGGCCGATACAGACGTCATTGCCCACCGCGACCTGACCGTGGAGGATGCGTCGGCGACCAAGCACCAGCGCGAGAAAGTGGCCGAGCTGCAACCGACGGTGTTCACGCTGGATACGGGCGTCATCAAGGAATTGCGGGATCAGGTGACTGCCGTGCTCAAGCTGGTCAATACCGGCGGGGGTGATCAGGCGGCGCAGGATCCTTCAAAAAGCGCCGATGGCGCGTCTGCCACAGCGCCGGAAGCGGGAGCCGCCGCGCCGGAGGCCCAGACGGCGGAGGACGATGCCCCGTCAGAGGACGAGGCAGACGCGGATGAGGAAGAAGATGCCGCCCCTGCGCAAGCCGCTTCCGGAAACGCGGCGGAGGCGCCGTTGAGCGAAGGACTGCTCAAACAGTTGAGCGCGAGCGTCGGATCGCCTGTCTCTCAGAATCTGGCCAGGCAGTGGGCGCAGCCGGCAGTGCAGAGTTTTATCCTCAACAGGGCGCTGCCGTGGTTTGAGCGGCAGCTGGCTTCTGGCGTTGTGGGCGATTCGCGGCAGATTCTGGCGTCCAAGGGCGGCATTCTCATCCGCGACACCGAGTCGGATATGGAAGTGCTCCGGCACGACGCGGTGGACATTCCCGATCTGTCGCTGCTGCTTGTGCAGTTCAGCCAGCTCATGCGCGACGACGCCCGGCTGGACACGCCGGCCCGCCGGGCCGTGGACAGGCTGTTTTCCCTGCTGACCAAGCCTTCGATGGTGGTCAACCGTGAGGCCACGCTGAAGCTTGGCGCACAGATGGCCAGCAGCGTCAAGCCTGTGCTCTACAGCATCCGCAAGGGCGAGCTTGTGGTGTCGCGCGGCGAAATCGTCACCCGCGAAACCCAGCTTAAGCTGCAAAGCCTGTTCGGACGGAATCAGGAATTTTTACAACTGTGGTATGTGGGGGGGCTGTTCCTTGTGTCCATGCTGCTGTGCATGGGCATGTTCCAGGCCCCCAGCGGCAAGATGGGCACGCCGCTGCGCGAAAAGGATTTTCTGCTCATCGCACTGCTGCTTGTGCTGACCGGCATCCTGGCCAAGGGCGCGTTTTTACTGCTGGGCCGGCTCATGACGCCGGGGATGCTCAGCATGTCGGTGTACGGTTTTCCGCTGGCGGGCATTGCCGGGCTCTCGTCGCTCATGTTCGCGGCGCGGCGCTACTGCGTGGTGGGCATTTTGCTGTCGCTGTTTGCCGTGGCGCTGTTTAAGGCCAATATCCCGGCGTTCATGTTCTTCTACCTGTCGGCCATGGTCAACACCTGGCTCATTTTGCGTTCCCAAACCCGTCAGGATGTGGTGCGCGGCGTGGTGCCGCTTTTCCTGGCCATGGCCGCGCTGGCCATCGGCTGCGGCTGGATGGAAGGCTACCGGGGCGCCGAATCCACGCTCATGCTTGTAGGGTGCGCAGGGATCAACGCGTTCCTGTCCCTTCTGATTCTGTTTGCCGTCAGTCCTCTTTTGGAAATGTTGTTCCATTACACAACGCGCTTCAGGCTCATGGAACTGATGAGCATGGAACAGCCGCTGCTGCAGGAACTGATGGTCACCATCCCCGGGACCTATCATCACTCGCTGGTGGTTTCCAACATGGTCGAGGCAGGGGCCAAGGCCGTCAACGCCAACAGCCTGCTGTGCAAGGTGGCTGCGCTGTATCACGACGTGGGCAAGCTCGCGCGGCCGGAGTACTTTATTGAAAATCAGTTCGGCGGCCCCAACAAGCACGACAAGCTCGCACCGGCCATGAGCGCACTGATTCTGGGCTCGCATGTGAAGAAGGGGACGGAACTGGCCCAGACGCATCACCTGGGCGAGGAAATCGAAGACATCATCCGCCAGCACCACGGCACCAGCGTCATGCGCTTTTTCTACCGCAAGGCGCAGGAACTGGGCGAGTCGCCCAAGGTTGAAGACTTTTCTTACCCCGGCCCCAGACCGCAGACGCGCGAGGCGGCCATCGTCATGCTGGCCGACGTGGTGGAGGCGTCCAGCCGCACCCTGACCGACCCGACGCCGGCGCGCATCCGCAGCCATATCGATACGATCGTCAAGGGTATCTTTGCTGACGGCCAACTTGACGAATCGGAACTGACCTTCAAGGATCTGCACAAGCTTTCGGAGAGCTTTGCCCGCATTCTCATCGGTCTGTTCCATCAGCGGATTGCCTATCCCGAGGCAAAGAAAAACGAAAAGGAAGGCCAGAACGGCGCGGCCAGGCCCCATGCGGCGTCTGGAGCCGCACCCGCCAGTGCGGCGGGAAAGACCGCTGAGGGAGCCGGCGGCGCAACCGCTGCGCCAAATGGCGGAGCCGGCGGCGGAACCCATGGGACGTCGTCTGGCGCCGCACCCGCCGGCACGGCTGGAAAGACTACTGAGGGAGCCGGCGGCGCAACCGCTGCGCCAAATGGCGGAGCCGGCGGCGGAACCCATGGAACGGCGTCTGGAGCCGCACCCGCCAGTGCGGCGGGAAAGGCAGAGGCATGAGCGTGCCGGCCGGAGAAGTCAGAACGCCGGGCGACACAGTCTGGATTGGCGGCAAGGAGCACGCGTGGTGCCTGCCGCTGGATGTCCGGGCGCTCAGGCAGGCGCTTGCAGGCATGCTGTGCGCGGCCCGGCGTTACAGCACGTCGGCGCCGTCCTGCGTGGAACTCATGCTGGTGCGCGACGGCGACATGGCCTGCTGCAACAGTGACGCCATGGGCTGTGTCGGGCCCACCAACATTTTGTCGTTTCCGCCCGGGGACGCGGAGCAGGGCGGCCTGGAGGCTTCCGACAACATGCCGGACATGCCTGGAAGCCTTATTTTGTCGGTTGACGCGGTCTGGCGCGAAGCGTTTTTGTTCCGGCAGGAGCCGCAGGAACACCTTCTGCGCCTTTTGGCACATGGTATGGGGCATCTGTGCGGGCTTGATCACGGGCCGGAAATGGATAGTTTGTGTGATAACATTTTGAATTCCCAGTGAGAGAGTGAAATTTTCAGCGATAAGACAGCCTGTTTGCAAGTTCTCCCCCTTGCTATTTATTGCAGATTATGGCAAAGGGGACACAGTCTATTGGCGAGCACGAGTGAGCTGTATAACAACATGGCTCTCCCGCGAGAGCTCGATGGATGGATCCCCGTCCAAAGACTAGTCTTAAGAGGAGGAACCTAATGGCTGAAGTAACTTACAAGGGCAAAACCTTCGAAGTTGATGAAGACGGTTTCCTGCTGAAGTTTGATACCTGGTGCCCCGAATGGCTGGAATATGTGATGGAATCCGAAGGGATTTCTGAACTGACCCCTGACCACCAGAAGATCCTGGACTTCCTGCAGGACTACTACCGTAAAAACGGCATCGCTCCGATGGTGCGTATCCTGTCCAAGAACACGGGATACAAGCTGAAGGAAGTGTACGAACTCTTCCCGTCCGGACCTGGGAAGGGAGCCTGCAAAATGGCCGGTCTGCCCAAGCCCACCGGCTGCGTGTAGGCCACATCGGGGACGCCGTCCTGTGACGGATCCTGATTTTTTGAGGCGCGTCTTAGCAATAAGGCGCGCCTCAACTTTTTGTGTGCCCTGCCGGCCACGGCATGGCACGGGCAGCCGCAGATCCGGCACAAAAAGGCCGGTCCTGCCGGGCGCTCCGGCGTTTTTGCGCGCAGGAAGGCGCTCAGAAAAGACGGCGGACTCCCTGCCGCATGCGCCGCACGCAACGGCCCGGCCTTTTCTGACCGCGCGGCCGCCTTCAGCGCCGGCGCATGACGTCGCGCCGCGGCGGCTCGCCAAACATCCGCTTGTATTCGCGATTGAACTGGGTAGGGCTTTCGTAGCCCACGGCCAGGCCGGCGCTGGCAGCGTCGGCGCTCCCGGCAAGCATCAGCCTTTGGGCCTCGTACAGGCGCAGGCGCTTATGATACTGCAGGGGGCTGAGCGAAGTCACTTCCTTAAAATGCCGGTGAAAGGTGGACGTGCCCATATTGACTTTGCGGGCCAGCGCTTCGACCTGCAACGGTTCTTTGTAATTGTCCCGCAGCCAGGCGATGGCCCGGGCAATCTGGTTACCCTGGGTGCCGTAGGTGCCAAACCGGCGCAGCGTCGCGCCCAGGGGGCCCATGAGCAGCCAGCAGTGGATTTCGCGGACGACAATGGGAGCGATGAACGGAGCTTCTTCCGGTTTGTCCAGAATCCGGACAAGACGCAGAAAGGCGTTCAGCAGATCCGGCGTGGCGTCTGTGACGGCGACGCCTCTGTGCGGGGCTTGCGGAAGGCCGGCAGCGGGCGGCAGTTCCATGGCGAGCCGGGCAAGCAGAGGCGTGTCCAGATCGAGCGACACGGCCAGGAAGGGGCGTTCCCGCGTGGCTCCGGAAGCAAAAAAGGAACTCGGCATGTCCACGCTGACGACAAGACATTGATTTTCGCCGTAGCAGTATTCGTCTGTACCGACTATCGACCGTTTGTTTCCCTGGACAACCAGCCCGACAGAGGGCCTGTAGAAACAGTTCTCCACATGCTCGTCCGATTCGCGCCGGGACATGAACAGCCCCTCCACGGCGGTGGCGCGCTTGCCGGGTTCGGGCATCCGGCGCAGCAGCAGTTCCTTTAACAGATCGTTGTCGTTTGCCAACGCGGCGCGTTCCGCTTCAGTCATGCGTGTTGTCCGTCTGGTAACAGGTTGAAGGGCAGGACCCGGGCAGAGCTTGCCAGCGCTGTCCGAAGTCCGGGCCCCGTCCTTTGGCAGGGGCCCCATCTTCCATGCCGTCAGCCGGACGGCGGCCGGCGACGGCCCTGCGGCTCTTGCGGCCACAGCCGGTGCGCAACAGGCTGCGGTGCGCACTCACCCCGGGGACAGCTCCACGTTAGCACAGTGTTCCTGCCCTGCACAGGCGTGCGAGAGTATCAGGCAAGAATTTCAGACACAGATCAAACTTGTACGCGGCCGGCGCGTCCGGGCCAGGACAGCACGCCTCTTTCCGCGGCGACAGTTTTTGGCCCTGCCGGTTCTTTGCCGTCAGGCGGTTCAACCCGTGCCGTCCGCCCGGCACACGCCTGCGTGCCAGGCTGCCGCAGCGCCTGTGCCTGCCTGTCATTGGAAACGTGGATTCACCAGCCCCCAAAGCGCGGAGGCGCACAGGCCAGGATCGCGCCTTTCGTGCCGCCAGGGCAGAGCCGTACAGGGCGGACGGCCATAAGAACATACTGTCAGGCCGGGATCAGCGGCCCTGCCGCGCGTTTTCTGCGGACCGCAGCCCTTTCCGCCTGCTGCGCGTTTTCTTATGGCCGCCGCAAGGCCGGAGGATCAGGCAAGGATCAGAGCGGATTGTATCTACAGCACGCACAGGGGCGGAGGTATTGTCCGGATATCCTGAAACATGCGGGAGGCCGTCCGGACAGGGCCGAAGCCTTCATGCGGACAGGGCCGGATCTGGTGCGGTTCCGTTCCGGCGGCAGCGCGCCTGCCTCCTGCCCCATGGCCGGTCTGAAGGCGGCCTTCCTCAAACAGCTGGAGGAAGGACCATGCAGCAACAGTTCTTTAAGGGGCTTGTTCCGTTATTCCTGGCGGCATGCCTGGTCATGGCCGGCGCGTTGTACAGCCGTGCCAACCCGGCAAGTGGTGTCAGCGTACAGGCGATTTCGTTCCCCAACAAGGCCATTACGCTGGCGGGCAATTTATATCTGCCGGAAGGCTTTGACGCACACGGGCGTTATTCGGCCGTCATCTGCGTTCATCCTGCGGGCAGCGTCAAGGAGCAGACCGCCGGTCTGTACGCCCGCCGTCTGGCAGAGCAGGGGTTTGTCACACTGGCCTTTGACGCGTCGTATGTGGGCGAAAGCGGCGGCGAGCCCCGCTATGTTGAGGATCCCTTTGCCAGAATGGAAGACATTCACTGCGCTGTGGATTATCTGACGACGCTGCCTTATGTGGACGAGGAGCGCATCGGCGCGCTGGGCATTTGTGCAGGCGGCGGATACGTCATGGCCGTGACGCCTACCGAACGCCGCATTAAGGCCGCCGTGGGCGTCAGTACCGCCGACATCGGCTCCACAAACCGGGACGGCTGGCTTGGCGGGGCCAGTGTTGAGGCGCAGATTGCAAAGCTGGAAGCCGTGGCCGCACAGCGCACCAGGGAAGCCCGCGGCGCGGCGCCGCTCTGGCATCCCATTACGCCTGACACGCTGGAAGGAGACGCGTCCGGCGCCTTTGCCAATCCCGCGCTGCGCGATCTTGAACGCAAAAGCCAGCCCGGGGAAGCGTTTCCTGCCACCTTTGTCGAAGCCTATGACTATTACCGCACCCCCCGGGGGCAGCATCCCCGCTCCGTCAACCGGATGTTGTTTGTCAGCGGCGACAAGAAGATGTTGTTTTCTGCAGTCAACGTCACAACAAAACTGTTTACGCAGCCGGTCCTGTTTGTTGTGGGCAGCCGGGCCGACTCCCGCCATCACAGCCAGGCAATCTATGACGCCATTCCGGGAACGAACAAGGAAATATACACGATAGAAGGCGCTTCGCACGTCGATTTGTACGACAGGCCGCAGTATGTCGGGCAGGCCGTGCAAAAAATGACGGCGTTCTACAAAAAGGCCTTTGCAATGCAGGAGGACTGCGCAGAGAAAGCGCGCAAAGCGGCGTTGACTGACGCCGCAGTGACAGACGGTCCGGAAAATGCGGCCGGTGCAGAAAAAAGCGCCCGTGGGCGCGTTGCCGCAAAAGAGGACAACCGGCGATGAAAGAGGTGCTGCTTTTGACTGGGGCCGGTCAGATCGGCATGGCCATCGCCCGCAGGCTGGGCTATGGCAAAAAAATTGTCGTGGGCGACAGCAGGCGGGAAAAGGCCCTTGAAGTGTGCACGGTCATGAATGAGGCCGGGTTTGACGCTGTGCCGCTGGAGGCAGACATCGCTTCGCGGGATGCGGTCCTGAACCTGATTGATGAAGCGCGCAGGCATGGCAACATCGCCATGTTTGTCAATGCGGCGGGCGTTTCGCCAAGCCAGGCCGACATTGAAACGATTCTGCGCGTGGATCTGTACGGCACGGCCATGCTGCTGGAAGAGGTCGGCAAGGTCATCGCCAGAGGCGGGGCCGGCGTGATCGTGGCAAGCCAGTCCGGGCACCGCCTGCCTGCCCTTGGCGCGGACATTGACGAACAGCTGGCCACCACGCCTGCAGAACAGCTGCTGGATCTTGCCGTTCTCAGACCGGATCATATCAGAGACACGCTGCACGCCTACCAGCTGGCCAAGCGCTGCAACGTGCAGCGGGTCATGGCCGAAGCCGTCAGATGGGGGGCCAGGGGCGCGCGCATCAACGCCATTTCCCCCGGTATCGTGGTGACACCGCTGGCGCTTGACGAGTTTCGCGGCCCGCGGGGCGGATTCTACAAGCGGATGTTTGCCGGTTGTCCGGCCGGGCGTCCCGGCACGGCCGACGAAATCGCCAATGTGGCCGAGCTGCTCATGAGCAACAAGGGCGCCTATATGACCGGATCGGACGTGCTGATCGACGGGGGCGCCACGGCGGCGTATTTTTATGGGCCGCTGAAACCAGAAAAGTGAGAGCGCGGCGCGCCGCCGGCGTGTCCCACAAGGAGCGCAGGCCGGTATTCCGCCTGAAAGCGGCCAGACCGGCTGCGCGGGCGGTGCCCGCAAGGCGGCCGTTGCCCGGGGTGAAGGGGCGGTATGCAACGCGCCCGGCAACGTGCGCCGGAGGCGTTGGCACGCCTTCAGCGCGGCTTTGCCGGGAGTGTCCGGCAACGCGGGCAGTACAACAGCCTTTCTTGCAGTCTTTCTGCCGGATGGGTGACGGCCTGGGGTGTGCCTGGCGCTGGCGGAACACGCCGAAAGGCGCACAGCCTTGTTCTTGGCGCGTCCTTGCGCCGGTTTGCGGGGCTTCCGGCGGGCTTTATGCAGGAAGGACAGACCGCCCGGCGCGTTTCTGCTTCCTGGAGCCGGCCGGGCCTGACTGCGCCGCAAGGGGCTTTGCCTGCCGCGGCATTCTTGCAGGAGGGAGAGGGAAGGCAGAAACGGAAAATGACAGAATGCTGCTGACACTGCGCGGCAGGACGCAAACAGGATTGCTCCGGGCACACCTCCCGTGTCTTGCCGGAGCGCTGCGCATCGGCAAGGCGATGATGGAGGGGGGCAAAGCACATCTGCAAGAAAAGAAGGCTGAAAAGCCGGGACGATCGCCTTCTGCACAGCCTTCCTGGACGGCGCATAAAAATTTTTTTTGAAAAAATGTGTTCAGACCGCAAAAAATGCTTGACGGGGGAGGGGGCAGAGAGTAAACACATTTCTCGGTTGCGCTAGTAGCTCAGCTGGATAGAGCAACAGGCTACGAACCTGTAGGCCGGGAGTTCGAATCTCTCCTGGCGCGCCAGAAATTTTTAAGCCCTCATGGCCCAGGCCATGGGGGCTTTTTCTTTTGGGTTTCAGCCTGCTGAAAGCCTGACAGGCGCTCAATGGGGACAACAACACTCACGCGCAAAACAAAAACCACCCGCCATGCAGGTGGTTTTTTGCGTTTGAGGAATGTGCCTGTTGCGTGGCGGCATATCCGGCGCAGGTGCGCGCCTGCCGGGGAGCCGGCACGGGCGGGGCGGACGGCAGGGAGCAAAATCCGGATGTAAAGGCCGGAGGCCTGCCGCTAAAGACAGTCCGGAGCAGGCAAACGTTTTGGGAAGAAGCATGAGGGGTGAGGCGGAGCACCCCTGTGCACAAGGGGTTCCTCCTCCCCCCCCACCAGACAGCGTCCCTGCTGTCGATCCTCCTTAGAGCCAGCTGACCGTTTCGGAAAGGGGCTTGCGCACGCTGTGCGCGGAGGCGGGGGCGGCGTCGTCGGCCGCATAGCCCAGCAGGAGCAGGGCAAAGGGAATTTCCTGTTCGGGCAGTTCAAAGGTGTCGCTGACTTTCTGGGGATCGAACAGGCCGACCCAGAGCGTGCCCAGGCCCAGTTCGGTGGCTTTGAGCATCATGTGGCAGGTGACAATGGCCACGTCGGTTTCGGTATGGTTGAACTGCGTGTAAGGGTTGACCCAGCCTTTAGTCACGTCGCCGCAGCAGATGAGGACTGTCGGCGCGTTGAACGCGCAATGGACGGCTTCGCGGATTTTGGCCAGCGCTTCAGGAGACTGGATCACATGGATGCGCTGAGGTTGCAGGTTTTTGGCCGTAGGCGCAAGACGTCCGGCTTCAAGAACGGCCTGGATTTTTTCGGGTTCGACAGGGCGTTCGGCGTATTTGCGGACAGAATAGCGCTGGGCAACAAGTTGGGTGAAATCCATGGCAGACTCCTTGGCAAGGTTCGGCGGTTGCGGACGGCGCCGGGGGCGCGCGGCATCCGCGGGGTTACTGGGCAGCGTCAACAGAGACAAAACAGAAGCGATCCACGTCAAACAGGCCGCGGGCGGTGAGCTTGAGCGAGGGGATGACGGGCAGAGCCATAAAGCTCAGGGACATCAGCGGATCCACGCCGGAGGGGATGCCCAGTTCCGTGTGGGCCAGCCTGTTGATGACGGCCAGCGTTTCGCTTACGGCGGCGGGCTCGTCGTCGCTCATCAGACCGGCCAGCGGCAGGGCCAGTTCGGCGAGGATTTCGTTATCCCGGCAGATCACGCAGCCGCCGCCCAGGGCAATAAGCCTGTCCACGGCCGTGCGCATGGCCTTGTCCGAGTCACCGGCAACGACGATGTTGTGAGAGTCGTGGGCTACCGAGGTGGCCACGGCTCCGCCGTGCAGGCCGTAGCCTGCCAGCAGCCCGGTGCCCACAAGGCCGGTGCGCTTGTGGCGTTCGATGACGGCGAGCTTGCAGATGCCGGGATTGGCGGCGGGGTCGAACAGGCCGCCGGCAGTGATCTGCACGTTGCGCACGGCATTGCGCGTGATAAGAGAGCCTGCCGCCAGCTCGATGACCCGGGCGCGTCCTGAGGGCACGCACACATCCAGAGCGTGCGGCGTCAGCGGGGCCGGGCGGACAGAACCTGTCAGCAGGGAGGCGTCGACGCGCGGCATTTCGGCCAGAACCCTGCCTTCAGCAGCCACGCAGCGGCCGCCGATCCAGGTGCGCAGAACGGTGAAGTCGTGCAGGTTGTCCACAAGAACAAGGTCCGCGTCCCAGCCCGGGGCAATGCCGCCCTTGCCGTGCAGTCCCATGGCTTCGGCGGCGTTGAGGGTGCAGAGCGTGACGGCCAGCAGCGGATTTGTGCCCTGGGCCACAGCAAGGCGGAGCAGATGATCCATGTACCCGTCGCGCAGGAAATCTTCGGCATGGCGGTCGTCGCAGCACAGGGCGCAGCGGCGGGCGTTGGCGGGCGTGATTCCCCGCAGCAGCAGGCCCAGGTTTCTGGCTGCCGATCCTTCGCGCAGCAGGATATAGCCGCCCCGGCGCAGGATTTCGTGCATTTCCTCTATCGAATTGCACTCGTGGTTATTGCGGATTCCGGCGGCCATGTAGGCGTCGAGCTCTTTGTCCGGAAGGCCGACCACATGTCCGTCAATGCCGCGTCCGGACTCGTGCCCCAGCTGGATTTTGTCGAGCACGTCGGGGTCGCCGGCAACCACGCCGGGGAAGTTCATCATTTCGCCGACGCTGACGACGTAGGGGTCGCGCATGAACGGGGCCATGTCTTCGGCATGGAGAACGGCGCCCGCGTCTTCAAAAGGTGTGGCAGGCACGCACGAGGGAACGGCAATGCGCAGGTTGAGCGGCAGGCTGGCCGCGCAGTCCAGAAAATAGCGCAGACCCGCAACACCGGCCACGTTGACGAGCTCGTGGGGGTCGGCGACGACGGTGGTTGTGCCGCGCGGCAGCGCCAGCTCGGCAAAGCGTGCGGGGCTGAGCATGCTCGATTCGATATGAATGTGCGCGTCGATGAGGCCGGGCAGCAGGCAGGCGCCGCCGGCGTCAAACACGCTGGCGGCGTCGCGCGGGCCGTACCCGAGGATAACGCCTTCGCCTATGGCCACGTCGGTGTGCTCGACGTCGCCGGTAAAGACGTTGACGACGCGCGCGTTGGTGATCAGCAGATCGGCGGGCTCACGGCCGGCGGCCATGTTGATGCGGCGTTGCAGACTGTTGGCCATGGCAGGGATTCCTTGCGGTGGATGGTTCTTACAGTGCCCAGGGAGCGGGAAAAGAGGAAAACCGTTGCAGAAGGGGTTGTTTCTTTTTCCGTCCTGGTTTCCAAAAGTGTGCCAGAGAAGGGCAGGGCTGCAACCGCCGGGCCCGGGGGGGCAGAGCGCTTTCCGGCATTGGCGGGCGCAAGTCTCTTCCTTTTCAGGGGCGCTCCGCCGGGGAAAGCCTTGTTCAGACCGGCAGAGACCTGCCCGAGCCATCATGAAAAAGCGTGTACAGGCCGCGCCTGGCAGAAGCGGCCCGGCCTTTGCCCCGCATGGCGCCTGGCGCGCCGTGACAGTACAGGCTTGCAAAGGACGCTTGCCGCGCTGGAGACAAGGGCCGGAACGCGGCGGGCCTGCGGTTTTTGCGCGCCAGCCCGGGAGCTGCCCTGCCTTTGCGCTGACAGCCGCCCAGGCCGGCACAGAGGCGGGCGGCTGCATCCGGCACGAACAGCGCCTGCGGCGCAGGATCGGCCTGGCGCAGGTTATGCCTCCAGCAGGGCGCGGGCGTAATCGTCGCCATTGAACGGCCGCAGATCCTCCATCTTTTCACCCAGCCCCACAAACGTAATAGGAATGCCAAACTGCATGGCCACGGCCACGGCCACGCCGCCCTTGGCCGTGCCGTCGAGCTTGGTAAGAATGATTTCGTCAATGCCGGCGGCTTCCTTGAACAGCTTGACCTGCGACAGGGCGTTCTGTCCTGTGGTGGCGTCAAGAATCAGCACGCTGCGGTGAGGCGCCCCGGGATGCTTGCGGGCAATGACCGAGCGCACCTTTTTGAGTTCTTCCATCAGATTGGTCTTGGTGTGCAGGCGTCCGGCCGTATCCACAAACAGCACGTCGACCTGTTCGGCCACGGCGCGGTCAACAGCTTCCCAGGCCACAGCGGACGGATCGGCG
Organism: Candidatus Avidesulfovibrio excrementigallinarum; assembly: GCA_018715085.1. GTDB lineage: Bacteria > Desulfobacterota > Desulfovibrionia > Desulfovibrionales > Desulfovibrionaceae > Avidesulfovibrio > Avidesulfovibrio excrementigallinarum. Next base: position 1,532 of record DVMI01000121.1, on the reverse strand, counting down.
TTCTGTCCCTTGGCGTGGAACAGCGAACCGGTGCGCTGGGCCCAGATGCCGAGCTGCTCCACAGCCGCCGCGCGGAAGGTGTCGCCAGCCGCCAGCATGACTTTCTTGCCCTGAGAGCGGGCCCGGTAGGCCAGCTTGGCAATGGTCGTGGTTTTGCCCACGCCGTTGACGCCGATGATCAGCACGATTTCAGGCGGGTTGATGGCCGCCACACGGCGCGGAATCCGGAAAATGTCGCCCAGCTCCGCCGCCAGCAGGGGCTGCAGTTCGGCGGGGGTCTTCGCGCCCGCTTCGCGGGCCCGGTTGCGCAGCCGGTTGCACAGTGTCGTGGCGGCCTCCATGCCCATGTCGGCCATGATGAACAGCTCGAGCAGATCATCCCAGAACGCGGGGGAAAGCTCGCCATATCCGGCAAACAGCGTTTGCAGGCCCTGGCCCAGCTGGGCGCGGGTTTTGGCCAGCCCCTCCTGCAGCTTGACGAACAGGCGGTCGCGTTCGTCCTCTTCGTCTTCGAGATCCAGGGCCAGCGCCAGCCGGTACTGAAGTTCCGAGCGGAAGTCGGCCAGATCCTCATAGCCCATGGCGTCGGTCCACTCGGCCAGATCCCTGATGAACGCTTCGGTTTCCTCGTCGCTGGCGTCCAGGGCGCGCAGCAGAAAGCGCAACCGCTGCCACAACGCGTCGCCTGTGCGGTCAACGCCTTCCAGCGCCACAGCCAGCCAGGCCGACAGGCGCGGTTCCGCCTCGCGCAGGCGCACGGTCATGGCTTTTTCTTCGTCATTCAGGGCAGGGGCAGCCGGAGAGGAGGGAATTTCTTCCTGTCTGGCCTCTGCCGGGGAGGCAGGCTGTGCCGGCGCGCTGTCCTGTACGGCCTGCCGGGCGTTTGGGGCTGGCGCTTGCTTTGCCGTTGCGTCCTCGGCGGTCTCGCCGGCGGCAGGCTTTCCGGCCTGTGCGGCTTCGGCCTGGATGTCCCCGCCCGCAGGCGCTTCCTTTTCGGTCATGCCGCCGGCGGCAGCCTTGTCCTGCGCGGAGGCCTCAGATTCTGGCGCCTGCCGGGGGGCGGTTGTTTCGGTTTCGGCCTCCGACGGCTTCGCGCCGCCAAACAGATTCTTTATGGAAGAAAAAAAGCCCATAGCGGCTCCTGTCCAAAGGCTAAAAGGTGTCTGATGCCAACGCCGCGCCGGCGCGCATGGCCGTTCTGCCGCGCGAAGAGCAGCCCGAAGCACCACTTCAAGGCAAGATCCGCCGCTTGTCAAGCGGTGATCCGTTTCTCGCCGGAAGCCTGCGCGCAGGCAGAGCCCGCGGCCCTGCGGCGCAAAAGCCGTATGCGTGTCTGCAGCGCGCACGAACGCGTCGTGCGTTGCTTCAGGCTCTGTTGCAAACCCACAAAAGCGCGGCTGTCCGGACCGGCCTGCGCTGTCTAACGGGTTTTGTTTTTTATCCCGTATTAGAGGGGCAAACTGGTTTTGCACTGGCCGCCGGCATACAGGAAAATGCCTTGGCCCTGCATTTTTTATGCGTTATAACATATT
>DVMI01000011.1 GCA_018715085.1 Candidatus Avidesulfovibrio excrementigallinarum | reverse complement strand
AAATTTGATATTTAAATTCAAATCCATTCAGAAACACCAACCCCTTTTCCTTGTATGTGTCAGCCATCTTCCCACACCCGGTTCTGCCCCGCACAGATCGCCGATCCTTCCCTCTGGGTTCAGCCGGAACTGTCAGTTTGCGATAACGGCCATCAGCTTGTGTTCACGCCAGAAGACATTTTCCGTTACCACGGGTACGACGCAGCAGGAGGCGCCGTACTGGGGTTCCGCCTGCTGCAGCGGGCTGTTCAGGAATTGTCTCCGCACGCCATCCCTGAACGACGTGAGTTTATGCTGTTCACGGCCTTTCCCGGTCTTGGAGCCAGAGACTGCTTTGAGCTGATCACCCGCATGGTCAGCGGACAGCGGTTTACGCTGGATGTCTCCTTCATGCGTCAGGGGGTCCAACCCGGCATTGAAGGCTCTTTTTATTTTCAGTTCACCTACCGGTCGCGCCGTGTTGCGCTGGCTCCGCCCCTCGGACAGCCCGGCGAGCACTTTTTGGCTGCCGGGCGGGCGGCAAAACGGCCTGGAGCCTCCCCCGAAGAAAAACGGCTGTGGCAAGAGGCCAAATACGCCCTGGCCAACCGGCTGCTGACTCTGCCCTGCGAACAGGCAACAAGGATCCTGTAATCATGCGCGTCATGCGTGTCCTGCTGACGCCGGTGCTGGTGCTGGTCTACTGGCAGGCAGTGGCGCAATCCGGCCTGGTCTCCGCATACCTGCTGCCCGCGCCCTGGACAGTGGCCAAGACAGCCATGACCATGTGGGAAACCGGCCTGCTGCCCCAGCATATTGCCGCCTCCCTGCAGCGAGTGGCGCAAGGGTTTTCGCTCAGCGTCGCCCTGGGCTGCCTGCTTGCGGCGCTCACAGCCCGCTTCAGCCTTCTGGATCAGTTTCTTGCCGCGCCGCTGTCGCTGCTGCGCATGGTTCCTCCCCTGGCCCTGATCCCTCTGCTCATCCTCTGGCTGGGCATTGGTGAAGCCACGCAGATCACCATCATCGTGCTGGCTTCGTTTTTCCCTTTTTTCCTCAACGTGCGTGAAGGACTGTCCAGGCTGACGGACGCTCAGCGCGAACTGGCCAGGAGCCTGCATCTGTCGCCGTTCCGGTACATCTTTTATGTTGTGCTTCCCTGCGGCGTGCCGTCCATCATCACGGGGCTGCGCCTTACTTTCGGCTACAGCTGGCGCGCGCTGGTCGGCGCGGAACTCATCGCGGCCAGCAGCGGCCTCGGCTATCTGGTCGTGGATGCACAACAAATGATGCACACAGATGAAGTTATTGTAGGCATACTGACCATCGGCCTGTTTGGCTGGAGTCTGGACGCCGCGTTCCGCCGTTTGTGCGCCCTGACGCTCAGGCGGCGTTTTCCGGAGCTTGACGCATGATCCGAGCCTTTACCGACATCCACCTCCGCTTTGCACAGCGCGAAGTGCTGCGCGGGCTTACCCTGAACGTGGCCGCAGGCGGCATCACCTGCCTTCTGGGCCCTTCAGGCTGTGGCAAATCGACACTGCTGCGAATCGCAGCCGACCTGCTGCGCCCAAATTCCGGCACGGTGAGCCTGCCCGCCGCGCAGACAGCCATGGTTTTTCAGGAACCCCGTCTGCTGCCCTGGCTGACGGTTGCAGAAAACCTCGGCCTGGCGCTTTCTCCCCAGCCTTCTGAAAACAGTCGCAACCGCATTCGCCAGGTGCTGTCCTGCGTGCGCCTGAACGGAGTGGAGGACCTGATGCCGCGCGAGCTGTCCGGAGGCATGGCACAACGAGTAGGTATTGCCCGCGCGCTGCTGCGCAACCCTGCCTTTCTGCTGATGGACGAACCGTTTGCCTCGCTGGACGCCATTACCCGCGGCGAATTGCAGACCATGCTGATGGGGCTCATTGCGCAACAACGCACCACCTGCCTGTTTGTCACGCATGACATTCAAGAAGCGTTGCATATCGCATCCCATCTTGCCGTACTTCACAACGGTGTCATCGCGCTGACAGAGGCTGTCCCCAGGGAGTTCGCTGCCAGAGAGCAATTGAAACAGCGTGTCCTGGCATGGCTGCAGCGTCCCGCCGCCTGATCCAGACGTTTTGCAGGCGGCAAAGGCTTCTTCTGTCCGTCTGCCTTCGTCACAACCCCTTTCACCTTTTACCCCGGGCACAAAGGAGCTTACCCGATGAAAAGAGTGCTTCACGCCGCCGCATGCGCGGCCCTGATCCTGCTGCTGGCAGGCAACGCCATGGCAGAAGCCGTCAACATCAGCTATGTGCGGGCCCCGTTCAACCTGCAAATGATCATCCTCAGGGAGCATCAGCTTCTTGAAAAGCATCTCAAGCCGCTGGGGATTGACGTCAGCTGGCACGAAATCACCTCTGGATCCCATCAGGCCCAGGCGCTGGCTTCAGGCGATCTGGACGTAGGGGGCGTCATGAATACCACGTCGGTACAGTTGGCCAATGCCGAAGGCAATCCTGTACAAATCATCGCCGGCGTCGCCAGGCCCACTGACGTGTTTGCTCTCGTCGCCGCCAAGGGCGGCGTCGCCAGCGTTAAGGACCTGAAGGGGAAAACGGTTGCCGGCTCCAAGGGCACGGTGCTCCATCAGCTGCTGGTCGCCGCCTTGGCCAAAGAAGGCATGTCCATGCAGGACATCCAGTTCGTCCAGATGGGCACAGAAAAGGCTTTCGCCGCCCTGCAATCCCGTCGGGTCGACGCGGCGTTGCTGGCCGCCAACATGGTCATCAAAGCCCAGCAGGAAGGCGGCCGTATCCTGGTCACTGCCACCGGCCTGGTACGCCCTGTCCTGGTCATGACCGCCAGCGAAACGTTCGTGCGGGAACATCCTGATCGGCTCAAGGCTGTGCTCGCGGCCCACGACGAGGCCGGAGACTGGATGATGCGCCACCATGACGAGGCACTCGCTCTTGGTGCCAAAGTGCAGAACGTCAGCCTGGACGATGCCAAGAAACTGTATGACTGGTCGCACTTCACCCAGCGGATCAATGCTGAGGACATCGAAAGCATGCAAGCGGACATGGCCTTCATGATTGAAAACGGCATGATGCGCAACACCGTCGATCCCCGGACGTTCATCCAGCCCCAGGCCATGGAGTGAGCCTCGATGCCACCGGTGCGGTTTCAGATCGCGTTCTCCGCGCCTGGCCACTGACGGCCGTGAGGGGCAACTTTGCCAAAACGCCACAAACTCGCGCGCGTTGCGTACCGGTTCAGAAAGCCCCTTCACACGTTGCAGCAGGTAACACGGCCAGACGCCGCCATGACGGCACAGAAAACGGGCCAGAGGGCTTTTACCGGCAATGTCGTCTTGGAACCCCCTCTCGCCACACCGGAGCATGACAAAACGCTGCTTGATCGCGGGGCGCGTACGAACGCTCCTTCAAGGGAGCGACTGGAATAGCGCCAGCGCCTCCGCAAGGCTTGAAGCATCGACGGCAATGAAGACGACTTCCGACAACCAAGCAACCCTATCCCCCCTCAAGGGGAGATGCTCCGGCAATCTGGCGCACAACGGCTCCGGCTTTGCCATAGGTTCTTCTGCCATGACAGCGGTAGACACAAGGAGCCGTTCTCTATAGCCCTCACCGTCACTGTAACCGCAGCAAAGCCAGTCATGCTGCATCAGGAGTTTTATGGACGCCACCCCCCTTTCCATCACTGTCCGCGATTTGACCGTCGACGTGACCCTGACCCGGGATGACCTTCTTAAATATACACCTTCCAACGTGATCGCTGCCTCGCTCATGATCCGGGTAACGCGGCTGGCCTTTACCCTGCTTTCTCCCGAACAGCCCGTCATGCGCCGCCAGCTGTACTGGAGGCTCGGCTATCCCGGGCCGGGGCTGCTTGATTGCGTGGAGCTCATTTCGCACGCTGTTCGTGAGGGACGCTGCCTCCAGCAACCTGATCTGCAACAGGAAGGCGCTCCGGCCTCCCTGAAGGGGCACTTCATTTTCGATGTGGGTTACCACACCCGCTGGCTGCGTCTATGGCCAAGCGCCAGCGTGTTTGACGATACGTTCCGGTACTGGGTAAGCACATGGGAAAGCCGCACCACCCCGGGACGCGAGAGCTATCTGGCCTACAAAGCGCAAAAGGCCCACGAAATCATGACGGCCGACGATGCAACACTACTGCGCTGGCGCTGGCTTACGCGCATGGACGCTGACGGCACAGTCTGATCCGCAGGATCTTCCCGCGCGAACCCTGTCTGCGGCGGATTACCAGGCTCTGCACCACGCCGCCGCGACGCCCTAACCGGATCCGGGCGCCTCAAGCCCAGACCGCTCAAACGCCTCCTCCAGCCGGGTGTCATAACCGTTTTTCGGGACGGACTATGGCGCCCGACATTGAAGATTGCTGTCTCTCCCTGGTCTGCCGGCCCAAAAGCGGCTGCTCCCCAAGCGCGAATTGACAAGGCACATGCCGCAGACCATACGTCCTCAGGACATGCGCTTCCGCCCGGACTGCACGCCCCTGACGCTATTCCCCCACCGGCACGGCTTCACAGCATCTCTGGCAGCGGCCTTCTCTTGCCACAGCGCTCCCCCCATTCTGCCAGCATGGGCCGTCTTCCACTCTCTGAAAACAGCTGGCCTCTGCCAGGTACAGCGCTTGACAGCACCGCCATGCAGCTCACATTGCCTGTGCAGGCAGCACACCATCCGGCGTCCAGGCTGTTCGGCCGTGCCACAGGACAAGCCCCATGAGACATCTGGTACGGTGAGGTGTTTTGCTGCCTGCATGGGAAGACCTTCTCGTCCTGCCGGGCTCCCCGAGCAATCAACGGATCAAGCAAGTACGGGTTCGGGTCTGAACGAGAGGCTGTCTCCCTCTACCGAAGCCTCACCCGCCACCACACAAGAATCTTTCCCACCTTACAGCACGAATCAAAACCTCTTCCTGTTGCGCGGCAATCATGGCTTGACGGATCCGTGGGTGGCATGATGGATTTCACGCAATGGTGAGCCCTTTTCAGAACAAGGGATGCAGGCGAGCCCTCAGGGATGCAGGTTCCCTGCCCCTGCCAGCATGTATCCGTTGGTTATGCATCCCTCACCCCACAAGACATCCCGGGAAAAGGGATGACATCGCCCCACCTTTCAGAGGAACCCCGAATTGTGCCCGACCCGATGTTGACACACAATCGGTTTCATTTTCAAATGAACCATTCTGACGAATACGCGCGTTGCCAGAGGCGCCCATTGTGCGCGCGGCTCAGACCTCAATGACTTTGCAAACAAACCGATTGCCAGCCTCTGCGCTAACTGGAGAAAGACGGGATCCGCCTTTCCGTGAGACTGTTTGAAGGACACGCCTATGAACCTGACCGTGGAATATGGCCCCATTGCTGAGCTGTTCCGTAACGCCGCCGCCGAAGGCCGCTACACGCTCTTTGAATACGAGGTGTATACCCTGCTCAGCCTGTCCGGCGCCGAAACACCGCCCAAATGCAACTTTATCCCCCGCAACGCCAGGCCGGTAGACGAGGAAGTCATGGCCCTGCCGGGCGAAAAAGCCGTCATCAAAATCGTCTCCCCCACCATCGTGCACAAAACGGAAGTGGGCGGCGTCAGCATCGTGCCCAAAACGCCCGACAAAGTCCGTTCCGCCATGCGCCGGATGCTCAGTGAGGTGCCCGAACGTTATGCCGACTGGATCGAGCGCCACCCGGCCGGCGCGCCGGCCCCCTACCGCGGCCTGGAGGGCGATGCCTTGCGCGACGCCATTGCCGCGGATTTGAAGGGCGTGCTCCAGGTGCAGTTCATGCCGCCGGACTCCACAGCCTTCGGCAACGAGCTGATCGTGGGCCTGCGCCGTACGCGGGAATTCGGCATGGTGATCAGCGCGGGACTCGGTGGCACGGATACCGAACTGTATGCCGAACGCTTCCGCAAGGGTCAGGCCATCGTGGCTGCGCTTTCCGAGCTGAGTGACGGCGAGTCCTTTTTCCGCCTGTTCCGCAATACGGTGTCCTACCGCAAAATGGCCGGTCTGACCCGGGGCCAGCGCCGGATCGTCACCGACGATCAGCTGATCGAATGCTTTGAGTCGTTCATCCGAATGGGCAATTACTTTTCACCCTGCAATCCTGACGCTCCGTTCGTCATCGACGAATTGGAAATCAATCCCTTTACGTTTACCGACTATCTCATGGTGCCGTTGGATGGGATGTGCCATTTTTCCCTGCCCGGCAAAGCGCCCGCAAGCCGCCCTGTCCGAAAAATCGATTGTCTGCTGCATCCGAAGAGCATCGGCATCGTCGGCGTTTCCGCCAAGCGCCAGAACTTTGGTCGCACCATCTTGGACAACATCCTCAACGCGGGCTTTCCCAAAGCCAGTCTGACGCTTGTCCGCGACGGCGAACCCGATCCTTCCGGCGTCCGCTGCGTCCCCAGTCTGGCTGCGCTGGAAGCGCCGCTGGATCTGCTCGTCGTAGCCATCGGGGCAGAACATGTACCAGCACTGGTCGACGACGTCATTGAGCGCCGCGCCGCGCACAGTGTCATGCTGATTCCCGGTGGGCTTGGTGAAACGGCCGCCAGCCGCGACATGGCCGCGCGCATGATCGCACGCATCCGCGACGCCCATGACACAGACGACGGCGGGCCTGTCTTCCTTGGCGCTAACTGCATGGGGGTGATCTCCCGTCCCGGCATCTATGACACCTGGTTCATTCCCAGGGAAAAATTCAATGCCGAAGGCCAGGCCGGTTACGCCCGCACGGCCATCGTCAGCCAAAGCGGTGCGTTTTTGCTGAACCGCTTCAGTCAGGCGCCTGAAATGAATCCCGCCTACCTCATCTCCATGGGCAATCAAACCGACCTGACACTGGGCGACATGATGCGCTACTTCACGGACTCCGACGCGGCAGACGTCATCGCCGTCTACGCAGAGGGTTTTAAGGATTTGGACGGACTGGCCTTTGCCCGGGCCGTGCGCGAAGCAGTTGACAAAGGCAAGCAGGTCATTTTCTACAAGGCTGGCCGCACCCCCGAGGGCAAAAGCGCTACCAGCGGCCATACGGCCTCGCTGGCCGGTGACTACATGGTCTGCGATAGCGCCATCCGCCAAGCCGGGGCCATCATTGCTCGCAATTTTACCGAATTCCAGGATCTCATTCTGCTGGCCGAGGCGTTCAAGCACACTGTCATCCGTGGCAAACGGCTCGGGGTGGTCAGCGGAGCCGGCTTTGAAGCCGTTGGCATGGCTGACTCCATCCA
>DVMI01000120.1 GCA_018715085.1 Candidatus Avidesulfovibrio excrementigallinarum | reverse complement strand
ATAAAAATAGCATTTATATAATAAAAATATGTTGGTAAAATAATGAAATATAATGTTCTTAAATCTGCTTTGAGTATGGAAAATACAGTGTTCATCCAGGTGAGGCGGGTTTCTCCAAAAGGGATGGCCAGTCACTGAACGGACCTTGCAGGCAGTGGCATAAAGCAGGGGAAAAGCTGTTGGCGTTGAGGCTTTTTTCTCTTGATCTTGAGGAGGCAGGCACGCGTACGTTGCGGCAACGCGCCATTTACGCGGTTTGGACACAGCGTTGTGCGTGAGCAGGCACCCGGCGGCTGCTCACAGGTGCCGTGCAGGCAGTGCAGGGACGCGCTGAAAGGCAATCCGTGCGACAGGGATGCCTGTGCCGGATTGGTTTGGAGGCACTGTAACCACAATTGCCGTCATAGGACGGAAAAGGCACAGCGCTGGCTGTAGCAAAAGCCGGAACCGTGTCAGGCAACGCGTCCGTACCTGCACAGAGGACCTTCCCTTATGTTTTTTGATGTGTCCCGGCTGCGGTACGCCTGCTCAGGCCATTGTAAGGAGTGGGTGACAGCACTGGCGGGGGCCATGAGGACGGGGCGCCATGGAGATGGGCCACAAGAGTTCTGTGGCTGAGGTGGAAGGAGGAAAGAAGCAGACAACAAAGGCCCCGGCATACTGCCGGGGCCTTTGGTTAATTCCTGCGGACTCGTCGGTTAGTACCGGGGAGGACGCGGAGCACGAGGTTTAGCTTCGTTAACGCGCAACGTGCGTCCGCCGAAGTTGGATCCATCAAGCGCTTCAATAGCAGCAGCCGCACCCGGCTCTTCCATTTCCACAAAACCGAAGCCACGTGCACGACCGGTTTCGCGGTCGCTCACCAGTTTGACGGAAACGACAGGGCCGTATTCGCCAAACAGATTTTGGATTTGCTCCTCGGTGGCAGCCCAAGGAAGATTCCCGACGTAAATAGACTTGGCCATGAAAAAACCTCTCGAAAAGAAAACCTCACTCCCGCACCTTGCCCTGCACAAACATTTGTCCATAGATGCGGTTCCTTGCCAAGAAGCATGCCCGTTGTGAAAAAAAATGTCAATGGGAAAACGTGTAATATTGAGGAAGTTAGGCAAATAACAGACTGTTTGCTGTTCAGTTTTAGACAGTTTGCAGATGAATTTGGATGATATTTTTTCGATAATGAAGCAGTAAAAAGAAAAAATTTTCAAATAAAAAAGATAGATAAGTGCCATCCTGTGCTCTGGGCGGAAAGAGGATTTCCAGATGGTTGTATTACGCTGAATATACAGGAGTAATGCGGCGTATCAGCGTTGTGTTACAGTTGTTGCATGTCTTTTTACATGACATAACGCGAGTCTTGTCACGAAATATTGACAAATAAGACAGCTCTTGCAGCCTTAACCGGCACCAATGTTGCACGCCGCAAGAGCTGTCGGCAAACTCTGCAAGACCGGGAAGGGGCGTCCTGCATGTGTTGAGGATTGCCGTGTCGTTACCACAGGCAGATTGTCTTGCAACGCAGCAATGTGTTTGTGAGTCAGGATTCTGAAAAAGTGTTGCGGTGCAGCGGTACGGAAGCCGGCAGACTTGTGTTTGCTGCCTGCGCAACGTCCCGGAAGGCTGATGCAGGTGCGCCGCCTTGCAAAGAGTGGCAGAAAAAGCGTTGTCAGTCCGCAAATATTGACAATATGGCACACTGTCATTGACACAATATATAAAATGGCATCACTGACGCCTGTCAGCGGAGGGCGTTACGGTGCGGCTGCGGGGACAAGTGCCTGAATTGGCCGTCGTGGCGGGGCGCGCGTTGCAGAAGGCCTGTTGGCGCTCTTTGGAGCATCTCGCGTCAGCAAGTCTGAAAGGGTTTGCTTTGGTGCGCTGGCAGACACCGTTCTGTGACGCCGGCGCGGAACAGACATGCTTTGCTGTCACAGGCCTTGTTGCGCAGAGTGATGTTTTGGCATGGCAGGCCTAGGGCCGACAGAGCCCGGGTAATGGACACGGCAGCCGCTTCATGGCAGACAGGGGCGGTGACTTGTCCGGAAGCCTGAATCCCAGTCAGGGTTCTGCGTGGAACGGAAGTATTGTTGGCGTCATGCGACTGGAGAGGTGCAATGAGACGTTGTCGTATATTCGTGTGGGGAATGCTGTTTGGAGTTGTGGGCGTGCTTTGCTTGGCGCTGGCCTGCACCAACGGACTTGCCGCGTCCAAAAACGCTGCCCGGTCCGGCGATCCGCAGGCCCCGGCACTGGGCGCGTGGTCGGCTTCCGGAGGGCGCTCGTTGCAGGTGGCGTCACCGTCCAGGGTGGATGAAAGCGGCATTCTGCCTGTTCGGATTGTTGCGCCCGGGCAGACGCGCGCAACGGTGCGCTGGATGGGTAAAACCCATGTGCTGAAGTTGAGCGGCGGCCAGGCGGGAACCCTGCTGCCAGCGCCGGCAGACCGGCCGAAATCGGGTTCCGGGATGCTGGTTGTGAAGGCAGGCAGTGAAGAAGTCCGGCGCGCTGTGGCTGTGCGGGCCGTACGCTGGCCTGTACAGAAACTTAAGGTCGCCCCCCGCTATGTGAATCCGCCGCAGAAGGTGCTCCGGCGTATCGCCTCCGAACGCCGGCGGACAGCAGAGGCCCTTTCAAAAGCGCAGCCCGCCAGGCTGTGGAAGAAAGGGTTTGTGCGGCCGCTTGAGCGCATGACAACGACCAACGCGTTTGGAGGCAAGCGGTTTTTTAACGGCCAGCTCCGTTCCCGCCATCAGGGGCTCGATTTGCGCGGCGCAACAGGCACCCCTGTCAGGGCCGCGGCTTCAGGACGCGTTTTGATGGCTGAGGAACAGTATTATTCCGGCAACATGATCTATGTGGATCATGGAGAGGGGTTGCTGACCTTTTATTGTCACCTCTCGCGGCTGGATGTTCACCCCGGCGATCGCGTGCAGGCGGGGCAGATTCTGGGGCTTGTGGGCGCAACAGGCCGGGTGACCGGTCCTCATTTGCATTTTGGCGTCCGCCTGCGGGGACAGATGGTCAATCCCATGGCGTTGTTTGCCATGTCTGAGGCGCTTTTTGACGTACCCGGCAGGCATCAGGGGAGGCTGCCGCGGTAGAGGCGGCTGGCTGCTGGTGTGACCGTTCGTCCGGCGAGGAGGCAGAAGACGCCGGAGTCCCGGCGGAATGGGTGTCTGGGGTTTCTGCTGCTGCCGGAAAAAGCGCCTTTCCTTGTTTTTCAGGAAGCGGCAGCGGAGCGGAGAGCCCGGACCCCGGGCCGGCAGACTGGGGAGTGCGGGAACCCGCCGTCCGCGGGCAGTGGCGGATGAGAGGCCGTTGCACGGCGCGGCATATGTGTCAGGTTGGAGGAAATTGGCAATGGCAGCAAGGAAAGAGAAGGACAGGGAACCGTCGTTTGAGGAGCGCATGGCCAGGCTTCAGGCTGTGGTGGAGCGTCTGGAATCGCCGGATGTGCCGCTTGAGGAAAGTATGGCGCTGTATAAGGAAGGGTGCGAGCTCGCCCGCTTGTGTCGTGAGCAGGTGGATAAGGCACGCAGTGAAGTGCGCCTGCTTGCCGGAGACGGAACCCAGACGCCGTTCATGCCTGAGGACGATACCTCGCGAGGCTGAGGCACACGTTTGCCATGGCAGCGCAGCTTGAGTTCGGTTGAAAAACTGATTTTTTTCTGTGGCAACGGCAGCGTCAGATTCTTGCATGGCCCGGATAGTTGCGCGGAGCGGCTGTGCTGACGGGATCGGACAGTCTGGGCGCAGCGCGCCAGGGCTGTGGTTTCCGGCATAGGATCCGTTGTCTCTGTTGCCTCTTGCAGCCGGGGCGCTTGCGGCCTTGTACACAAAGGCGGTTTTTTCAGGACAGCATTTTCTTTTGAATGATCTGGCGCAGACGTCAGCTGGCCGGTCCCTGAGACGCGTTCGTTGCGGTGTGTTGACGCAGGCCTTCCCTGTGCCGTTGCCGTGGGCTGACGTGCCGGGCCGGCCGGCACCTGCGTTCTGTGCTGCAGCGGCGGATGCCGTGTTGCTGCTGGTGCATGAAGGAGCAACTTTTCAGATGGCAGAGCCCTCTGCCGCCGGGCTGACAGCCCGCGGAAAAGCGTCACACCGGCGCTGCGTTCTGCGGTGGGGCAACGGCGGAACCTGAGAAAGGAAGACGGCCTCTTGCCAAGGTGTCTCTTCACGTCAGAGCTGCCGGCGCTGGCGTTTTTTGTCAAGGGCAGGGCGCTAGTGCTTTATGGAACATTGTTGCGCCATTTTGTTGACGTTGAAACAGGCTTGCACTAAAGTCTGAAAAAGGAGTACCCGTCTTTTTTTGTTGCACACCCCTCACGCCGTGGAGGTTTTCATGCCTAACGCGTCCCTGCTCAAAGAATTTGAAAGCCTGATCGGGAAAGAAAATGTCCTGATCAGCGAGGCCGATCGCCAGTGCTATTCGTATGATGCGACGCCGCATGCGCCGGTGGTGCCTGCGCTGGTGTTGCGGCCCACTCGCGTCAACGAGCTCGGTCCGCTGATCAAGCGATGTTATTCCGCTGGATTCCACATCGTGGTGCGGGGATCTGGCACCAATCTGTCCGGCGGCGTTGTGCCGGACACCAGGGAAACGGTGGTTATTCTGACCAACGCCCTGAACCGGATTCTCGAAATCAACACTGAGGACTGTTATGCCGTGGTGGAACCGGGCGTGGTAACGGCCAGGTTTGCTGAAGAAGTGCGCAAGGCCGGTCTGTTTTATCCGCCGGATCCCAGCTCCATGGCGGTGTCGACCCTGGGCGGCAATGTGGCGGAGAATGCAGGCGGTCTGCGCGGCCTCAAGTACGGGGTGACCAAAGACTACCTGTTAGGGCTTGATTTTTACGATGCTGAAGGCCAGCTCATCAAAACCGGTTCGCGGACGGTCAAATGCGCCACAGGCTATAACCTGGCCGGCCTGCTCACAGGTTCTGAAGGGACTGTCGGGGTCATGAGCCGGCTCATCATGCGTCTTGTGCCGCCGCCCAAGGCCTCACAGGCCATGAAAGCCACGTTTGCCAGCAAAACTGCCGCCGCTGAAGCCGTGGCCGGTATCATTGCCGCCCACATTGTGCCCTGCACGCTGGAATTTTTGGACAATGTCACGCTGAACCGCATTGAGGATTTCAAAGGCATCGGGCTTCCGCGCGAGGCAGAGGCCATGCTGCTGGTTGAGGTGGACGGGCATCCCGCGCAGGTGCAGGAGGAAGCCGAGGCGGTGAGCGCCATTCTGCGCCAGTGCGGCGGCGAGGTGCAGCTGGCCAAGGACGCCAAGGAACGCGACATCGTCTGGGAGGCCAGGCGGCTTGCGCTGCCCGCGCTGGCCCGCATGCGGCCCACATGCGTTTTGGAAGACGCCACAGTGCCGCGCTCCAAGCTCCCGGCGCTGTTGACGGCCATTGAGGGCATTGCCGCCAGATACAGGCTGGAGCTGGGCGTGTTTGGCCATGCCGGTGACGGCAACATGCACCCCACGTTCATGTGCGACAGCCGGGACAAGGATGAAATGGAACGGGTGGAAAGCGCCGTTGCAGAGTTGTTTGAGCAGACCCTTGCTCTTGGCGGCACGCTTTCTGGCGAGCACGGCACCGGCATCACCAAGTCCCGCTGGCTTGAGCTTGAAGTGGGCGAAGCCACACTGGGCTTCTGCCGCAAGATGCGGCGGGCGTTCGACCCCAAGGGCTTGTTCAACTCCTCGAAGATTATCGGAGGGTAAGTCATGGACGACATCACCCTTCTTGCCAGGGCGCTCAGAACGCTGGATGACAAGCTGTCGAACTGCAATCGCTGCGGCCTGTGCCAGAGCGTGTGCCCTGTGTACGGCGAGACGCTGCTGGAAGGTGACGTCGCACGCGGCAAGCTCGCGCTGGTGAACAACTTGTCTCACGAGCTGCTTGCCGATCCCGAGGCCGTCCGGGACAAGCTCAGCCGCTGCCTGTTGTGCGGCGCGTGCCATGATGTGTGTCCAGCAGGCGTCAACACGTTTGAGCTGTTCCTCGCCGCGCGCGAAATCCTTCACGGCTATCTTGGGCTGTCCCCGCTCAAAAAAGCCCTGTTCCGTACACTGCTGCCCAATGCCAGGCTGCTCAATCTGCTGCTGTCGGTGGGCCTGCCGTTCCGCAAGCTGGTCATGCGCGAGGATCACAACGCGCAGGGCACCACCCAGGCGCCGCTGCTTGAAAAGTTTGCCGGCGAGCGGCACTTGCCGGCCATGCCGGGCAAACCCC
>DVMI01000119.1 GCA_018715085.1 Candidatus Avidesulfovibrio excrementigallinarum | reverse complement strand
TTTCGCCTCGATTCTGCGGACGATTCCGCTGGTTACCTCGACCGCATAGATGAGGACGACCAGAAACACGAACACGGTCCCCATCCCGGCCACCATCAGGATCAGGCTTTGAAGAATCAAACGACCCTCCTTTGGTTTGCGGGGAGGGAGGGCCCCTCCCCGGTTACATGTCAGACTAGTAGAAAATGCTCGTAATGAATTCGGACAGGCCACTGACAGCCACCACGCCGGACAGGAGCACCGACGAGACGGAGATGGCGAACATCTGCAGGAACAGCTTGTTATGGTCGATCTTGTCGCGGAATTCGCCAGTGGAGTGGGCGAAGGTCAGCGCGCCACCGGTCGAGGCGGGCGACAGGCCGGCCAGGTGCGAACCCACGCCAAGGGAGGCGATCATGGCCACCGCAAAGTTGGGATCGGTCAGGCCCATGTGTTCCATCAGCGAAGGCACGGTCGGGATCAGCGCGGGCATAACCACGCCGGAGGTGGAGCTGAACCAGCTCATGCAGCCGGCCACGATGGAAATCACGCCGTCGATGGTGTCAGCGCTGGAGATGGAGGCCATGATCTTGGCGAGCAGGTCAATACCACCGGCGATGATCACCAGGTGCATCAGCATGCCAACACCGACAACCATCAGGATGACGCCCCAGGAGACCTTCTTGATGCAGTCTTCCATGCTGGTCACGCCAAGCAGGTTCAGGATGCAGCCGATGACGAAGCAGGTCAGGCCGATGTTGGTCTTGAACACGATAACGATGAAGATCATCACAACCGCAGCGATCAGGGTCAGGCGCTGGTCACGGTTGAAGGGAGGAATGTCCGATTCCTTTTCGTGTTCCGCGCTCTTGGTAAGCCGCCAGCCCCGGAAGAGGATGTACACATAGACGGCAAAGATGAACGTGGCGACAAGATGCACGAACAAGTTGGCAAGCCAGGTTTCCGGATAGCCGATGTCAGCGGAAAGCGTGTTGGACACAATACCGGTGGCACACCAGGGCACCATACCACCGGCGATAGCGCCGAGCTGACCGGGGTAGCACATGAGCAGCGGATGGGCGCCCATGGTCAGGGCCAGCGGGGCCGCGAACATGGTCGCCAGGGCGATACCAGGCACGGTGCCGGGGCCGGACGCCGCCAGCAGCACACCCACAAAATACATAAAGAAGGGCACGGCCCAAGCCCTTTTGCCGGCCATGGCCACGACCTTGCGCGCCAGCAGGTGCAGCGTGCCGTTGATCTGGGCGATGCTGGCAAAGAAGGAGGCGCCCAGAAGGATGATGAACAGGTTGGAGTTAAAGCTCTTGATAATCGTGTGGGTCGGAATGTTGGCGATGATGGCGAGAATCAGGGTCACGCCGAACGCCAGCACACCGGGGTTCAGTTTCCGCCAGAAGGCGATAGCGATGGTAAGGAACAAAGCAAGCAGCGAGATAATTGCCAATGTTTCCGCGCCCAGTGTCATGAATTCCTCCAGTTAGGTAGAGTTCATTGAAAGAGGGACCACGCTTCTCCCCCACCGCTTGAGGGAGAAGCGGTTAAAGGGTTAACAGGCTATTTCACCTTGTAGATGCTATCGATAAGCGTGCCGTCGCGGTATTCAACCACGGCAACGACCTTCGACTCGTCAAACGGCACGGGTTCAGGCTTGCCCGTCATGCTTTCGATATCGTCCTTGAGCTTGTGGATATCGAGAACAGGGAGCTTGGCGGCCTGGACCGCGCGCAGCAGTTCCTCGTTGCGAGGATTGATGCAGATGCCGCGTTCAGTGACAATGGCGTCCACCGTTTCGCCGGGCGTCACCACTGTCTGCACATGATCGCGGATGGCGGGCACACGGGTTCTCTGGCAGGGGCAGAGGACCACGGAAAGCTTTGCGCCCGCGGCCGTGTCGCTGTGACCGCCCGACGCGCCGCGCAGCACGCCGTCAAGGCCGGTCATGACGTTGACGTTGAAGTCCACGTCTACATCCAGCGCGGCCAGCACAACCACATCAAGGTGATTCACCGCGCAGCTGCCGGCAAACGGGTTGGCGTAGCCGGAAGCGTCGATTTCAATGTGGCGGGGGTTGTTGTGCAGCGAACCGGTCACGGCAGCGTCAAAGCTCTGCACGTCGAGCACCGCGTCAAACAGCCCGTGTTCCAGCATGTCAACCGTATGGCCGGAAATGCCGCCCACACCGAAGGACCCCTTGATGCCCTTTTCGAGCATGTAGTCCTTCAAGAAGCCCGTGACAGCCAGGGAAGCGCCGCCGGCGCCAGCCTGATAGGAAAGCCCGGGAGCGAGATACCCGGAGGCCTTGATCAGCTCAAAGGCCAGATAGGCCTGACGCAGCTGCACAGGGTCACGGGTGTAGCGCACGGTACCGCTGGCGATTTTGCGAGGATCGCCGATGCTGTCCACCAGAAGGACCTGGTCGACCTGCTGTTCGGGGATGGAAATGCGCGGCATGAGCGGATAATCCACCAGATTATCCGTCACGGCTACCACATGGGAAGCGTACTTGGCATCCATCATGGCGTAACCGAGCGAACCGCAGGCAGAGGGCCCGGTCGAACCGGTGAAGTTGCCGTACTTGTCGCAAGTGGGCGCACCAAGGAAAGCCACATCGATATGAATCCGGCCTTCTTCGATGGCACGGGCGCGTCCGCCGTGGCTGTAAATCAGCGCCGGCCGGGCAAGCTTGCCTTCAGAAACGGCCTGACCGATACGGCCACGCATCCCCGAGCTGCAAATACCCGTCACCACACCTGCTTCAATCATGTCGGCCACGCAGTCGTGAGCGTCCGTCAGCGAGCTGGGGGCAAGGGTAAGATCCTTGATGCCCATGGCCTGGATTTCACGCATCACAAGCGGCAGCACACCATCGCCGTTGCGCATGTGGTGGTGGAAAGAAATGGTCATGGCATCTTTAAGACCCGACCGCTCAATCGCCTCGCGCACGCTTTTGGTCACCTTGTCGCGCTGGCACGCAGGAACGGTGCGACGCATGGGGGCCCGCGTATAGGAAAAATCTCCGCGCAACCGGTCAAAAGCACCGGTGAACGGGGCGAATTCGCCAAGGCCTACCACTTCGGTCGGCACCATCCGACCCAGAGCGTTGGCAATCATCTTGCTCATAAGTCCTCCACCTCCGGCATGTTGGCGGCCTTGGCCCGTGCAACCACGGCTTCCGCCTGTTCGACCACAGGCTTGTCCACCATCTTGCCGTTCACGGAAATCACGCCAATGCCCCTTGCAGCCGCTTCACGCGCCGCGTGGACAACCGTGATGGCCTTCTTCAGCGTCTTCAGATCGGGAGCGAAGGCGTCGTTAATCACCTTGCACTGAGAAGGGTGGATGGCTGCCTTGCCGCTGAAGCCAAGCTGAATCACAAACTTGGTTTCGTCGCGCAGCCCCTGGGTGTTGTCGAGATCGGTGAAGGGGGTGTCAAAGGCCATGATGCGCGCGTCACGCGCAGCAAGCACCACATAACTGCGGCCGAAGAGCAGTTCAGTCCCTTCCAGGGTGCGCATGATGCCCATGTCGGCGGCAAGGTCCTGGCCGCCAAGGCTGATGGCGGTCACACGACCGGGCGCAGCGTTGGCAACTTCGCGCGCGTTGAGCACGCCCTTGGCCGTTTCGAGCATGGCGTGAACCTTGACGGTCCCCACCGGAATCCCCGCCTTCTTTTCGATGGCGGTGATGCGTTCGTCCACTTCCCGGGCGCCGTCAGCGTCTTCCACCTTGGGCAGACGGATGGCGTCGGGGCAGCATGGAATGATCATTTCCAGGTCGTCGGCATAAAATTCGGTATCCTGGCCGTTGACGCGCACAATGCGCCCCACACCCTGGAAATCCACGTTCTGCAGCGCATACTTGCAAAGGATGCGCGCGGCATCCTTTTCGCTCTGAGCGATCGAGTCTTCAAGGTCGAGAATGACCGCGTCGGCGTTCATATATGCGCAGTTCTGCAACATGCCCGGCCCTTTGCAGGGCACATAAAGCTGTGAACGGAAAAGTCCCATACGTCGCCTCCTATCGGCCAGCACGCAGCAGCACTGTTTCGATCCGGGCCTTAAGGGTACATTCCAGCGCCCCATGATCCCGAACATCAATGCGAGCCTGGCTGATCCCGGCCGCCTGCATGCTTTCTTCCACAACCTGGCGGATCCGTGCTCCCCACTGTTTGAGAACGACGCTTTCTATATTGATAGACAGCCCTTCGTCCGCGGGTTCCACAGAAATCAGGACGTCGCTGGATTCCAGCGATCCCGCCACAGCCTTGTGCAAAATCTTCATGGGCTCTGTCTCCTTATCGGTAGTTCCCGCGCCGCAAAAGGCGGCGCGGGAACGTAAGTCAACTAAGCCTTGCCGTCACGCTGTTCCTGGGCGTTACGCACCAGGGCTGCATAGCGGTAGACCATATGGACGAACTTGCTGCACGGCATGGTCAGGAACAGACCAAGCACAAGTCCGAGGTGGATGCAAAGCATGAGACCCATCAGGCTGGTGGAGCGCATGAACAGAAGCAGCAGACCAGACAGGCTGACCAGGAACAGCAGCGAGGTGAACGCGTTGTCCATGCTGGTGGTGCTGGCGTCGTAAGGCTCGGGGTCCATGACGAACTTCAGGTAAGCCAGGCCGCCGGTGCCGATGCACAGCGCGATGCCGCCGACCGTACCGAAGAACACAGGCAGGCTGGCAAAGTCGTACGGTGCGGGCCAGCCCATGACGTGATCGTAGAAGAACGCGATGAGCGTTGCCACGAAGCAGCCGGCAAAGCCGTAGAAGGTGGCATGGTGGAACTTGCGACGGATGAAGCTGAAACGATCGTCAGGATAGTTGCAGCCTTCGCCGTTGCCGTCCAGATAACGCAGGACCAGCACGTCCTTCACAGCCTGGATGTGGTTCTTCAGGCTGAAGAACACTTCAGGCTTGCTGCCCGTGATCTTCCACATGGCGGCCATGCTCTTGCCGAGGCAGAACAGGCTGAAGAGGAAGATCAGGGTGAACACCACCAACATCACACTGTAAGGAATGATGTTGTAGAACGATTCAGCGCCGGTGTAGGCGGTGAAGAAGGCCTGCACGCCGTTGGCGCCGATGGCGGCGGCCAGCAGCACGATGATGGCAGCCAGGGTGATCCCGAACACGGCCATGCCGTTGTTCTTGAAGATCTTGCCCATGAAGCCGGGCCATGCGAATTCGGAATAGGTTTCCTTACGCAGCTCGGCCATCGCCTTCGGGTAGTTCAGCTGGAACTCGTGCGGCGGCGCATACTGGCAGCAGTAGTAGCAGCCGCGGCAGTTGTGGCAAAGGTTGGAGAAGTATTTCAGTTCTTCGTCCGTAAAGGTACGGCGCAGTTCCATGGCCGGGAACACGGCGCAGAAGCCTTCGCAATAGCGGCAGGCGTTGCAGATGGTTGTTACCCGGTGAGCTTCATTGATTATTTCAGACATGCGGCCTCCTTGCCGGCGATGCGGCCGAAAACGGTTCCAATGGTCATACCGAACCCGGCCATGTAGCCCTGGCCAAGGACGTTGCCGGAGGTAAGCTCACCGGCGGCGAGGATGTTCTTAAAGGGCGTGTCGTCCTGCTTCTTGACGAAGCAGCGTTCGGTCAGCGCCAGGCTCAGATACGAGAAGGTGATGCCAGGACGCAGCATGTAGCCGTAGTACGGCGGCTGGTTGATGGGACGGGCCCAGTTGGTCTTGGGCGGTTCGAGACCTTCGGTGGCGTTGCCGTCGGGCTTGCCGGAGTCGAAGTCCTTGGTGGGCTTGCAGTGGGCGTTGAATTCGTCCACGGTCGCCTTGAGGGCTTCGGGATCGATGTCGAACTGCGAAGCAAGGCCTTCGATGGTGTCGGACACGAAGGGCGGGAACACCGAGGGCATGAACAGGTCGATGGACTTGGAGTCGATGATGATGTAGGCGACCTGATCGGGCTGGCCGGCCACGAGGCGGCCCCAGATGGCGTAACGCTTAGGCCAGATTTCTTCGCCTTCGTTGTAGAAGCGTTTGCACTCCTTGTTCACGGCGATACCGAAGGGCACGCAGTCAAGACGGGTGCAGATGCCGCCGTCGAACTTGGGCGCACGGCCGTCGATGGCCACACAGTGACCCTGGGTGGGGTCGCCAAGGGTCTTGGCGCCGTGATCCATCATGACTTTGAGCATCAGGCCCTTGTCATACGGAGTGCCGCGGATGAGGAAGTTGGCAGCCGTGGGGCCCCAGGAGCGCTTGAGCCATTCGAGGTTGGCCTGGTAGCCGCCGGAGGCGAGCACCACGGCTTTGGCTTCCACGCGATAATATTTGTCGCCCTGCTGGAAGTAAGCGGCGCGGAATTCGTCGTTTTCGATTTCCAGGTCGTCCACAGTGGCGTCATATTCGATTTTCACGCCAAGCTTTTCAGCGCGGGCATAGTAGGCGTTGATGAGCGCCTTGCCGCCGCCGAGGAAGAAGCCGTTGGTGCGCGAAAGATGAAGGGTACCACGCATGGCGGGCTGGAAGTGCACGCCCTGCTCCATCATCCAGTCACCCACGTTGTTGGAACCGCGGATAACGATGCGGGCCATGGATTCGACCGTGTTGCCCTTGGTCACGCCCAGAAGGTCCTGATAGCACTCTTCTTCGGTGTAGGGGCCGGTCAAAAAGCTGTTGGCCGCCGGATGGATGTACCGGATGTTACGCGTGTGGCGGCTGTTGCCCCCGCGGAAATGCTTGGGAGACGATTCCAGCACAAGCACACTCGCGCCTTCCTGGCGGGCGGTAATGGCCGCGCACAGCGCCGCATTGCCGCCGCCAACGACGAGCACATCCACCTTTTGCGGGCTATATGCTGTCGACTGTTTGCTCATGATTCCTCCGAATGTTGAGGTTGTTGGTACGCTTCAGGCGTTGCCCCGGTAATAGTTGATAAGCGAGCCGGCGACGAGAACGTCGCGTTCGTCACTGGTCAGCTGGGGGAGATGCAGCGTCAGCGCCTGTTTCTTGCCTTCATGCACCCACACGGCTTCCAGGTCGGTCTTGCCGGCCATGAGCTGTTCGCGGATGTTGGGCAGATACACGATGTCGCCAACAGCCATGCCAGACTGCTCAGCATTGTCCATAATGAAGGGCAGGAGGCCCCAGTTGACAAGATTGCCGCGGTAACGCTTGGTGGCGTATTCGGCAGCGATATTGGCCCAGCCGCCAAGCACCTTCTGGCAGGAGGCGGCCTGTTCGCGGGCGGAACCGTCACCAGGCTTGAGCGCGAAGACCAGCGTGCTCACGCCCGTCTTGGCGTAGTCGGCTTCAGACAGGCCGGCGGCGGCAAACATACCCTTCAGTTCGTCGTTGTAGACGCCCTGCTTGCGTTCGGCTTCCATGGCGCTCACAGCCTTGGCGCGGCCCACATAGGCGGGATCTCTGCGGCCCAGGGTGAATTCGCTCATCTTGATGGGGTTGGAACGATAGGACGACGTTTCGCCGGAGGGGATCAGTTCGTCGGTGGTCGTGACCGGGTCGTAGATGGCCGAGGCAACCTTGAGCAGCAGGTTGTCGGGCATGCTGTCCATGGCCGGCCAGTCAACGATGTTCGGACCCTGGCGCAGCGGTTCTTCGGGCTTGGGCTGCTGCCAGCCGTGGTACACGCGCTGCTTGTAGAGCAGGCCGTCGAAGCCGTAGGCTTCGGGCGTTTCCTGGGGCGCGTTGGGCAGTTCGTCAGCACCGGTCAGTTCGCCCTGACGCAGAGCGGTGGCCGCGATGGAACGGGCGTCCATAAGCGCCACGAACGCAATCTGTCCGCCGGCGGGCTTGGAGCCTTCGCGGTTGGGGAAGTTGCGGGTGGTGTGACGGATGGAGAAGCCGTTCTGGCTGGGCGTGTCGCCGGCGCCGAAGCACGGGCCGCAGAACGCGGTGCGGAAGGTCGCGCCGGTGCGGGTGAGGCTGTCGGGAATGCCGAGCTTGGACAGTTCAAAGAAGACAGGTTCGCTCGAAGCGTACAAAGACAGTTCAAACGCGCTCGAACCGATGGTCTGGCCGCCCAGGATCTGGTTCATGCGGAACAGGTTTTCATAGGTGCCGCCGGCGCAGCCGGCCACCACGGCCTGATCGACATAGAACTTGCCGTTGCGGACCTTGGAGCGCAGATCGGCCTGCTTGGCCACGGGGCCAACCCGCTTTTCGGCGTCTTTCATCACCTTGTCGAGCAGATCGTTCATGTTGCTCTTGAATTCGCGAATGGTGAAGGCGTTGCCGGGATGGAAAGGCAGCGCGATCATCGGTTCGACCTTATCAAGATCGATGGTGATGAGACGGTCGTAATACGCACCATCAGAAGGATGCAGGGACTTGAAGTCTTCCTTGCGGCCATGGGCGGCGAGCCAGTTTTCGACGAGCTCGTCCGTTTCCCAGATGGAGGTGAGGCAGGCCGTTTCGGTCGTCATGACGTCGATGCCCATGCGGAAGTCGACAGACAGGGCGCCCACGCCGGGGCCGACAAATTCGAGCACGCGGTTCTTGACGATACCGTCGTTGAAGGTCGCGCCGACCAGGGCGATGGCCACGTCGTGCGGGCCGACGCCGGGACGCGGTTTGCCAGTGAGGTAGACGCAGACGACTTCCGGAGGAGCCATGTCATAGGTTTTGGACAGCAGCTGCTTGACGAGTTCGCCCCCGCCTTCGCCGACACCCAGACAACCCAGAGCGCCATACCGGGTATGGCTGTCAGAGCCAAGGATCATGCCGCCGCATTTGGCCATCATTTCACGCGCGTACTGGTGGATAACCGCCACATGCGCGGGCACGAACTCGCCACCGTATTTCATACAGGCGGAGTGACCGAACGCATGGTCGTCGTTATTGATGGTCCCACCGACAGCACACAAGCTGTTGTGGCAGTTGGTCAACACAAAGGGCAGCGGGAAGCGCTCCAGTCCGCTGGCGCGCGCCGTCTGGATGATGCCCACATAGGTGATGTCGTGCGACATCAGCGCATCGAACTTCAGCTGCATGGCTTCCGGCGAAGCAGAGGTATCATGCGCTTTGAAGATCTTATAGGCCATGGTTCCAGATCTTCCCAAGAGCTTCTCCTGGGGAGAAAGATCGCCCTGTACATTGACCGGCTTGCCGCCTTTCAGCGTGCATCCCGTGGTCTGTACTGTGATCATGTGCGACTCCTGTGGTTAGTCTGTTCAAAAAAGAACAAAAATACTAGACGTTACTACAATAATAAGCAAACTTTGTGCCAGAATTGAATTGTCAACCTTCTGCAACAGACAAACGCAATGAAAGCGGTAAGGTATACGAAATTTTCAGGGCTGCGCCTGCGGCGTTTATTGCAAAAGATTACGATTTCGTCTCGTAAGCGTTGCAAAAATGTTTCAAATATGTTTCACTTGACGCATCAATGAAACGTTATGGAACGTTTCGCCCGAAAGAGTGTTTCACACCCGCCTTGTCAGACAACCGAACCATTCGGATAAGCTGGCTTTAACCCGCTAAAATAAAACCCGAATAAAAATTTATCGCAGGGTTCGGGAAACAAAGGCATGCTTTATGCATCACTCCGT
>DVMI01000118.1 GCA_018715085.1 Candidatus Avidesulfovibrio excrementigallinarum | reverse complement strand
ATAAGGAAAAAGGCGCAGTGCTCAAAGAAGAAAAAACACCTTCTCACCAATTAGATAGTTTTGTCAATTAATCTTAGAGCAAGTAACAATATAATAGATATGTACTTTGATGAAAAATAAAGATGTATTTTGCGTATCAAGTTATAATTCCCTGTCAACGTTCCGGCGCAAAAACGCCTTTCCGGCAAGGTGGCAAAACGGTAAAGATACCTGCCGTATGTGCGAGGATTTTTGCGGCCGTTGCTCAACGGCAAGGCAGCATTGGCGCATGGCTTTTGGGGAGGGCGCGGCTGGCGCATGGCTGTCATCTCCCTTGTCCGCAAACGGCGTTTTGGCATTCAGGCCTGCACACAGCCGGTAACGGAAGCGGCGGCGCCAGGCCTTCTGCCCGGCAGCCGCGCGGCCAGAAGTGTTTGCCTTGAGCCCTGCCCTGTGCGCCACAGGCTGTTTCCGCCGTGTGCGGGCACGCCCTGCGCGGCCTTGCGCCGATCATACACCACCTGAAATCCGGCTCTGGGAGACTCTCTTCAAGCACCGTCCCGGCCCCCGCCTCTCTCCGGTGGCAAAACAGGCCAGGTGGATACATCAAAACGCCTCGCCGCGCTGAACATTGGAGCCCTATGGGGATAGACATGGCGCAACGGAATCTCTCCATCCATGTTCACGCGTTCAAAAAAACGTCACGACCGTGCAGGCCGGCGCGTTGCCTTGGCAACCGGCCGGGACGCCGCGCATACAGAAGGCAACGCGCTTCTGGCGTGAGCGGAGAAGGTACCGCAGCAAAAACGTGTTGGAAGATTGCCAAAGCAAGAGAAGAGGGCTCGGACGCGGCCGTATGCAAAAAAATTGCGCCGGTTAGGCGTTGGGCGTGTAAAAAAGAAAAAAGCTTGCTTGACTGCGTTTGATGACGGGCAGTTCAACCGCCCGCAAACGCAGAACAACGTCATTTTTCCAAACAAGAAGGCCTGCGCCGTCCCAGCGCAGGCCCGGTCTTATCTGTTGCAAGTCAGGGCCACAAAGCAGCGTGTGGCATTGCCGGCGTGGTAGAGCAGGCGGGCGCGTTCGATCCAGGGGCTGTTCTGCGGCAGGCTGACGGGCTCGTTGAGCAGCAGGACCACGGTGCCGGCGGGGGCGAGGTGGGGGGCGACGAAGTCGAGCAGTTTTTCCCACGGCATGAAGGCCCGGCTGAGGATGAGATCCGCCTGGCCTGCTCCGGGCATGAAGGTTTCGGCGCGGCCCCAGTGCACCTGTGTGCCTGGCAGGGGGTTGTTTGCCAGGACGGTGCGCATGAACAGGGCGCGTTTTTCGCGTGCTTCCACAAGCCAGTAGGTGCCGTTCTGCCACAGCATGCGCAGGGGGAGTCCGGGCAGTCCGGCGCCGGCGCCCAGATCCCAGCAGCGCGGCGCGGCTGGCAGGGCCAGCTGCGGCTGTTGTACAAACGCGGCCAGGTGGATGCTGTCCACAACCAGGGTCCGCAGGGCGCGCTGCCAGGTAGAGGCGCCCACAAGGTTCATCACCCGGTTCCAGCGCGTCAGCATTTCCAGGTAGGCTTGCAGCGGCGGCAGGGCTTCAGCCGGCACAGTCAGGCCCATGGCGGCAATTTCTGCGGACAGTTCCTGTGTGGTCATGGGTGGGGTTCTCCGGCATTGCGCGCGTTTTTGTCCTGGACAAGGCGGTTGACCTGGCGGCAAATGCCCATCAGCATATCCATTTCGTGCCGGTGCAGGGCTGTTTTGCCAAAAAAGCGCCGCAGCGGCATCAAAAAGTAGTCGGGGTTGTTGCCCTTGAGGTAGTCAAGGGCCAGCAGCGTGTTGCGCAGGGTTGCAAACAGTAGTTCCTGTTCTTCGTGGGTGATGCGCCGGGAGCCAGGGCCGGGATCGTCAAGCACGGTATGGCGGGTGTCGCGCGCCTTGAGGCATTCGTACAGCAGAAGCAGCACAGCCTGTGCGAGGTTGAGCGAGGACGCGCCGTCGGTCGGGATGTTGACCAGCCGGGAGCACTGTTCGATTTCCTCGTTTTCAAGCCCGCGATCTTCGGGGCCGAACACCAGGGCTACCGGGCCTTCGCGGCGTGCGGCGGCCACCTCGAGCGCCGCCTGTTCCGGCGTCAGAAGTCCGCGCCGCCAGCCGCCGACCCGTGCGGTGGTGCCCACGCTCAAAACCGACCCGGCCAGCGCCTCCCGCAGCGAGGCGCACACCCGCACGCGATCCAGGACCGGCTGCCCTTTGGGAGTGGCCAGCGGGCGGGCCTTGTCGATGTCCCACCAGCCTGGTTCGGCCAGAATCAGTTCGTCGCCGCCCATGTTGGCGCAGGCCCGTGCGGCCATGCCGATATTTTCCGGAAACTTGGTCCGGACAAGCACTATCTGTAAGGGAAACACCGTGTATGCCCCGCTGTAGTATGGATTTTTTATTTACTTTTGCCGATCGGCCATTTCTCTGGCAGTGTCGCGGGCTTCGGCGCGCCGTTTGAGTTCGTCGCGCTGGTCGTGAAGTTTGCGGCCCCGGCCCAGAGCGATTTCGAGCTTGATGCGTCCGTCGCGGAAGTACAGCTTGACGGGCACCACGCTCAGGCCTTTCTGGGCCACCTTTGCGGCAAGCATGGCCAGCTCCTGGCGGTGCAGCAGAAGTTTGCGCGGGCGATCGGGAACTTGTTCCACATAGCCGGCGTTGCCGTAGGGGGCAATGTTCATGCCCACAAGCCAGGCTTCGCCGGCGCGGAAGTCGACATAGCTGTCCATAAAGCTCACCTTGCCGGCGCGCAGGCTTTTGACTTCCGGGCCGGTCAGCACCAGTCCGGCTTCTATGAACTCGATGAAATCGTAATAGTGGCGCGCCTTGCGGTTGTCGCTGATCAGCGCGCCGCTGCCTTTCTTTTTGGCCATAGGTACCTCGGAACGTATCCTGGCTGAGAGAGAAGATGCCGTCTTTGTCGTGCTCTGGCGCGACGGCTGCGCCCGCCGGAGCGCGGGGCCGCCAGGGCGACTGCCGGCCGTTTTTTCAGGACGCTTTGTCCGCGCTCATCATGGCGTAAATGGCCTTGACCGTCCAGCCGCGCGCACGCGTTTGCACGCGTCTGGCAATATCCCTGGGCGAGCCGCCCAGCCGGCGTTCTTCATCCACGAGCCGTGCGATTTCTTCGCGCGGGGTTTCGGCCACGCTTTCGGGCGGGCCCACCACCACCGTGATTTCGCCAAGCAGGTCGTGCAGTGGCGGCGGGCATTCGAGCCGGCCCAGCAGGTATTGCTCGTGGGTTTTGGTCAATTCTCTGGCGACGCACAGTTCCCTGGGGCCGAGGATGGACAGGGCTGTCTGCAGGCTTTCGGCCAGACGGTCCTTGCGTTCAAAAAAAACCAGCGTGCAGCTCAGTGCGGCAAAGGGGCGCAGGGTGGCTTCGATGTCGGCGCGGCTGCGCGGCAAAAATCCCAAAAAGGCAAACGGCTGCGGCGCAATGCCGCTGCCGGCCAGCGCCGTGACGGGCGCGCTGGGGCCCGGCACCACCGAAACAGGCACGCCGGCCTGGCGGCAGGCGCGCACCAGGCGGTATCCGGGATCGGCCACCAGCGGCAGGCCGGCGTCGGACACCAGCGCCATGCTTTCGCCTGCCTGAAGGCGTGCCACAATGCCCGATGCGCGATCGGTCTCGTTGTGGTCGTGAAAGCTGACAAAGCGGCGTGCCGTCACCCCGCAGCGCTGAAACAGCAGACCGGCGCGGCGTGTGTCTTCGGCCAGCACCGTGTCGACGGTTTCCAGCACCTCGCGGGCCCGCGGCGACAGGTCGCCCGTATTACCAAGCGGTGTGGCCACCACCCATAGCGTCGCAGTGCATGACATTGGTGAAATGCTCCAGTTGCAGGTGAGAAGCGGACGTCTGGCCGCGCCTGCCCAGGGCTGCGACAACATCAAAACGGCAGGGCCGCGCCCATCCGTCCGTGGCGTCGAGGTAGCATTGCGCGGCGTTGCACAGGGCACGGCGCTTGGCCGGTGTCAGGCTTTCAAGCGGCGAGACCATGCCCGACGCGTCCCGGGCGCGGACTTCCACAAAAACCAGCGTGTCGCCGTCTTCGCAGACAAGATCCAGTTCCAGCGGGCCACACCGCCAGTTGCGCTCGAGCACGCGCAGGCCGCGGCGGCGCAAAAAACTGGCAGCGGCGTCTTCTGCGGCGCGTCCGAACAGCCGCCGCCAGAGCGTCTGCGCCGCGTTCACAGCAGCAGTCCCTGCTGCCGCTGGGGGCTGTCGGGCTCTTCGGGACGGACCTTGCGGAAGCTCAGCCGGTGCAGGGGGCTCGGGCCAAGCTCGCGCAGCGCGGCCAGGTGTTCCGGGGTGCCGTAGCCTTTATGCCGTGCAAAGCCATACCCGGGATAGCGCCGGTCCAGCCGTTCCATCAAATCGTCACGGAACACCTTGGCCAGCACGGAGGCGGCCGAAATCACAGGCGCCAGCGCGTCACCGTCCACAATGGCCTTTTGGGCAATGGCCTGTCCTGTTTCGCGCAACAGCCAGTGGGGAGGAATGGTCTTGTCGCCGTCGACCAGCAGCAGTTCGGGGGCGCGCGTGCGGGCCAGAATGCGCACGGCACGGCTCATGGCCTTGAATGTGGCTTCGAGAATATTCAGCTGATCGATCTCGTGCGGCCAGACCACGCCAAGCCCCCAGCCCAGCGCCTGTGCGCCGATTTCTGCGGCCATGCCGGCCCGGCGCGTCACAGGCACGACCTTGGAGTCGTTGAGTCCTTCGATGTGTGCGCCGGAAGGCAGAATGACGGCGGCGGCCACCACGGGTCCGGCAAGGCATCCTCTGCCGGCCTCGTCGATTCCCGCGACGCGATCCAGCGGGACGTGATCGGGCGCGCCCAGGCAGACCCCGGAAACGGCAAAGGCGCGGTGTTCAAAACGAGGAGGAAGATGATGGCTCATGGCAATCCCTGAAAAAACAACGGCGGCGCAGCCGTCCGCTCCCCGGGCAGGCGCGCCCGGCAGTCCTTTTGGCCTTTGCAGGCCGCAGCGCGGCAGAATCCGGCAAAAACGCCTTCTGCGCAGGGGCGGCCGCGGCCCTTGTTGTTCCGGCGTCCGGCTGTGACGCCGCCCTTGCACGAAGTCCGGCGGCAGGCGCAAGTCCCTTCCGCCCGCACCCGCATGCCACGCGGTCAGGCGCAGCGGCAACACGGCCCTGTGCGGCTGTGCCGCACGCACAGGGGGCGCTTTTGCGCAGCGTGCCGGTGCGGCCTGCAACGGCCTGTCTTGCGGCGGTTTGCAAGGCGGGTCTGAAAGCGTTCCTTCCCGGCCGCGCGGTGCTGCCTTTGCGTTTGCCCTGCCAACGCCGCGCGGCGGCGTCCGGGCCGGACGCACCCCGCATGGCGCCGGGTGTTGCGCTGCCTGCAAGCCTGACGGGGGCGTCTGCGTCAGGCGGGGCAGAACACGCAGCCCCGGCCGTCCCATGCAACGCCCCTTCCGGCAAACGCGAAAAGCCCGTCAGGCGGTCACCTTCCGGGCAGAATGAACAAGGAACACCTTCACGTCAGGCGACGCGCCCGTATTCCAGCCAGGGTTCTAGTAGCGCTTCTTGGGCTTGATGCGCGCGGCCTTGCCCTTGAGATCGCGCAGGTAGTACAGGCGGCTGCGGCGCACGCGGCCTTCGCTGACCAGTTCCATATGGTCGATGAAGGGCGAATGCAGGGGGAAGATGCGTTCCACACCCACGCCGTCGGAAATCTTGCGGACGGTCACAGTGGCGCCGGTGGTGCCGCGGCTGATGCGGATCACGTTGCCCTGGAAGACCTGGATACGTTCCTTTTCGCCTTCAACAATGCGCAGATGAACTTTGATGGTATCGCCGGACTTGAACGCCGGGATATCCATACGCATATTTTCACGTTCGATCTTGCGGATGATATCCATGGGATGGCTCCTTTAATGACATACTATCTAATGGCTGACGGTCGAGGACTGCGCCGGCAGGCCGTCACAGTCGCCAAGCAGACGATCCAGTACTATGGCCGC
>DVMI01000117.1 GCA_018715085.1 Candidatus Avidesulfovibrio excrementigallinarum | reverse complement strand
ATTCTCTCCAAGAGGGTAAAGATTATTTGCGAAGTATAACGATACAGGCAGTAGTCTGAACGATAGCACCGATAACACAAAGAACCAGGATACCGGCAAACCGAACAGCTTTCCATGCAAGATAGAGGGGAAGCAGTACCAGGATAAGGGGAACCTCCCACACCTTGATGCGTTCCGCTTCTCGTTTCTCTTCCTCTTTGGCTCGAATGACCTCGGCAGGAAGACAGTTTTTTTCTCCGAGGCTCATCGTGATTCCTTTAAAGAACGTTGGTTCAGGATGCATGCTTTATGGTCCTGTAGACCCGGCGTCCTGCAGCGAATCCAAGGACCATTTCTCCCAACGCTGCCAGCGTGTACTTGGTTTCCTTATGTATTGCTGAGAGGGGCAGCGGCTGATGCTTCTGCTGACTGTATGGTCTGGGGTAGATACTGCCCGCATCTCTTTGTTATTGCGATGCTCTTATGTGTAAGCAAATCGCTTGGCATGTCCAGCGTAACTTGCCCTGAGTTAGCCAAGGTAACAGCGTAGTGGTGCCTGAGTCCATGGAACATGCGGAACTTTTTGGGGAGCTGTGCAGCTTTCTTGGGATTGCATCCACCCAGGAACAAACAAGGCAGAAAGAGAAAATCTTTCTGCCTTGTGGTCTGCTGCCGCCAACAAGGACAGTGCGACGTTCTACTTACAACCGGAGTGTCCTGCCAGAGAGTTGGGAAAACAGATGTTGCTCAGGTTGTCCCCTTTTGACCATTTGGGGGTGCGGTTACGTTGTTTTCGTTATGCTGAAAGGCAGAGAGGAAGATATTGCCTGCTTACTTTTCAGTGGATTTCATCGGAAGCCAGTCTTCATTCATGTCGAAGAGTTTCTGTATGGAGTACTGAACGCCAATGTTGTACTCCATGAGCAGCAAGACAAGTTGTTTGCCGTTTATCAGAGCGATGGGCGCCTTGTTCGGCTGTATGGCTTCTTTAATGGCGCCGGAGCTGAAGTCACTGGTAGTGATGATAAGTCCCTGTTCGTGCGCGCCAAGGCTGCCGCGCACCTGCTGCACCACAGGCGCCTGAACATGGTGCTTGAGACTCCATTTTTTGGCCTGAACGGCCATTTTCAGGCGGATGGCGCCGGCAATCATCAGTGTCCCTCTGACGTCAATGCCACCGTCGCCGCTGACTTTGGTCACCTCAACATCTTCAAAGCCCATTTCTGCCAGCAGGATGGAAATGAGGTCTTCAAACTCTGCGGCGGTCATGGCCATCAGCTTTTCACGCAGGGCCTTGCGGACACGCTGGTTGTGCTGCTCGATTTGCGCCGTGAGTCCGTGCCCGTTCCACTGGCTCAAAGCAATCTGTCCATGCCCAAGCTGCACAAAGCGCGGCTGTTCGCCACGGCCCTGCCGGCGTTTGATGTCCGTGATGATCTGCGCGTACATGGTGGCTTCCGGCGTTTTTCCGTTTGTTTTCAGCCACCCGTTTTTCAGGGCCGTTTGAGTGATTTCCCTGTAATGCATGGGGGTTTTATTGCCAGAGGCTTCAAGCACCCGCTGCGCAGAGTCGGCAAACGAAAGCCCGGCACCGGCAGAGGGCGTGGTGCGTTCCGGGGCCGCGCCGGGGGCAGGGGTTTTTCCGCTGCTGTCTGCGTTCTCCACCTCCCGGAGCGCAAAGGTCTGAGGGGCGACTTTGATGAAAGGGGAAGCCCCTCCGTTGGTTTTAATGTCTGTGTACAGCCGGGCGCCAACCGTGTCCGCAGGCGTTTTCCCGGCGGTGTGCCACAGGCCGCGGTTGAGCAGCCGTTCTGTAATGTCGTAAAGATGCAGCGGTTCGCGGGCTTCCTTGAGAACCTGGACGATGGCTTCCAGCAGCTTCATAGGTTTTTCCTGGCATGTAACATGGTTGGTATGGGGCGGCGCGCCGGTTGGCCGCGCCCCTGCCGTTTGGGGCAGGCCCTCTGAGGGGCGGGGCGGGCGCTACAGGCTGATTTGCCAGCGGGCCCGCATGTGCGCGTAAAAGGCGCGCACGGCCTTGTTGATGACGTCCATGGGCGGGGTTGCCTGGCCGGTGCCGACCTGGCCGATGCCCGACAGGCGATGGGCAACGCCCGAGTTGATGACGGGCAGAATGCCGGTATCCATAACCCGCAGAATGTCGATGCCGGTGGGCGCGCCTTTGAAATCCAGATTGGGGACAGGCAGATCCGGATTGGCGCCCACACAGATTTGACTCATTTTCTTAGTCAGGCGCAAGGCCTCGTGCAGGGTGCCTGCGCCAAAAAACGGTGTGGTGGTCAGGGCGGCGGCCGTGATCATGCCGCCAAGGCCATAACATTCCACAATGGCCGAGTCGCCCATGTCGGGGTTGGCGTCGTGCTCGTCATAGCCGGGAAAATACACGGCAGAAGGTTTCTGGCTTGGTGCGGTGAACGCCTCGTCGCCCAGCGCGCTGACGTTGACCGCAAAGTCCACGCCGTTGCGGCTCATGGACGTGAGCAGCGAACAGCAGGGGATGTTCCGGGCGGGATCCATGGCGGCCCGGCTGGCAGCCATGGCCACATTGAGAAAAAACTGCTCGTTCTTCCAGGCCAGAAAATCCATGATCGCAAGCTCTGTGGCCCTGTCCGGCGCGGCTTCGGCCAGGTCGCGGCAGAGCGTGCGGTAAAAGAGCAGGCTCGCGGCAATGTTGCGCTGATGCAGATCGTCCCC
>DVMI01000116.1 GCA_018715085.1 Candidatus Avidesulfovibrio excrementigallinarum | reverse complement strand
CAACCATGGATTTTCAGATGCACATTCACAGAAACAGCACGAACACGTTTATCCGCCTGGAAGGGACGCTGTGTGCGCATGCCGCCGCAGCGCTGGCTCAGACGATTGACGGGCACGCGCAGGGAACGCGTTCGTTTTTTATTTCAACAGACGGGGTAACCGGTTGCCATGACGGCGCGCGCGAGCTGTTTCACAGCGAGCTGCGGCGTCGTTCGATTGCGCCTGCAAGCCTGTATTTCAAGGGGGGCAGGGCGTTTGAACTGGCTCCGGATGGGGGGCGTGTGCTTGTCGCGCGCAAGCAGGGTGAATCTGGAAGTGCGTCTGCCGAGGCCAGATCGGCTTCGCACGGAAAATGTTCGCGCCCTGGTTGCACGGGGCATTGTGCCACTTGTCCGCGCTGCCGTTCCAAGGCGGAGCACGCGCATTGAGGCGCACGTTCAGAGGCGCCGCTGTCATGCACGCCGCTTTTTAGGGGGAGAGGCGGCCTGGCACGGCAGGCGCTGCACAAAAAAAAGCAGGCCCTCGGCGGCGTTCTGCCGCGCCGCCCTTTTGGGGAAGGCGCGCGCCGGTAGAAAGGCAGACAGTTTGTTGAAAGAAACGGAAACGCCCGTCTGCCGGGGAGTACAGCGCACGGAGCAGGACACCGTGGCGCGGGTATTGGGGTGCGGGAGACAGAAATGTTGTCCCGGATGGAATCGGGAATTTTGCGGAGTTTGGGAGAATCGCATGCAACAGAGGTGCAAGAACATGGAAAGGTGCAGGTTACGTGGACTGAAACCCGGGGATCGGGCTTGCATTCGTGAAGTGACGGCAACGGATGAAATGGGGCGTCGGATTCGTGATCTCGGGTTGTTGCCAGGAACAGAAGTGGAAGTTGTGGGCAAGGCGCCATTGCGTGATCCAGTAGCGTTGCGCCTGCTGGGAACCACGCTGATGCTGCGGAACAACGAAGCAGAATATATTGTGGTGGAGGTGCTGTGATGAGTTGCAGCGCCTGCAAGGAACAGCGCATGGAAGCGGAATCCGCACATGTCCGTGACATCGAGGGGGCGGTCAGCATCGCACTGGTGGGAAACCCGAACTGCGGCAAGACCACGGCGTTTAACATGATGACCGGGGCCAGACAGCATGTGGGCAATTACCCCGGCGTCACCGTCGACCGCAAGGAAGGGACGGCACTGCTGGATGGTGCCCCGGTGCGTCTCATCGATTTGCCGGGGGCCTATTCGCTGACGGCGTTCAGCCAGGAAGAAGTGGTTGTCCGCCAGGTGCTTGCTCCCGTCGATAAGGCAGAGCGTCCGCTGGCTGTCTGCGACGTTGCTGAGGCGTGCGCGCTGGAACGCAGCCTGTATCTGACGGTGCAGATCATGGAGCTGGGTCTGCCTGTCGTGCTTGTCTGCAACATGATGGACGAGGCGCGCAAGGCGGGAGTGCACGTCAATCTGAAAGAGCTGTCGTCACGTCTGGGCATTCCCGTAGTCGAAGCTGTGGCCCGCACGGGTGAGGGGCTTCTTGGCGCCCTGCGGCAGACGGTGCTGGCAGGGCAGGCTGCCCGCAAGAATGGTTTGTCGCCACTGACCATTTCGTACGGCCCTGATCTTGATCCGGTGCTCGGGGTTATGAGCGCCTTTATTGAAGAGCGCAGCCTTTTGGGCGGGCGGTATCCTGCGCGCTGGATTGCGTTGAAGGTGCTGGAGCAGGACGCCAGGATTCTGGAAGAGCTGCGGGCTGATTCGCCGGACGCCATGGGCTGGCTTGAGGAGCAGTACGCCAAGGTGGCCGGACACCTCAAGGAGACCCATGAGGTCGCGCCGGACGCCATCATTGCCGATTACCGCTATGGATTTATCCGCAGCGTGGTGCGGGGCGTGATAAAAAAAGCGGCCAACAGCCAGGATCGCCTGGCCATGACCGATCGCATCGACAAGGTGCTGACCAACACGCTGATAGGCCCGCTGTTCATGCTGGCGGTCATGTACCTGATGTTTTATGTGACCTTTGAAGTCGGCGCCTATCCGCAGGGCTGGGTAGAAGAGGCCTTTGGCTGGCTGGGTGACACGGCCACCGAAAATCTGCCCGAAGGTCTGTTGCGCTCCCTGATTGTCAGCGGGCTGATTGACGGCCTGGGCGGCGTGCTCAGCTTTGTGCCGCTCATTGCGATCATG
The DNA here is from genome assembly GCA_018715085.1 of Candidatus Avidesulfovibrio excrementigallinarum. Lineage (GTDB taxonomy): Bacteria > Desulfobacterota > Desulfovibrionia > Desulfovibrionales > Desulfovibrionaceae > Avidesulfovibrio > Avidesulfovibrio excrementigallinarum. Next base: position 2,578 of record DVMI01000116.1, on the reverse strand, counting down.
TTCCTGATGATCGCCTTTCTTGAGGACTCCGGCTACATGGCCCGCATTGCCTACATGCTCGATCGCGTGTTCCGAGTGTTCGGGCTGCACGGGGCGTCGGTGATGCCCTACATCATCAGCGGCGGCATTGCCGGCGGTTGCGCCATTCCCGGCGCCATGGCCACCCGCACGCTGCACAGCCCCAAAGAAAAGCTGGCAACCCTGCTGACGCTGCCCTATATGGCCTGCGGCGCAAAACTGCCGGTGTTTCTGCTGCTTGCCGGGGTCTTTTTCCCGGAAAATGCGGCGGGCGTCATGTTCAGCCTGCTGCTGGCCGGCTGGGTCAGTGCGCTGGTCATTGCCCGCATTCTGCGCGGCACCATCATCCGGGGGCAGGCGACGCCGTTCATCATGGAACTTCCGCCCTACCGCCTGCCGTCCCTGCGCTCGGTGCTCATTCACTGCTGGGAAAGGACGTTCATGTACCTGCGTAAGGCCGGAACAGTGCTGGTTGCGGTGTCCATCCTGATTTGGGCTTCAATGACCTTCCCCGGCCTGGACGAGGACCGCGCTGCGCCGTTCGAACAGGCCATTGCCGCCGCTGAAGCGCAGCTGGCCCAGGCTCCTGAGGACGCGCCCAATCGGGAAGCGCTTGAGGCAGCCCTGACGGACGCCCAGAATGCGCTGGCGGCTGAAGAATTGCGCAATACGATTGCCGGGCGCATCGGCACGGCCATTGAACCGCTGACTAAGCCCGCCGGGTTTGACTGGCGGACCGACATTGCCCTGCTGGGCGGCATTGCGGCCAAGGAAGCCATCGTATCCACCCTTGGCACAGCGTATTCGCTGGGCGAGGAAGACCCTGAAGAGGCTACGGGACTTGCCGAGCGGCTTGCCGGAGATGAAGGCTGGTCCAAGGCCGTGGCGCTGGCAATGATGCTGTTTGTGCTGCTGTACTCCCCTTGCTTTGTGGCCCTGGTGGTCATCCGTCAGGAAGCCGGTTCGTGGGGATGGGTGGCGTTCACTATCGTCTTCAACACGCTTTTTGCCTATGGCGTGGCGGTCGCCGCGCATCGCATCGGCATGATGGTCTGGGGATAAGCTGCCGGCGGCATAGGCATTCGCCGGATATTCATACAACAAGAAGGGAAGGAGACGTAACGATGATGAGGAAAGGCGCTATCACGCTGCTTGCAGCCGGCCTGCTGCTCGGCGCGGCTGCAGGCAATGCCGGAGCCGTCGAACTGACTGCCAACGGAACATGGGAATTTGGCTGGTCATGGATGCAGGGCCCCATGGGCGACACAAGCGACACCTTCAAGGCCAAGCAGCGTCTGCGGACGCAGTTCAATGTGATCGCCAGCGAGGATCTGAAAGGTGTGCTGCAGATTGAAATCGGCGATGGCGACTGGGGCGGACCTGACGGGTTTGCCATGGGCAATGACGGCGTCAATATGAAACTTCGCTTCGGGTATGTGGATTGGGTGATTCCCGGTACCGACGCGCGTGTGCGCATGGGGCTTCAGCCAGTGTCTTCCCCGGCGTTTACGTTCAACAACCCGCTGATGTCCGATCTTGAAGTGGCGGCCCTGGCCCTGAATTATCAATTCAACGAGATGCTCGGCGTCTCGCTTGCGTGGATGCGCCCTTATAACGACGATACGACGTCGCACGACACCATTGACCTGCTGCTGCTTTCTGTGCCCGTGACCGGCGAAGGCTGGCAGATCAATCCCTATGGCATGTATGGAGCCTTTGGACGCGACGCCATGGAAGGTGTCATGAACCCCGATCACGAAACATGGGGTTCTGAGCTCGGCTGGCTTTCGGCGGGACTTTTGCCAGCGGGAAGCGGTCCCGTTGTGGGTGACAAGAGCCACGCTTCCGCGTGGTGGCTGGGTATCGGCGGCGAGCTGACCTTGTTTGACCCGTTCCGCGTGGCGCTTGATTTTGCCTATGGGTCTGTAGACTTCGGCGACAGTGCGTACAACATGCAGCTCAAGCGCCGCGGCTGGGTGGCGTCGGCCGAAGCGTCATACACCTTCGACAGGGTTACGCCTTTGCTTGGTTTTTGGTATGCTTCGGGCGACGACAGCAATCCCTATGACGGTTCCGAGCGCATCCCTGTGGTATATCCTTCCAACGGCGTGACCAATTTCGGCTTTGATGGCGGGTGGTACGACGCCGGGCAGATTTCCACGGGCAGCGCGGGCAAGTGGGGCGTCACACTGCAGTTCAACGACATCAGCCTGATCGACAGCCTGACCCACGATCTGCGCGCCACCTATGTGCGTGGCACCAACAACAGAGAAATGGCGGCCGTTGCCGGTGTTGCCGCGTACGGCGTGGACGGGCTCTATCTGACTACTGGCGACAGCGCCTGGGAATTTGATTTCGACACCAAGTACGAAATTTATAAGAACCTGGCGATGCATGTTGAGCTGTCGTACATCAAGCTGGATCTTGACACTGCCGCATGGGGATCTGTCAGCAGCGACGACAAAAAGGCTTATAAGGCCGGGATCTATCTGACCTACGACTTCTAACTTCCTCAAGTTCTCACAAGGTTTCTGAGAAGGAGGAGGAAAGCCCCTTTCAA
>DVMI01000115.1 GCA_018715085.1 Candidatus Avidesulfovibrio excrementigallinarum | reverse complement strand
GCTTGGACGCCTGTAATTGCCTAGTTTGTGGTGTCTCAGCATATGCGGGACATATTGCTTGGAATGAGTTTGTTTAGAGAGCGCTTACTGTTTGCCCTGCAAGCCGGCGTGGCTGGATAAAGGGGTATTGTGTCGCCGTAGCGTGTGCCAGCCTTTGTCATTTATGCGTATGCGGACGGGCGGCAACTCTGTACAGGCAAATGCTGCTCAGACGGTTTGTCAGGTCGCGCTTGATGTCAACCACAAAGGCAGTGCCGGAAGTGTTGGCAGTTTGAAAACTGGGGCTTCCTGTGGAGCAGCACGTCAGCGCCGCTACCTGCAGGTACTCCTTGATATCTGGAGAGGGAAAACAAAATTGCCCAGCATGGAGAATTTTCTTCGACTTGTGGGAAAGCACAAGCATCGTGCAAGGCGAAGTGTGGCAGATGACAGAGGGCACAGCCAGAGTGTTATATAAAAATATCAACCAGGGAGCGGTAAGAATGAAAAAAATGTTTTTTGTCTTGGGAGCAGCGGCGTTCGTGTATACAGGCGCGATGTGTGTGGCAGAGTGCCTGGCGGAGCCGGCGCAGGTAACTCCGGAAATGCAGGCGCTCATTGCCCAGCCCATGAAATTGCAGCATACCGCCAACGAAAAACGTCATGTGACACTTTCCCATACCGCACATCAGCAGTATGACTGTGTTTTCTGCCATCATAAACCTGTTGGAGACAACGCCTTTGTGTCCTGCGCTGTGCAGGGGTGCCATGACAACCTTGATCGAAAGGATAAGTCAGAACGTGGGTATTATCAGGCCGTCCACAAGCGTGACAGCGAGAAATCCTGTGTGGGCTGCCACAGGAAGCTAGCCCAGAGTTCGGAAGAGTTTAAAGAAAAGTTCAAAGGCTGCGCACCCTGTCATCCCCGCCCTGAAAAAAAGAACTAACAGCACAATTTTGATGCATTTTTGCTGAGTATGCGGGGGAATAGTTTTCCCCGCCGGTTGGGCAGCCTTCTTTTGGCCTGTTATTGGCAAAAGGAGGCTGCTCTTTTGATAAGAGAGTACAACGCGGTCAGTAATGTGGCCTTCATAGCGTTGTTGAAGGTCAAAAGGAGGCCTGCGCTCTATTCCGCAAAGGAAGGAGCGGCGCTGCCTGTTCGGCAGGAATAACACATGCAGGCACCCGCCTCACGGCGGGTGCCTGGTCGTCTCAGAAGGTTCCTGTGTGTATAGAGAAGCTGAGAAGGATGATCAAGCAGAGGGCTGTTCGCTCATGTGCCTGAGGATCTCGTACGTCGTTTCGGCATCTTTCTCGATCAATGCGCGCAGACGTCCGGACTCATCTGGGTACAGTTTTTCGAGTGCGGCATAGCGATTTTCGCCGGACAGGAAAGACTGAAGCGAACCGTCGGGCTTACCATAATCCAGCGTAAGCGGATTCTTCCCTTCGGCAATCCGCTCAGGATTGTAGCGATAGAGCGGCCAGTACCCCGACTTTACTGCCAGTCTGGCTTCTTCCATGCTCTTGCCCATGCCCTTACGGATACCATGGTTAATGCACGGGGCATAGGCAATGATCAGCGACGGCCCCTTATAGGCTTCGGCTTCGGTCAGGGCTTTGAGCAGCTGTTGCTTGTCCGCACCCATGGACACGGAAGCGACATAGACGTTCTCATAGCTCATAAAGATACGGCCCAGATCCTTTTTGGGCTGCTTGCGCCCGGAAGAGGCAAACTTGGCCATGGAGCCGCGCGGCGTGGCTTTGGACGACTGACCGCCAGTGTTGGAGTATACTTCAGTGTCCAGCACGATGACGTTGACGTCTTCCCCTGAAGCCAGCACATGGTCGAGTCCGCCATAGCCGATGTCATAGGCCCAGCCGTCGCCGCCGATAATCCAGACGCTTTTTTTGGTGAAGTAGTCAGATAACGCGCGGATGGCATCAAGCGTGTCGGAATTTCCAGCAGCAGGAAGGAGCCGCATCACTTTTTCGCCGGCCAGGCGGGAACGCTCCGCGTCGTTCTTCTCATCAAGCCACTGACGCATAGCTTCGGCCAGATCGGCAGGCAGATCTGTTTCCAGAGCGCGTTCGACGTGCATGCTCAGGGTATCGCGACGCTGATTCACAGCAAGACAGATACCATAGCCCAATTCAGCGCCGTCTTCGAACAGCGAATGCGCCCAGGCGGGGCCAAGGCCGTTTTTGTTGACACAGTAGGGCATGGTCGGTGCGGAGCAGGCCCAGACTGCCGAACAGCCGGTGGCATTGGCAACCACCATGCGTTCTCCGAAAAGCTGGGTGATGAGCCGTACATAGGGAGTTTCGCCACAACCGGCACAGGCTCCAGAGAACTCCAGCAAAGGCTGGCGGAACTGAGAGCCTTTGAGTGAGGTGCGGGGAAGGAGATCTTCTTTGAGTGAAACGTGTTCCTGCATGAAGCGCAGGGCAGGCACCTGGCGATCAAGCTGGGTTGCCAGGGGCTTCATGACGAGAGCCTTTTCCTTGGCGGGACAGACGTCGGCACAGGAGCCACAGCCCAGGCAGTCCTGGCTGTAGACCTGAATGCGGAAGCGCAGTCCGGCCAGTTCCTTGCCGCGCGCCTCCAGTGTATCCAGTCCTTCGGGTGCGCCGGCCAGCTCTTCGGATGTGGCGAGGAAGGGGCGAATGGCGGCGTGGGGGCAGACAAAGGCGCACTGGTTGCACTGAATGCAGTGTTCGGGCTGCCATTCTGGGACGTTGATGGCCACGCCACGTTTTTCATAGGCGGCAGTGCCCATGGGAATACGGCCGGCGGGGTCCATCAGCGATACAGGCACGTCGTTGCCTTTTTGGGCCAGCACTGGACGCACGAAATCGCGCACAAAGGCAGGATCGCCCGGATGCGCTGCGCCCACGGCAAAGCCGTCGTCCGCCGCGTCAGCCCAAGAGGCGGGCACGTCGATCTGCTTGAGGGCATCCAGTGCCTTGTCCACGGCAGCGATATTCATGGCTACGACCTGTTCGCCTTTCGTCTGGTAGGTCGTACGGATCGACGCCTTGAGCAGTTCGATGGCTCTTTCAATGGGCATCACACCGGCCAGCTTGAAAAATACGGTCTGCATGATCATGTTGATACGCCCGCCAAGCGACAGATCTGCCGCCAGTTTGATGGCGTCGATGACGTAGAACTTCAGCTGGTTGCGAGCGATAGTGCGGCGCATGGCGGCGGGCAGCTCGCGTTCCATGTCACTGGCGTTCCAGGGCGCGTTGAGAACGAAGACGCCGCCCTCGCGGACAGATTCGAGGATGTCATACCGCCGGACATAGGCCGCTTTGTGGCAGGCAATGTAATCGGCCTTGTCAATGAGATAGGTCGACTGAATGGGCGATTTGCCAAAACGCAGGTGTGATACGGTAAAGCCGCCGGACTTTTTGGAGTCGTAGGCAAAATAAGCCTGCACATAGAGATCGGTGTTGTCACCGATGATTTTGACAGCCTGCTTGTTGGCGCCCACGGTGCCATCTGCACCGAGGCCGAAGAACTTGCACTGTACCGTACCGGCGGGCACAGTATCGATGCAGTGGCCGCGCGGCAGAGAGTTGTGGGTGACGTCATCGACAATGCCCACTGAAAAGTGGTTTTGAGGATTGTCCTGAGCCATGTTGTCAAACACGCGCTTGCAGTCCGAGGGGGTGAAGTCCTTGGACCCCAGACCGAAGCGTCCTGCCAGCATGCGGGGCATGGCTGCGCCGCGCTCCAACAGACCGGCCGCGACATCCAGATAGAGAGGCTCGCCGAGCGAACCGGGTTCTTTAGTCCGGTCGAGCACAGTGATGGTCTTCACCGATGCGGGCAGCACATCCAGGAGGTAGGAAGGTGCAAACGGCCTGTATAGGCGAACCTTGATCATCCCCACCTTTTCGCCGGCCGCAACAAGAGCGTTGACGGTCTCTTCGGCGGTTTCACAGCCGGAAGCCATCAGTACGAGCACCCGTTCGGCTTGGGGATGGCCCACATAGTCAAAGGGCTTGTAGCTTCTCCCGGTCAGCGCAGCCACCTTGTTCATTTGGGCAGCGACGATGTCCGGCACCGAGGCGTAGACGGCGTTGACCGCTTCGCGTGATTGGAAATAAAGGTCGTCATTGAGCAGATTCCCGCGACCGTTGGCCGCTTCAGGCCGCATGCCACGACGTCTGAACTCCGCAATTTTCTGATGGTTGACCAGTTTGTTGATGTCATCGTAGCCAATAACGGCAATTTTGGACATTTCGTGTGAGGTCCGGAAGCCGTCAAAAAAGTGACAGAAGGGTACAGAACTTTCGATGGCAGACAGATGAGCCACAAGTGCCAGATCCATGCATTCCTGTACGGAGGCAGAAGCAAGCATGGCAAGGCCAGTCTGGCGGGCGGCCAGGACGTCCTGATGATCACCAAAAATGGACAGGGTATTGGTGGACAACGCTCGTGCCGCCACATGGAAGACGCCGGGCAGCAGTTCGCCGGCCACCTTGTACAGGTTGGGGATCATGAGCAGAAAACCTTGCGAGGCCGTAAAAGTGCTCACCAGAGCGCCGCCGGCCAGCGCACCGTGCACGGCGCCTGCTGCGCCGGCTTCAGATTGCATTTCACGCACGATGACAGACTGTCCGAAGACGTTTTTCCGGCCTTGCGCAGACCAGTCATCGGCCAGCTCGCCCATGGTGGAGGAGGGAGTAATGGGGTAAATCGCCGCAATATCGCTCAAAGCGTAAGCGACATGAGCTGCAGCAGTATTACCGTCCATCGTCTTCATCTTCAGTGACATGATTAATCTCCTCAATTTGGGCGTTAAAAATGGTTCTTTTTCTCCGGCTCATCCTGTGGAGCCGTAGAGGTAAGATTTTATATATATGCTTGTTACAGGTGGATATCAAGCAAAAAATGAATCTCGGGAGCATGATGGTCGTTCTGGGCAATTGGGTAGATAGAGGGCAGTCTGAGGAACCGCGTTGACGCTGTCTTTGCCAT
>DVMI01000114.1 GCA_018715085.1 Candidatus Avidesulfovibrio excrementigallinarum | reverse complement strand
CAGGGATTCGGGCCGCCTTTCAGCACTCTGCCGCGCGCCATGCCGGGGCCGTCATGCCTTCGGGCTGTCCCCGCACGGCAAAGAGGCGTGCCCCGCCCTCGGGGCTGCCCCCTGCTCCCCTGCCTGGCGCGTCACGCAGTCTGTCCGGCGTTGCCGCGCGCCGTATCTGCAGGCTCAAAACAACGGGTCTGAAAACCTCCGCACGATGCCGGCGTCAAAAAGGCTGTGCAGGCAACGCGCCGCCTGCCGGGAAAACGCCCCGGACAAGCCGGATGCAGGGCACAAAAAAAGAGCGCCTTCCTCACAAAGCGCTCTTTCTCCGGCCCTTGCCGGCATGGTACGGCCCGCCTTGCCCCGGCGGGGAATGTTCAGCGGATTGCACCTGTTGCAAACTGGTACATCATTTCGTTGGTCAGACTCAGGTTGTGATTGGTCACCCGGATTTTGTCGCGCGGCATCCAGAACGCGGTTGCAAGCTCGCCGTCGTCCATCCGGATGGTCGGATCGCCGTCCAGATCTGCAAAAAAGCCAAACAGCAGGGTATCGCTGAACGGCCATGGCTGGCTTCTGTAATAGGTGATGTTGCGGACTTTCAGCCCCACCTCTTCGGCCACTTCGCGCTGCACGGTTTCCTCAACAGATTCCCCCAGCTCGGCAAAGCCGGCGATCAGCGCGTAGTTGCGGTACGGGCGGTTGGCATACTTGGTCAGCAGCAGGCGATCCCCGTCCTTGACGCCCACAATCACCGCCGGCGAGAGCTTGGGATATTCGGTCAGCCCGCAGGCCGGACAGCGCAGCATCCGTTCGCGGGTGTCGCGCTCCAGCGGCGTGGCGCAGTGGCCGCAAAACCGCCGGCTGGCGTACCAGCGCGCCAGCTGGCAGCCCAGCGCCCCGGCAAAGGCCAGAGGCCGCGGCCGCGCCAGACGCAGAACGTTGGCCGGCTCCATCTTAAATCCTTCCAAATCCGGCACCTGATCGGTATCGGCCAGATAAAACGTCGCGCCATCGATGGCAAAGGCATAAATCAGGGGAATATCCTGCTGCGGCAGCTCTTCCAGACGGGGCAGGCGGATCGTGTTGTCCTGCCGCTCAAGCAACAGCGAGGCTCCCGAGCAGAACAGAATCTGGCTGGAAGCCTGCGGCGGCGTGTCCCGATAGGCGTTGGAAAACACGGCAGGCTGAATTTCGTGCAGCATGGCAACTCCTTCTTGGATTTGCGGCAAAAAAACGGCCCCGGGCAAAAGCCTTCTTTCCGGCCTTTTTTGGCCGTCTGCTGAAGCGTCCGGCCAGGAGGGCTGCGGGATCCGGCCGTCTGGATCACAAAATGCCGCCCCGACGCACGCAGGGCCGGTCCTGAAGGCTGCGGCCGGCTGCCGCAAGACGGCAAACGCCTGTTTGGCGCGTCCCCGGCAAACGGCCCGGGACGGCAAAACGCGGCGAAACACCGCGCTGAAGCGCATGACCTGCCTGCCCCAATGCCCTTTGCACCATGGGGCGGCGTCACGCCCGCCCACGCGGAGCCTTTGTCTTCAGGCCCGGCTCACAACAATCCGCTGCCAGCAGGGCCCGCGCTCTAACGCGCCTGACCCTAGCACGACCGGCCGCGCCTGTCACCCAAAAGCCGGCACAAGGCGCACACACGGCCAATGGAACGCGCGGGCGCAAGGCTCTGCACGCGCTCCAGCCGGAAAAGGCGTCCCTTTGGGGCGGCAGACATGACCGTCCTGCCCGCACAGGCGTTTCTGCAGGCCAGGCCGCGCGCACGCCGCGCCGCCCTTTCTCCGGCCGGGTGCCGCCTGCGCCGGAGCCTCTTTTCCGCACCTGGCGCGTCAGCCCGCCAGCGCCGGACCGTCCGGCCCGCCCCGAAGACGCTGCCGCAGGCTCCCCCGGCATCCGGATGGCCGCACCAAAAAACTGCGCTTTCCGCCTCGGGACGCGGCAGCTCTTTGCACAGACAGGCCGCCCCTGTCCGGCCTTTGCACCGGCCGGGCAGGAGACTTGCCTTTTCCGGAGCTCTGCGGCAAGCTGGTGCGTTATCCGTCTTGTTTCCAGGGACGCACCCATGGCCGCACCTGGCCGGAGCCTGAAAGGCAGGCGCGCCCCGCAGCCAAAACCGCACGGCCTGTGCCGCGCGCCTTATGGAGGCAGGACGTTCTTCCCGTTTCCGTTGCAGGAGTCTTTGCCATGCGTGCTGCCGCCCTTCAATATGCCATCGCTGCCGGCAAACCCGACGCCAACCTGACGCGCGTTGAACAACTTGTGCGCGATCTCATGACTGGCGAACGTCCGCCAGACGTCATCGCCCTGCCCGAAATGTGGTCCACCGGCTTTGCCCTGCGCCACCGCGAGACGCTGGCTACCCCCTGCGCCGAGCGCGAAGTGTCTTTTCTGCGTTCGCTGGCCACGCGCTATCACGTTGCCTTTGCGGGCGGATCTGTGCTGGCCGAAGACAGAGGGCGCTATTACAACCGGACGCTGATCATGGACGCCGACGGGCGGCTGATCGACACCTACGATAAAGTGCACCTGTTCCATCTGCTCCCGGAAGGCGCATACCTCACGCCCGGCAGGCGGCGCGTGCTGTTCCATCTGCGCGGCGTGCCCTGCTCGTGCCTCATCTGTTACGACATGCGTTTCGGGCCCATGGTGCAGCGCCTGGCGCTGGACGGGGCGCAGGTCATCTTTGTCGGCGCGCAATGGCCCCTGCCCAGGGTTGAGCACTGGGATCTGCTTGCCCGCGCCAGGGCGGTGGAAAATCAGGTTTTCATGGTCGCCAGCAACTGCTGCGGCCAGAGCCGCTGGGGAACTTTTGCCGGGCGCTCGCAGATCGTTGCGCCCGACGGCACGGTTCTGGCCAAAGCCGGCGACACAGAAGAAGGCGCGGTGACGGCCGATTTGGACCTTGACCTCATCAAGACCGTGCGGGCGGAAATGCCCGTCTTTGCCGACCGCGTCCCAGAAGTCTACGTCTAAAACAACCTCTTACCTCCCGGGAAAATCATGCGTATCGAAGCTGTCAAAGCCCATCTGGCTGCCTATGGCCTGGACCAGGACTATCGCGAATTCACCACGTCAAGCGCTACCGTCGAGCTGGCTGCCGCCGCCATCGGCTGCGAGCCCGGCCGCATTGCCAAAACCCTGTCCGTCAAAACTTCCGAGGGGCCCATTGTCATTGTTGTCATGGGCACTGCCCGGCTGGACAACCGCAAATTCAAGGACACCTTCCACGAAAAGGCCCATTTCATCCAGGCCGACGAAGTCCTGTCGCTCATCGGGCACCCTGTCGGCGGCGTATGCCCCTTTGCGCTCAACGACAACGTCCGGGTGTTCCTGGATGTCTCGCTCAAACAGTTTGACCCCTGCTACCCCGCTGCGGGCGCGCCCAACAACGCCGTAAAAATCTCCCTGGCCGATCTCGAACGCGTGACCGGGGGCACCTGGATCGACGTGTGCAAAGTTCAGTCCCCGGAGGCTTGACAAGCCGCTCCGTCGAGACTAATGCTCTTTTGAGCAAAAGCAGGGAATGCACAATGCCACGTCCAAGCAAATGCCGCAAGGTTTCCGGCCTTCCAGCCAGCACATGTTTTAAGCCCGCAGGGATACCCCTGTGCGAACTTGAAGAGGAAACCCTGTCCCTGGATGGCCTGGAGGCCATCCGCCTGGCCGACGTGGAAGGGCTCGGCATGGAAGAGGCGGCCACACGCATGGGCGTGTCCCGCCATACCTTCGGACGCATCCTTGCCAAGGCGCACGAAGCCGTGGGCCTGGCGCTCGTCCGGGGCAACGCCCTGCGCGTGGAAGGCGGCCATATCCGCATGGCCCCGCCTGAAGAACCTTCTGTCGCAACGAGGAACACCATGAGCGAAGACACTCTGATTGCCGTACCGTCCAATCTCCCCGGAGGTCTTGAAGCCTCCCCCAGCGCCCACTTCGGCCACTGCGACGTGTATACGATCGCCCGCGTGCAGAACGGGAACATTGTTGAAGTCAAAACCGTGCCCAACAACGGCCACGAACACGGCAACTGCCTGGCTCCCGTGCAGGCGCTGGCCGAACAGGGCGTCAAGGCCCTGGCCGCCGGCGGCATGGGCATGCGTCCGCTGGCCGCCATGCACGCCGCCGGCATGCATGTCTACTATTCGGCCGGCCTTGCCACCGTCGGGGACGTGATCCGGGCCTATGCGGCCGGCAAGCTGGTTGAATTCGGCGAAGATCAGCTCTGCAAGGGCAACTGCGGCCACCACCACTAAAAACGGCCGCGCTGAACTTGCGCCGGGGGAAGGAGACACCCCGTTCACGGCTTGTCCCCTCCCTCCCCCACCGCCGTCAACTTTCCCCGCCCGGGGTGACGCGCCATTCCTCCGCCCCGAGCCTCCGGCAGCCCCTCCGGCACACGCCGGCGCCTGCCACCGTGCGCAACAGACGCCCCCACCCTCTTCCGCCTTCACCTGTGCCGTTTTGCCCCCATGGCAACGCGCGGCCAGCGCCGCCCCAGAGCCGCCGCAGCCGCCCGGTCCCGCACCATGTCCGCATGCAGCCGGCACGCCGGAAACGGCCGGAGGGCGTCGTTGACGCTCCCGCCTTGACGCCCGCGCAACGGCAACTCTGCTCCGGCCGTTTTCCCTTCCCCCCAAAGCGCCGCACGCCCCACCGCAGGGCAGGCGACAGGATTCCGGCATCATGCTCCAGGCCAAACAGGATCTGCCGGGACGCCGCCGCAGTATGCTGACCGCGCTGCAGGCGGCCGCGCCTTGCCGTGGAAGGCGGCCCCAGCGCCGGCAGCGCCTCTGCCAAGGCAAAAAGAGGCCTGTGGCCGTCAGGGGCCGGCGTTACGCCCTCTGCTGCCGAACCAAAAACACGCCGCCGCGCCCTGCCTGCATTCTTGCACCGGCGTGTCGTGCAGGCTTACAGACGGCAGCTGCAGGGCGTGCGTTCAGAACCGCACCGGCGTGCGGACGCACCATCTGGAAAAAGCGGCACAAAAAGGGGAAACAGCGTACAAGGCAGCAACACGCCTGCCATAAACGAAACGGCTTTTTCGGGAGGCGTTTGACGCGGCGGGTGCGCCGGAAAAGGCCGTGCAGCCTTGGGGAGGGTGATTTGGTGCGCCGGAAAACGCCGTGCGGCTTTGGGGACGAATCATCCTCAAAGCCGCACAGTTGTGATTCAGACCGCGGCGCCGGGCTGCTCCGCGCCGGAACCCGGCGCGGCCGTCAGGACGGCGTCAGTCAGGGCACGCGCCTGCTAGCAGACGCCCTGCGCAATCATGGCGTCGGCAACCTTGCGGAAGCCGGCGATGTTGGCGCCCAGGACCAGGTTGTTGGGCTGCCCGAATTCCTTGGCGGTTTCGGAGGCGTTGACATAGATGCTGTGCATGATGCCGCGCAGCTTGCCGTCCACCGTGGCAAAGTCCCAATCCTGCATGCTGGCGTTCTGGGCCATTTCCAGCTGACTTGTGGCTACACCGCCGGCGTTGGCGGCCTTGGCCGGGCCGTAGCAGATGCCGGACTCGAGGAAGGCTTTCACCGCTTCCAGCGTGGACGGCATGTTAGCCCCTTCGCTGATGCACTTGCAGCCATTGGACAGCAGGACTTTGGCGTCTTCGAGGTTGAGCTCGTTCTGCGTGGCGCAGGGGAACGCCGCATCGCAGGGCACGTTCCAGACGGCGTTGCGGCCGGCGGGGTACTCGCTCAGAGGGGTGTATTTGGCGCCAGGCACCAGTTCGGCATACCGCGTCAGAGACGCGCGCTCCACTTCCTTGACCTGCTTGAGCACGTCCACCCGGATGCCGGAGGGGTCATAAATCATGCCGCGCGAGTCGCTGACAGTCACAGGGTTGGCGCCAATCTGCTGCAGCTTCTGACAGCAGTAGATGGCCACGTTGCCAGCGCCGGAAACAGTGCAGGTCTTGCCTTCCAGCGTATCGCCGCGGCCGGCCATCATATCCTGGGCAAAGTAGACCGCACCATAGCCTGTGGCCTCGGTGCGGGCCAGCGAACCGCCAAAGAGCACATGCTTGCCCGTGAGCACGCCTTCGTAGCTGGTCGTAAGCTTTTTGTACTGGCCGAACAGGTAGGCCACTTCGCGGCCTCCCACGCCGATGTCGCCGGCAGGCACGTCGATGGTGGCCCCCACATGGCGGTACAGTTCGTTCATGAACGCCTGGCAAAAACGCATCACTTCCAGTTCTGACTTGCCCTTCGGATCAAAGTCCGAACCGCCCTTGGCGCCGCCAATGGCCAGATCGGTCAGCGAATTCTTGAAAATCTGCTCAAACCCGAGGAACTTCAGGATGCCGATGCTCACGCTGGGATGAAAACGCAAACCGCCCTTGTAGGGCCCGAGAGCGGAATTGTACTGCACGCGATAGCCACGATTGATCTGAATTTCTCCCTTGTCGTCCACCCACTCCACGCGGAAGCCGATAATGCGTTCCGGCTCGACAATACGCTCCAGAATCTTGTTCTTCTGATAGCGGGGATCCTTGTCCAGAGCAGGCTGTAAGCTCATGAACACTTCCTGGACGGCCTGCAGGAAAACGGGTTGGTAGGAATACCGTTTTGTCAGTTCTTCCATGACTTGTTGCGTGTAGGACATCCTTTACTCCCTATGCATTTGTCTGATTGTGAATTGATACGCACAAAAAAAGTAGAGCAGTTGCCCGGAGATTGCAAGAGAGAATTGGCTGTCATCGCTAATTAATTTCAACGGTTAGCATCTGAAACAGTCTGTTTCAGCACTACGGCGCTTCACAAAAAAGCAACAGTGTCCGCCTGCAAAAGGCCCGGCCCCTCTGCCGCAGTTGCACCGGGACGCAGAAGTCGCCCGGCAGAAAACCGCCAATTGGCGCGGCTTTTTCAAGATCCCCTGAAAAATGCCGTGCCGTTCCGGGCTGCCTTCCGCACCATTCGTTTCCCCCGTTCCACACACGCAATACAGTAATATGTGATAAAGAGAACAAGCCATTAAAACCCTGCCGCATACCCTTTTTCTTCTGAAACAACAGTTGGTTACAAGAAAAAAATCTGGTTATGCCGTCTGCCGCCGGGTGTTTCATGATCGGACGGCACTGCAATGCATGTCTGATGCAAAGCCCCGGTTATAGAGTCTGGGAACGTATACACCGGCCGCAATACACAAACCGCCTGCGCAGTCTGAAGCGGGAGCATGCCGGTGCGGTGGCCCGCACGTCCGCAACGCCCTTGGGGCGCGGCTCAAGCTGACGCTCCGGCGCTGCTCCACGCACCGTGCGGGGCCCGCGCATGCCACGCCGCGGCATCATGTCGCCGGGCGGGACCCTCCACCCGTGCCCTTGTGGCTGTCTCATGCGCCGTGCGCAGCACAGGCAGCACCTTCCATGACGCTTCAAAAAGGGGGCTCCGCGCACAGCACGGTGTGCGGCAAACGCTGCGGCAAGGCTTCAAGCGCGGGACCTTCCACGCACACGGCGCGGCGCAAGGAGTCCTGTATGGCGCGCGTTTTTCATGCAAAGGACTTACGGCCCGGCTGAAGGCTTTCTGCCGCAACGTTGCTGTCGCCAGCGCGGCCGCAGGCTGCCAGGACAGGCGTTTTGCCCTGCCGCACGCCAGGAAGGACACGCGGGAAAACGGCGTGGAATCCTGAAGAACAAGAAGCCCCCTTGAAGCGCTGCGCTCCGGGCGTCCGCAACAGCGGGCCTGTCTGCCTGTTGCAGGGGCCGGCAACAGATCAGAACGGCCCGGATCGCAGGACGATCCGGGCCGCAAGCACAGCGCGATCAGCCGATCGCAAAAAAGGTGATGGTTACTTGCTGTTCAGTTCCTTTTCCTGCGGGAAAATGGGCAGGTACCTGTAGGAGACCGCCACCACAATCCAGGCGTAGGCAAACACCATGGCGCTGGCGCCCCATTCGGCCCAGTTGGGCGCGTAGGTTTCCCAGTGGTCGAACGGCAGGACAGGCATGGCCAGCGTCTGCACGGTCATGACGTAGCGGTTGATGACCACGCCCGTGCAGGCCAGCAGGCCGCTTATATAGAACAGCGAGGGCTTGGCGCGGTACTTGCCGCGCAGCAGCAGATAGGCAGGAACCACGCCGCAGACGATGAGTTCGGCAAACAGCAGCCAGCGGCCATAAATCCAGCCATAGAACATCTGGTCAAAGGTCATGCCCGCATCCGGCAGAATGCCGAAAATCCAGGCGATGGTATCGAGGAGCTTGAAGATCATATAGATGGAGAACATCACGCCGCAAATTTTGCCCATCAGCTGCTTCACGTCCCAGCTGACCAGCTTGCGGCCGGTGATCTTTTCCATGAACGTGGCCACGAGCACGGTGAACATGGGCCCGCACCCCACGGCCGAGAGGATGTACAGGAAGAAGGTCCAGGGCCAGATGAAGAATCCGTCACGGAAAACATACGGTCTGGCAAAAAGCACCCCGTACATGCCGCCCAGCGACCCCTGGTGGAAGGTCGACAAGAACGCGCCAATCCCGGCGAACAGGGGCATGATCAGGTGGAAGTTGTGTGCGAGCGCATGGGCAAAGCGGTTTTTGACGATCTGCCGGTTTTCCAGCATGAGCGGCACGTATTCGATGATCAGCACCAGGCAGTAGCAGGTGATGCAGAAGATAACTTCCGTGAGCATGGAGTGAACGTTGGGGTGCCAGTAGCCGAACCAGGCCCGCAGCGGCTGGCCGATGTCAAGCACCAGAATGAGCATGGCGCCCGAGTAGCACAAAAAGCCCACAATCACGGCAAGGTTGATGATGTTCTTGAGCTTGTCGATATTGAGCAGGTAGCGCAGCGCTCCGGAGAAGAACGCGCCGGCGCCGAGGGCGATGACGCCGAGGTCGAAGGCAATCCACAGCCCAAAACCGAAATAGTCATCCAGCGCGGTCACGCCAAGGCCAGAGGCCAGCACGCGGAACGCAGCATAGGCGCCCCACAGGCCCAGCAGCACGATGGGCACAAGATGCAGCAGAAAGCGCAGGAGGGAACAGCGCTCAACCCCTTCGGGGAAGAATGCCGCGTCCGCAGGCAGGTTGTAGTTTTTCCCTTCCATGGCCTACCCCTTGGTCGGTTCGTTGTTCAGGTAGTTATCGCCAAGCCGCCTGACCCATTCGCGGCGGCTCACATACCACACCTGCGGATCGGTGCCGAGCCGCTCCAGCAGCCGGAACGCATACGGGCTCTTGATGAGCTCGTGCACCTTGTGTTCCGGGTTGTTCACATCGCCAAAACTGATGGCCCCGTTGGGGCAGGCTTCGGTGCAGGATGTGACATACGCGCCGTCGGGCAGTTTTTCGGGGTCGCGCCCCTCGGCATAGGCCCGATCCTTGGCGGCCATCAGGCGGTGATGACAGAACGTGCATTTTTCCACCACGCCGCGGGGACGGACAGACACGTCAGGCGTCAGCGTCTTTTCCATGCCGGCGGGCCAGACGGGATCGTGCCAGTTGAAATAACGGGCATGGTAAGGACACGAGGCCATGCAGTACCGGCAGCCGATACAGCGCGGCGTGACCTGGCTGACAATGCCGCCTTCCTCGTCCTTGGTTGTGGCCACAACAGGGCACACCGACACGCAGGAGGGTTTGCCGCACTGCATGCAGGGGCGGGGAAGATAGGCAATATCGTGATCCGGGAACGGCTTGCCGTTGGACAGACGGTAAACAAGCAGCCAGTTGAGGGCACGCCTGCGGTTCAGGCCGTCCTCTGCGGGGGGCACGTTGTTTTCAGCCTGACAGGCAACCATGCACGAGCCGCAGCCTGTGCACTTGTCAAGGTCGATGACCATCCCCCATTTGATTCTGAATTCTTGTGTTGCGGACATGCTCGACCCCTCTAAGCTTTGACGATCTTCACGTCAGGGCAGCGCCAGACGGCCAGGCCCGTTCCGGGTTCTTCAACGGCGGTAAACAGATCCATCACGTTGGATCCCTTGCCGTTGTTGAAGGCATCGAAATTGGCGTGCCCGAAACCGGTTGCCAGGGCGACTGTGCCCATGGCCACACCTTCAAAAGCCCTGACGCGCGCGGGCAGCGACGCCTCGCCCGCGACAAGCCGGACTTTCATGCCTTCGCTCAGCCCGAGGCTGCGGATTGTCGCGCTGTTCATGCTTGCGCTGAGTTCTCCCGCAGTCAGTTCCGCGTCGGTGACGAGCTTGGTGCAGAACGGAGGAATTGCCGAATCGGCCGTTCCAAACGCCAGCTTGGTGAGCGTGGCCACGGCCAGCGTGCCTTTTTCGG
Source organism: Candidatus Avidesulfovibrio excrementigallinarum (assembly GCA_018715085.1). Taxonomy (GTDB): domain Bacteria; phylum Desulfobacterota; class Desulfovibrionia; order Desulfovibrionales; family Desulfovibrionaceae; genus Avidesulfovibrio; species Avidesulfovibrio excrementigallinarum. The sequence goes on along the minus strand of DVMI01000114.1, from coordinate 13,446 downwards.
GCTGTGCCAAACGGCCCTGCAGCGCTGTGGCAATCTGCTCGCTGGGGAAGATCAGGCTTTGCAGCGGCAGCGTCACCCGGCTTGTGATGCACGCGCCTTCCATAAGCTTGCCCCAGTCAATGCCCAGTCTGGCGGCCTTGGCCTCAAGCGCGTCCTTATAGCTTGCGTAGCCCAGATCAAGGCCGATCTGACGCGCTACGCCAAGCAGCACGTCACCGGCGGCGCGGGCTTCATACAAGGGCTTGGCCACGGGACGGCACAGCGTGTAGAACGACTCGCCAAAGCCAAACGGCGTGCTGACGTCGTCAAGACGTTCCAGACCCATGGCAGCCGGCAGGATCAGGTCGCACTGCTTTGCGGTTTCGTCAAAGAAACAGGAGAACGACACCGTAAAGCCCGCGTTCTGCAGCAGCGCCTCGACTCCGGCACCGCCAGGCATGGCGTACACGGGATTGGCTTCGTAAATCATGACCATTGACGGCGCGGGGCGTTTTTTCTCTGCCACTGCGCGCACCGCGGCCGTGAAGTCCTGGGCCATCATGTCGCCATAGCTCATGGCTCTGGAGAACACCGGCTCGGCCACGGGCAGAACACGCAGTCCGCCATCCTGATTGATCCGGTCAAGCAGCGTGTTGAGGGCAATCCCCAGGATGACAGGAACGGCTTCGCCGCCCTGCGCGAGATCCGTGCCCACAATGATCAGCGGAGCCTTGGCGGAAAGCAGCTGCTCAACCGCCATCTGCAGGCGCTCGGGCGCCAGCCCGGTGACCGCAGCCACCTTGTCCGGCGTCCATTCTGAGGCAAGCTGCACAAACGATTCAACCCCGGCACTCTGGCAGCCCCGCGCAAACAGAATCTGCGCGATGCCCAGCAAAAACGCCATTTCGGTGCCCGGACGAATGGGCAGCCACAAATCCGCGCCTGCGGCGGTGTTGTTCTGCACAGGACCGGCATACGCCAGGCGCATGGCAGGTTCGCCATCCTGCGGACGGGCCTGTCCCCAGGCGCGCCGGTTGCCCACCACGGGGCCCCAGTTTTCGAGCACGCCCGCGCCCACAGCCAGCACATAGTCGCTTCTGGCAAAGTCATAGCCCACGCGGCCCTTGCCGCCCAGGCTCTTCCAGGCGGCGGCCGTAGTCTGGGCCTCGCCGGGCATGAGGTAGAAGTCAGAAGAGCCCGTCGCCACCGTCAGGGCCGACAGCAGCTCATTCATCGTGCCGTTTTCGTCGCCGGAAAGGCACAGCAGACCGCCGTCCTTGGCGGCTTTGGCCAGTTCGGCGCGCAGCACGGTTTCGGCCTCGCTCCACGAAATGGCCACATACGTCCCGTCAGACGTTTTGCGCAGGGGCCGTTTCAGCCGCGCGGGGCTGTAACGCAGCTGCACTTCTGCAGAAGCCAGCGCGGACACGCCGCCGCGGCTCAGCGGATTGTTCACGTCGCCAAGCACCCGCACGGGACGGCCGTTGACAAGGCGGACGCGCATGCCGCTGGCCGAGGGGCAGAGCTTGCTTGTTGTGGTGATGTAGGTATTGAGGTTGTTCCCCTTGTCGAGACGGGGGATCCAGGGCCAGTTCTGTGTCCAGATCGACAGGTCGTCCAGCCCCTTCCAGACTACGGGCGTTGCCAGCGTGCCGACGGCAGCTCCGCCGACGAACTTGAGAAAGCCACGTCTGTCAAGCATTCCGGCGTCCTCCTATTTGTGGCAGACAAAGCACGCGTTATTGGCCGCCGTGCCCGCAAGATGGTTAGGATTGGCGTGGCACCGTTCGCACTGCCACATCTTCATGGTGTTTTTGCTGTAACCGGAAAGCCTGTTTTCATAGTAGGTCGGAGCCTTGTCCTTCACACTGACGTGACAGAAGAGACACAGTTCCGTCTTGGAAAACTCGTGGCAGTTGTTACAGTTTTCCAGGGAGTGCGGTGCATGGCTGAAAAACACGTTGTCAGGCTGTTTTTGATACACAAGCCACGCAACTTCTTTTCCTGTCCGGACGTATTCGTCCCAGAACACGCGCTCAGCCTTGGAGTCCCCAAGAAGCACCTGGTGACATACGGCACATTCGGCTGTCGTCGGGAAAGCCGAGAACGTGCCGTCAGGCCGGATCTTGTGACAGTAAGTACAGTCCAGCCCCGCATCGTGCACATGCGTGTTGTGTGTGAACTGTACAGGCTGTTCCTGAGAACTGAACATGAGCGTGGGGAAAAGCCACCATCCGAAGACCAGCGCAACCACGATGCCGACAAAAAACGGCGCTACGCCGCACAACCGGCACTTGAAACGGCTACAGACCTCCTTTTGAGGGGCCGTACTTTCCTGCCTGTCCTCCATACCCGTCGCCTCGCAATGTGGGGGTGAATAAAAAAAAATCCTACATGCTTCCCTCTTTACTAGGCGATGCAAAGATTCTCTGTCAAGGCAAAAGCGGCTGCCGGACACCCCGCGGCGCGTTACATTTTCATGCGTTCTTCACCCCTCTGCAACGCATGCTTGAGCTTTTTTTCTCATATAATTACAATCAGATATTGATGGAAAGGAAGCCCTCTGCAACCTATGGATGCAAAAATGTAAAACTATTTGTAGTTCAAACAATTATCTGAATATATAAATTTGTTTTGCCAACAGAGATCACTTTTTGCGGTCAGGATGCCCGGAAGGCCGCCGCCGTTACTCCGCCAGCGCCGCGTTATGCCGCGCCATTGCAGCATCAGACCGGCTTTTTGGGAGGATTTACCGTAGGCCTTTGCCTGTATAAGACAGGCCGCTGCAAGATTGCACGGCCAATTTGTTCTTTTTAGTACTATCTGCCGTGCCGAGGCAGCCAAATTCCCCCGTCAGACAGGCAAAGACGCAGGGCCGGCCGCCACTCTGGCAAAGAAACACGACGGCCATCCCAAAAGGCAGGCCGCCGGGCACGCTTCAGGTCAAAACGCCCGGATTCATCAGATTCATGCGGCCTGATCCTCCCCCAGAACAGCCTGTGCAACGCGCGTTCTGCCGCAGGCCGCCTGCAAAGGGACGCCGTCTTAAGACGACGCCTCCTTCGTGAGGGAAAGGCTGGCCGCTTCTGACTGCATCATGCCGGACCAGTCGCGACGCGTCCGCCCTGAGGGGAAGGCCGCCTTGAGGGTGCGTACCCCCACGGACAGGCGCGCCGGTTTGTCCGCGCGTCTGCCGCCGCCACGCACCGGAAGCAGGCAGAGGACAAAAGGGATGGTCTGGGGCGGCGCGCCGCCGCCATGCGCCGGAAACGGCGCGGCCGGAAGGGCGCATTGTTGAAGGGAGGGAGCGCGCAGGCGGCAACGTTTTTATATACAGGGCGCGCAGGAACGCGCGAAACAGGGCTCCCCAAAATTGCGGCACCGGGCCGCCTGCCGGGAGCAGCTCCCGCCATTCAGGGATAAGGCCGGGAACAGGCGGCCGCCTTTTCAGCCTGCCGGCTGCAAAGGCAAGCGACCCGCGCTGTGCAGGCGGCCTGATCTGCCCGTGGCCGCGCCGGCCGGGCAGGACCCGGCGGCGCAACCGGACAGGACGGCAGGCCGGGCGCGGATCATACCCAGAGCATGGCGCCCATGAACGGCGTCATGTCTGTGGTCCCGGCGCTGCCCGCAAGGCGTTCTTCAATTTCGTTCATCAGGGCAGAAGCCCGCTCTGCAAACCGTTGCAGGGCGTTGCCCAGCTGGGCCGCATTCAGTCCGGACAGCGGAAGGCTGAAGGAAAAAAGCAGCGTGCGGGCCGGGCCGTACAGGCCGATATGGCCGCCGCCAAGCTTTGCGCCAAACAAGTCGGCTTCCAGCAGGAATTCATAAATCTCGGGCGCAACCTCTGCGGGCAGCCGGCCCACGCTGCAATACAGCACAAGGCGGTCGTCCGCTTCCATATATTCCAGCGCCACGGCAAGGCCGTGCACGTTGATTTCGGCCATGCCGGAGGCGTTGAGGGCGGCGGAAGGCAGCCCGGCCACGGCCAGGGCTTCGGCAAGAAGGGCGTTCAGAGTGCTGAGTGACATGGCATCTTCCTGTTTTTTAAGCTCACTCGGCCTGAGGCAGAGGGATGGTCAAAGGTTCGCTGGTGCGGAAGCGCGCCAGGGAGGTGTTGCGTGCGTATTGGAACGCGCCCAGCCCCGGCGACCAGTTCCTGGAAATGTCGGCCGGCGTGACGTTTTTGATGCTTAGGCGCACGGGCGTGTAGGACTCGAAGGAGGCAAGCAGGTCATGGGCCTGCTGCAGCGCCGCGCTGCGCGCCGTTTCGTCTGTGGTCATGCGGGCTCTGATGAACAGGCCGCGCGCCTCTTCCAGCACAGAAGGCTTCAGCTCGCGGTGCACCGTGAGCCTGGCCGTAGGCGGCAGGCCGCTCATGAGCTTTTCAAACGCGCTGGAAAAGGCGGGGTCCTTGTCCATGCGCTCGCGCACTGCGGCGGGCAGCAGCAGAAGGCGCGCAACTTCCTGGGTAAGTCCGCCCTTCAGCGGGCCGATCATGCATTCGGTTTCCATGCAGCTGGAAGGCAGCAGTCCCTGCGCGCCGGTGGCAAGCTTGAACCGCTGTTCCACATCGAGGAACGAGGCCTTTGCCACCGTTGCCTTGCTGCTGCCAAGCATGGTGGTGCCATGCACCAGCCCCATGGAAACGTTGCCCGCCAGTGCGGCTCTGCCCTTAAGGCTGAAAGTGGTTGTTTCGCCCCAGGCGTTCTGTTCCACCTGCCGCGTCACTTCACCGCCCAGCGTCAGCGAGGCTGTGGCCGACCCTGAAGCCACCACGCCGTGACCAAGCGCCCTCTGGAAAATCGACGTCGTAAGCCCCACCGAGGCGTCAGCGGAAACGGTGCGCCCGTCGATAAAGCGGATCTGCGTGGCGGCAAGCAGGACGGCAGCCTCCGGGCGCTCGTACGAATCCGGGTGAAGCCCGGAATCCGGACGCATGAAGACGTTAAGAAAGGCTTCGCAATCGCGCTCGCTGGCAAACGTCAGGGCCAGACCGTGTTCGCCCCGGTGGCCCGTGTTGCCGCCCACAATGGCCTTGCTGCCGGTCCCTGGGACAGCGATCTTCATGGTGGCCCCGATGGACGCCGCCAGGCCGCCCTTGAGCATGACCTGATAGCACCCCCTGCCCACGTTGCACACGGTCAGGCTGTTGTTGTGCATGAGCCGCAGCCGCACAGAAAGCGGGTGCGACAGATCGACCAGGTTGACCAGTGAAGACGACGAAGCCGTAGGCAGGAAAATGGCGCCTGTGTCCATGACCATGCCGCGCGCCCTGTCATAGACGAACCCGCTGCCGGGGCGGGAAGCGTCGCGCATGAGCATGCGCACGCCTTCGGCCCGGCGGCGCTCGTCAGACAGCAGGGTATTGTTGACAAAGTCGCGCGTCTGCCGCCAGGCCGCAAAACGCCCGTCCTCCTCGCGCAGGCCCTGTTTCATGGCCTTGACGCTTTCCTTGCCGGCAAAATCAAGCTTTGTCCGTTCGGCTTCGCGGCGCAGGAGGCCTTCGTCCAGGGTGCCGTCGCCCTTTGTGAGCGAAGCCAGCGTCAGCCTGATGAACTGGTTTGTCAGGCTGGCTTGTACAGGCAGACCCCAGGCCCTGAGCTGATCGCGCACGGCATTTTCGGTTTGGGGATCGTTGATGCTGAAGGCAGAAATGGGCTGCTGGGAGTCCACAAACGTCTTGTACAGGCCGGCGGCAATGGTCTGCTGAATCCGGCGGATGTTGTCCTTGCCAATCTGCTTGCGCAGGGCGCTCATGCTCTTGTTGATGCCCTTTTGCAGCCGGCTGATGTCGGAACGGGCCCGGCTGATGCGGCGGAGCGCCTCCCTGGCCTGCGTGCTGGGCAGGCCGTTGACATAAATCCGCCCCTCAAAGAATTGCAGGGCGCGGGCGCGCGGCAGCATGAGGTTCAGCACGGCTTCCAGGCTTGGCGTATCGTTGCGGCGGCGGAAACTGTGCCCCAGGGTCAGGGGGCTGACGCCGTGCAGCTGTTCCCGCAGCTCGTCGATCTCGCGTTGCAGCTCCGCCCGTTCGGCGGCAGAAGCGGTTTGCGGCAGCGCAGCAAGATCCTTGTACCGCGCTTCGATGGCCAGCACGGTCTTGCACACGTTCATCCTGCCGGCGCGCCTGTGCGGCCAGGTGACCTGCAAAAGCGCCCTGTTCTGCTCCATGGATTTGACAAGCTGCTCGTCGCTGGACGCGGCCGCGCGCAGCCGGATGGCCTCGCCGGTGCTGTGCGCAAGCATGCGCATGGTGCCCGCATGCGATTCAAACCGCTGCAGATCACTCAGGAACTCGCGCTGCCTGTGCTTTTTGTCCTCCACTCTCTGCCGGGCGGCGTCGGGCGATTCGTCACCCAGCAGGCTCTTGTACAGCGCATCCGTCTGCCTGGCCATGGCCGCGTCCACGGCCGCCCCGTCCAGAGTCATGGCGCTGTCCGCCCCGGCAAACCGGTCTTCCGGCCGGATGAGCCCCGTAAGATTGACGATATGGTGATCAAGCGCCATACGGGCCAGGTATTCAGGCGAACTTTCATAGAGGCTGTGCTCCCGGCGTGCGGCGCCTGCCGTGCCGGTCAGCTTGGAGCGCTTCAGCACAAGGCGGCCGGCTCTGGAAAGTTCGGTCTCGCCCTCAAAGCCGCGCACAAAGTGATCGCACGCCTGCTGCAGGGCGCGCTGGCAGCGTGCGCTGACCTTGGGATCGCCAAGATCGCGCTGCAACCTCCCGGCATAGGCCGCAGCCTGCGGACCAAGCCCAAGAGCCTGGCACCACCCCTGGACATCCGCCACGCTTTTCCGGGCTTCCTCCGTCAGCGGGAACAGGCCGGCGTCGGCCGCACGTTTCTGCAAAAGCGCCACGTGCGCCAGATGATAGTTAAAATCGGGAACATCCACCTTCTGGGTCAGCGCCTGCACGATGTCCGGCGTAAGCAGAAAAGAGCGCGCGGATGCGGTGTCCATACCGTGGAACGCCCGGTCCAGCGCAGCCGCACGGCTCTTGTCCGACGCCGCACCGCCGAAAAGCAGCATGCTCAGCAAATGACGGCTGGCCACCGTGCACTGATGCTGCAACTCCACTTCCTGCTCATGCCCGGGCAACAGCAGCTTTTTCAGCTCCAGCGCCGTGTCGCCGTATTCGGGATAGGCCCCCTGAAACACCATGTCCACATAGCGCAGCAGCTCGCCGCGCTTTGCCGGATCTGCCTGTTTCCCCTCTCCGGCAAGCTCAAGCACGCCCTGGGCAAGCACCTGGACGAGCGTGTCCCACTGGCCGGCAGCCGTAACCCAGGTCATGCCCCGCTGCAAATTCTCAAACAGGATTTCGGGCCGCTCCCCGGAGCGCAGAGACAGGCGCGCCAGATCGCGCAACGCGCCGTGCCCCAACGAATCTTCTTTCCCATAAAAACGCTCGAGCAGCAGCGCCGTCGTCTCTACCAGCGCTTCCTCAAGCACTTCAAGGTCGGCCCCTACCACGCCAATGCCCCGGCCTGCGCCTTCGGCGGCCTTCTGCAAAAGCTGCGGATCGCCCGCCGCCAGCTTCTCCATGTCCTGGGTCTGTTCCCTGCCGTTGCGCCACGCCAGGGTCAAATCGGCCAGCGCGTCAAGACTCTGGGCCTTGTCGGCCTTTTCGTCCGCCACCAGCGCCTTGATGTCGTCGAGCCGGTTTTCCAGGTGGATCCGGCTTTCCATGCTGTTGTTCAGCTGAACCCGGGTTTCCATAAGCCGGGCCTTTACCATGACGCCGTACGACTCCGCGTCGTCCCCCTCAGGCAGCGGCGCGTCAATGAGCTGGCCAAGCCGGATGTCGGCGGCGCGCATCTGGTCAAGGCTCATGGTCTGCGGCCCAAGCAGACCCGGCTTGAAATCACGCAGCACGGCAAACAGCTCTGCCGGCACGTCAAGAGTGCTGAGGCGCTCTGCAAGCGGAATGTCGGACGATTCGTCCACAGCTCCGGCGTCCTGCGGCCCGTCCAGCGGCGCGTTTTTCCCGGTGTCGATCGCGCCGGTCCCGTCACCGGACTCTGTCCGGACGTCTGTAATGGCGTTCTGCGGCGCCGGTTCTGTTCTGACGCCGTCTCCGGCGGGCGGAACGTCAGAAGGCACGCGGGGCGCTTCGTCGTCCTGCGGCCCGTCCAGCGGCGCGTTTTCGCTGCTGCACAGTTTTGCCTGTTCCAGCAGGCTGTGCATCTGCGGCGTAACGGCGCGGTTCTCCAGCTTTTCGGCAGCAGCGCGAGCCGCAGCAGCGTCATTGCGCGCCACGGCAGCGGCAAGATCGCGCCCGGCAAGGGTTTCGCCCGTCTCCTCGTTGCGCCGGGCAAGGGTCGGTTCCGGAACGTCCCGCTCCGGCACGACAGCCATTTCCCTGGCTTCGTCAATGACGCTCTCCAGATGAGGCGGCGCGTCGCGCAGCGCTTCCTTTGCAAGAGGAGAGCCGGTCTGTTCCTGCTGTGGCGTCTTGGCCTCATGAACCGGGGTGGAGGTGACGTTGCCGATAAGAGAAAAATCCGTGCCCATATGTTATCCTTACTTTGCGTCTTGCTGTGATGCGGCCGCCTGCACAGAACGCGACGGAAAACCGGAACGGCTTCTGCAGAAGACGCCGTGCCGGCCTATGCCGCTCCAACGGGCCGCCACTCTTACAGGCGGCCTGCACCAGGACTGCGGACTGTCATTTGATGCAACAGATACGCCAAGAGAGCCCTTTGCACAATCGTTTCCCAACAAGACCGGCCAGCGCTTCCAGACGTTCTCCCCAAAACGGAAAGGCCGCACACAGGGGCTGCCCGCATGCGTGTTCTTTCCGCGCGCTGTAAAAAATTATTTTGCAAGGTTTATGCCAGTGATGTTTTCGCAGCGCCACGCAGCCACACAGGCCTCTGCCGGGGACGCCGGCGCGGCCACTGCTGCAGCGCGTTTTTGTGGAAAAGCAGACGATTCCACTGAAAAAACGGGAACAAAACGCCAGACGCAATCCCCCTGCCGCCATACGGCCCCCTGCCAAGACGCCGTCAGGCCAACCCTGGCGGCAGCGGCAGGGGGGGCGCTGCCTGTGCAGGCTTGCCGCAGAGAAAGTGAGAACATCGTTGGCGTTTATGGCCGTCCGCCCTGGCGCACCTTGTTGCGGCATACGGCGGTGCCACAGCGCCCGGACACCGCCAGCGGGGATTTCCGCGGGAGACAACGCCCCCTGCTCCTGCCGCAGGCACGCCTGCCACGCCGGCCGCTCCCTGGAAAAGGAGCCCAGCCGCGGGCAACGCCGCGCCCGCTGTCCCGGGCGTCATTGAGCGTCCTTTCTGCCGTCAGTCTCTGCCAGCAGCTGCGCGCCCGCCATCCATGGGCATCCCCGGGCGGCACCGGCAGCCGTGCCCTGCCTTGACAGTGACAACCGTTTGACCGTAGATTGACCACGCTGTTGCAGCCGGAGGGGTGGCAGAGTGGCTTAATGCGACGGTCTTGAAAACCGTTGATGTCGGAAGGCATCCGGGGGTTCAAATCCCTCCCCCTCCGCCAGAACATGCTTTCAAAAAGCCCCGCGAGGTATCTAACACCTTGCGGGGCTTTGTTTTTTTCATGGTTCAGCCTTTTTCACAGCAAGGCCTGTTGTGGATAGTCACCCCACAAACTTGTTGGTCTTTTTGCTGGTCCATGACTGTTGCTACCAACAGCCGGCACCCCAAATACCAGCAAGAGGACGCTATGGCGTTGGCTGACACCAGAATCCGGGGAATGCGCTTACGGCCCTCCCAAAGAGAACCGCCAGCAGGGCGGACGGGGCGGCCTGAACTTGCAGGACAGGAGCCATTGGCGTCTTTCCTCTCGCTTTGCCGGCAGACAAAAGACGCCTGGCCCCGGATGTCATCCAGATAGTTCCGTGAAGACAGCACACCTGGCTTACGACAATGCCCCGAATTGCTGACCCAGGCCATTGCTCCGGCAAACGACGCAAAGCCGATAACGCGGAACGCGTCAACATCGTGCAGAACGCCGCCTTGTCCAAGACGCCACGACACGGTGTACGTTTTCAGCCTGTGCCCGGACGCTTACCCAACACGCCGTTTTGCGGACGGGAGCATGACGGCTTCTCTCGTCTGCGCCATGGCGCACGCAGCCCCCTCCACAGCCTGAACAGAATCGTGCGGCAAATCTGGCTGTGCCCGTCTCCGGTGCCGCCTGCGTCCCGCTTCTGTAGCGGCTTGGCAAAACACGGAGGAAGGCCCCCAACATTCCCCTGACAAAGTCTCTTCCGCCGCAAGGTGCCCTAAGGGGTTGCAAGGCGCTTGCACGATCCGTCTCTCCGGCAGGGGCCGTAAAGGCGATGGCCGGACCGCTACCAGTCGAACGCCAGCGGGATCACACAGCCAAGCAGCAACAACGCCATGATCAGGTTCAGCACGCGGGCGTGTTGCCGGAAAAAGCGTTGCAGCACCGCACCGGCAAGGGCCCAGCACACAGTCCCCGCGCTGCCGATGGCGGTCAGTGTGACCATGCCGGCCACCAGTGCCGGAATAGAGTCGTCATGGGGCAGGATGAAGCCCGAGTAAGCCGTCATGCCATAAATGAAAATCTTGACGTTGACGAATTGCAGCATGAACCCTTTCAGGAAATCGGCGCCAGGCTGCGGCCACGTCTCGTCAACCGGCTTTTGCACGGCGATGCACCAGGCCAGCCAGACAATATAGGCGCACCCCGCATAGCGCACAACGCGGATAAGCGTCGCCGATACGGACGACAGGGAAAAAATCACCGTGCAGCAAAGGAACATCACGCAGAAAAACCCCGCGCAGATCCCCGCAAGGGTTGGCACGCTGCCCTTGAAACCGCGCTGGATTCCCGTGCTTAACGATAACAGTGTGTTGGGGCCCGGCGTCAGGGCGGTGATGCAGGTAAAGACCAGGAACGCGGACAGCACTGAAGGCGGCATAAAGGATCTCCTGTGTTGAGACAAACGGTAAGACAGCACAACAAGGGCTGGAAGGAGGCCAGCGCCTTCCGCGCCACAACCTGACAGATACCCTTTAAGAAACAATCTGAAAATCAAATAGATTTAAATTGCTATTTTGATTTTTTAGAACTATGGATTTGTTCATGGACATTCGCAGCCTTACTGTCATCAAGGCGATCCTTTCCGAAGGGAGCTTTCAGAAAGCCGCCCAGCGTCTCAACTGCTCGCAGTCCACGGTGACCTTTCAGGTCCGCCTGCTGGAAAACGAGCTGTCGCTGCGCCTGTTCGAGCGCTTCGGGCGGCGGATGGTGCTCAGCCAGGCGGGCAAGGCCATCCTGCCGCATATGGAGGCTATCCTGCGTTCCATGGAGGCCATCAAGGCCTGCGGCAGCGGACAGCGCCAGCTTTGCGGGGAACTGCGCATCGCCGTCGCTGAATCCCTGCTTTCCTACAAGCTCCATACCCTGCTCGGAAGTTTTGTGCGGCAGGCTCCCAAAGTCAGAATCGAACTGCACAGCCTGAACTGCCACGACATCAAAAACGGCATTCTGGCCGGCGACTACGACATGGGCGTGTATTACGACATCGGTGGCCACCCGGACACCCTGACGCTTACCCCGCTGGGCGATGCGGAGGGCATCCTTGTGGCGTCTCCTGCCCTGCCGCCGGAACTTCGGGATTTCGACAGCCCCAACCAGTACAAGGATGTCAGCCTGGTGATCAACGAGCCGCGCAGTGTGTACCGCGAACGTGTGGAAAGCTACCTGCGCGCCCGAAACATCCTGTTGCGCAGCACCATCGAGCTGTGGAGCATCGAAGCCATCAAAAAATGCGTCGCCAGCAACCTGGGCGTTTCGTTCCTGCCCCGCTTTGCCGTAGAGCAGGAACTGGCCCAGGGTTCGCTGATTGCGCTGCCGGTCGCCATACCGGACAACCGGATCAGGATGATCGCCGTGCACCACCGCAACCGGACATTCAGCCCGGCCATGCGTCTGTTCGAGCAGCTGCTGAAATCCGGCCTGGCGTGCGGCGAAACGCCGCCAACGGCCCTGCCCTGAATTCGCGCCTGTCCCTGCAGCTTCTTGCGCCGGTACGGGTTGTGATTTACAAGAGCCCTTACAACGGCAGCCGGGAGAAAGGGAGAATCCCTTTTCGACAACAGAAGTCTCCCTTTCCCCCGGGCCCCCCATCCTCGTTCCTGCAACCTGCATAGGAAGAGGAGGCAGGACGCGGGCGTCCGCCCCGCAGCCTGGCAAAAGGGATCAGGCTCAGTTGAACCACACGCTCAGCGCGGACGCGACGGGGGCGGCATGCTTTCTCTGACATTCTGGCAATGGACGTGGATCACGGCCTCCGTCTTCGGCGCAGGCATTGTGCGCGGCATCGCAGGGTTTGGCTTTTCGCTGATCACGGCCGTGCTGCTGATGTTTGTGTTTCCCCCGGCACAGATTGTGCCTGTCATCCTGCTGTGGGAAATTGCGGCCAGCATCGGACATCTGCCGTTCATCTACCGGCAGGTGGACTGGCGTTCGCTGGGCTGGCTGAGCGTGGGCATGCTCATCGGCACGCCCCTGGGCGTCTGGGCGCTGAGCCTGGTCGCGCCGGGCCCCATGTGTGCGATCATCAACGGCACGGTTGTTGTGCTGGCGCTCATGATGCTGCGCGGCACAACGCTCCGCCACGCGCCCGGGCGCTGCGGCATTGCCGGCATCGGCCTGCTTGGCGGCGCCATCAACGGCGCGTCGGCCAACGGCGGTCCGCCAGTCATCCTGTTCTTTCTGTCCAGCCCGGCGGGCGCGGCTGTGGGCCGGGCCTCGCTGATTGCCTATTTCCTCCTTACAGACACCTGGGCTTCGCTGATCTGCTGGCAGCAGGGACTGTTTTCGCTGTCGTCCTTCCTGCTCGCCGCCAGCATGCTCGTTCCGCTGGGACTGGGGGTAGCGCTCGGCAGCCGCGTATTCCGGCATATCGAGGAAGCGCGTTTTAAAAAAATGGTTCTGCTGCTTTTGCTGCTTGTTGCTGTCACAGGCATCGTCAAAAGCCTCTTCTAGGGCGGCGCCTTCTGCCGCAGGGCCGGCAGGGTGCTGTTTTTAAAACGACGCCCTGCCGGCGTCTCAAGGCCGCGCCGCCGTGCGGGCGGACAACGCAACCCGCTCCTGCCTGCCGGTGTGTCCGTTGGCGCTGCAGGCGCCTGCAGCCGCTCCCCGGCGTGACACGCCACAGCCCCCCCCGGCGCAACGCATCCTGAACAGGCCGCAACCGCGGCCGTCTCTTTTTTTTGACCGTACGCACGCCTTCTTCAAGAAAGTGCCACAGCCAGGGCGCACGCAACGGCGCTTTTGGCAGCGGACACGCTGCCTCCTTTTTGCACTTTACGGCCGGGACGCACGCCGCCGCGTCCTCCGGTGTAATGAAAAAAAACACACGCCGCCTGGCCGGACGGCGCTGCAAGCGACGCGCTGCCGCATGAAACGCAGTACTGTCGTGCTGTCATATCAGCACGGCAAACTTATATTTTATTCATG
>DVMI01000113.1 GCA_018715085.1 Candidatus Avidesulfovibrio excrementigallinarum | reverse complement strand
GTGACGATTTCGCGAGGATGGCGAATCCGCTTCCAGGACATGTCGGTGATGTGCAGCAGGCCGTCGAGGCCGCCCAGGTCGACAAACACGCCGTATTCGGTGATGTTCTTGGCCTTGCCGGTGACGATCTGCCCTTCAGCCAGCGTCTGGAGCAGTTCCTGACGCTTGGAATCACGTTCTTCCTCAAGCAGCACGCGGCGGGAGACGATGACGTTGCTCCGACGGCGGTTGATCTTGAGCACGCGGAAATCGAACTCCTGGTTGACCAGAGCGTCCATGTCCGGCACGGGCCGCAGATCCACATGCGAACCGGGCAGGAACGCTTCCACACCACCCAGATCCACCGTGTAGCCGCCCTTGATCCGGCACAGGATGCGGCCTCTGATGACACCGCCCTTTTCCTGCACTTCTTCGAGCTGATCGAAGAGCTGCATCCGCTTGGCCTTTTCAAACGAGAGGGTGATGGTTCCTTCCTGCTCGTTCTTGCGCGCCACATACACATCGACCCGATCGCCCACCTTGACCGTCAGGTTGCCTTCGGCATCCCTGAATTCGGCAGCGGGAATCTGGCCTTCCGACTTGAAGTTCACGTCCACGAGGACGTTGTCGTCATCGACGCGGACCACTTCGCCCTTGACAATGGTCCCTTCCTCGAGATCCCCAAAATCGGTGTTCAGATAGCCGTCAAGCGCGCTGGCGAAGTCGAACTCCGCCTCGTTGCCGTGCATTTCCGTCGTTTCCTTGTTATCCACCATTCATTAGCCTCCAGCCCACAACGAGCAAAATTTATCCCCTCTTGGTAGAGAGGCATACCTGCCTAACACATAACCAGAGGGAAGACAAGCAAAAACTGGTCCCGGCCTGCACGTGCGCAACCCGGCGCCAGCGCCGCTCACTATCCGGCAAACCCGGGGTCGGCAGGCAGGCCGCTCCTGCCGGCGCAGCTGCGCGCCAAAACGTCGCAGCGCTCGTTTTCGACGTGCCCGGCATGACCGCGTACCCAGCTGAAACAGACCGTATGCCGGTTCAGCTGCGCCTGAAGCCGTTCCCAAAGATCCCGATTCTTCACCGGCTTTTTGGCCGCCGTTTTCCAGCCGTTTTTCATCCAGCCGGCAATCCAGCCTTTCTCCACCGCATGCCGCAGGTACTGCGAGTCGGTGAACAGATCCACCTCGCACGGCTCGCTCAGCTTTTCCAGTGCGGCAATGGCAGCCATGATCTCCATCCGGTTGTTTGTTGTCAGGGCGTAGCCTCCCGAAAGCTCCAGTTCGTGTCTGCCATACCGCAGAATGGCCGCCCACCCTCCCTGCCCGGGATTGCCAAGGCAGGATCCATCTGTAAATGCTGTGACGTGTTTCATGGATGTCTTGTATCCGAGCCGTCCCTTCAGGAAAAGCGAAAATTCTGTCACGGCAAACGGCGCGAAAACACTTGCCTTTATGGTGCGATACAAGCTATGATATTGGTTTGACGTTCCGCCTCGCTCTGCACACGCAATAAAAGAGCAGAGCCGTGGCACCGGTGCCTTGTGGCAATTTCCGCCAGCGCGCGGGCGCGCCGCCCGTTCCCCGCTCCGGGGAGGTTTGCGCGCACAAAACCGCGTTGCAAAGTTTTAGTGTGAAGCACCCCCGGCAACGGCTCCCTGGGCATGCAGTATGGCAGTACTTCCGGACACAGGCGCCGGCTGTCGCATTTCCTCAGACGGCGGTTGCCCGGCCGTTTTTGGCAACACGCTGCAACCTTCCAACCCTCACACCCTGTTCCGGACAACATCATGCAGAAAATCGCTCTTCTCGGCCGTCCAAACGTGGGCAAGTCCACGCTGTTCAACCGGCTGATCCGCAGTAACCGGGCCATTACCCACGACCGCCCGGGCGTCACCCGGGATCGCATGGAAGGTGTGGTCCGCCCGCGCGGGGGGCGCCCCTTCCGCATCATCGATACCGGCGGCGTCACGCTTGACGAACACTCCCGCCCTGCCGAAGGCCCCGCCTCGCTGCGCGGTTTTGAAACCGAAATCCTCCGTCAGGCCGAAGAGGCCATCCGTGATGCCGCTGTCCTCTGCCTTGTGGTTGACGGCCGCGATGGCCTCATGCCCTTTGACGAGCACCTCGCCGCCTTCGTGCGCCGCCAGAACAAGCCTGTGCTGCTGGCTGTCAACAAGGTGGACGGGCTGGAGCGTGAAGACGCCATGCTGGCCGAATTTCATGCCCTGGGCCTGCCGATGCTGGCCGTTTCAGCCGAACATGGCCACAACCTGAGGGCGCTGGAAGAAGAACTTGGCGATCTGCTGCCCGACGAAGAACCCGCCGAGGCCGACGACCGTTCCGTTTTGCGCCTCGCCCTGCTGGGCCGGCCCAACGCGGGCAAATCGTCGCTGGTCAACGCCATGATCGGCGAATCCAGGATGATCGTCAGCGAGGTCGCCGGCACCACGCGCGACAGTGTGGACGTGCCTTTTGAAATTGACGGGCAGCGCTGCGTGTTTGTCGACACGGCCGGCGTGCGCCGCCGCACACGCATTGACGACGTCGTCGAAAAATTTGCCGTCAACGCCTCCCTGAAAAGCACCACCAAGGCTCACGTCACCCTGTACGTCATCGACGCCCTTGAAGGCGTCACTTCCCAGGACAAACGCCTGGTGGACCTGCTCGACGAACGCAAGACGCCCTTCATGATCCTGGTCAACAAAATTGACCTCGTCCGCCGTAAGGAACGCGCCGCACTGGACAAGGCGTTCAAGGAACTGCTGGAGTTCTGCCCCCATGTGCCCGTGCTTCTGGTGTCGGCGCTGACCGGAGCCGGCCTTGACGCCATCCTTCCCATGGCCACACGAATCCGCGAAGAATGCGCCATCCGCATTCCGACAGGCCAGCTCAACCGCGCCATGGAAGAAGTCCTGCAACGGCATCAGCCGCCTGTGGTCAAACGTTGCCGGCCCAAGTTCTTTTACCTTACGCAGGCTGAAACCGAGCCGCCCACGTTTGTGTTCTTTGTCAGCGACGCCGACCGCGTGCTCGACAGCTATGCCCGCTATCTCGAAAAGGGCCTGCGCCGGCTGTTCCATATCGAACACGCCCCCATGCGCGTCCGTCTGCGCTCGTCCCACAAGAAAAAGGATGACTGATGACCCCCGACTGCCGTTTCATGCTCTCTGCCCTGGCGCTTGAACAGTGGCTGCGCTTTGCCTGGCTTGACGAACAGGAACGAATTGCCATGCCCGAAAGCGCACGCGCCGACACGGCAGCGTGCTTTCCCGAGCTGATACCGCTTCTGGATCTGCTCCTGACTCTTGAGAACCCCGCTGACGGCGACGCCGCACGCGCCGCCATCCTCACGGCGGCAGAAAACCGCCTGGGGCACGAGACACTGGTGGCCGTGCTGGACGATCCGGACTTTCAGGCCGCACTGCGCCGCTTCTTCGGGTGGGTTCAGGACGAAGCCGAAACCCCGACCTGCAATCCCGGCCGCTTTGCAGACTGGTGGAAAGCCTTTCTCCAGGCCCCCACTCCGGAAGTGCGCTGATGCCCGCGCCGGAACCCGCCAGCCTGTTCCGGCTTGACGATCTGGCCCACGAGGCGGCCGGCCGCGCGATCCGCGCGTTGCCGGCCGGCGTGAAGCCCGTGCTGCTTGACGCTACGGCGGGCAACGGGCACGACACGCTGTTTCTGGCCAGTCTGATCACACAGGGGACGCTGTACGCCTTTGATGTGCAAAAGGCCGCCCTGGACGCAACCCGCCAGCGCCTGCAGTCCCTGCCAGATCCCCATCCCGAAATCCGGCTTGTGCTCGATTCTCACGCCAGACTTGCGCAATACGTCCGGGGCCCTGTACACGCGGCGCTGTTCAACCTTGGCTTTCTGCCCGGCAGCGACAAATCCGTCGCCACCGGACGCGCCTCCACCCTTGCCGCGCTCACCGCGCTGGCACCGCTCATGGCCTCTGGAGGGCTGCTTTCCGCACACCTCTACACCGGCCATGCCGGAGGGCTGGACGAAGCCCGCGCCGTGCTGGAGTGGGCCGCCGCGCTGCCTCGCAGCGCCTGGCATGTCCTGCATTTGGAACAGCTGAACAAGCTCAGAAATACAGAACATCTGCTGCTTATTGCCCGCCGCTGAGACGCTCTTCACTCCGGGCGGCGCACGGTGCGGCAGATACACAAAAAAACGCCGTTTCCCCCTTTCATCCTCCTTTCTGCAAACCTGCTGCCTGGCAAAGATGCCATCTTGCGCGGACTGCCGGCACAAAAGCGGCAGTGGCGTCGTCCTCACAATACGGAGCAACGCTGGCGCCGCCGCACCCCGCGCAGAAAAGGCCCGGACGATGTGGCAACGTAAAAACCGGCAGCGCTGACCGTATTTCAGATCAACGCTGCCGGTTTACGACGGCAGGATTGCACGCGGCATGCTGCAGACAGGCTGCGCTGCCGCGCGCCCTTCATGAGGCAAACGCCGGCCGCAGGGCGCTTGCTTTGTCAGTTAATAGTGCACGGCTGTGCGGAGATCGGCCACGGCGTCCGTCTTTTCCCAGGTGAATTCAGGCAGTTCGCGCCCGAAATGACCATAGCAGGACGTCTTGCGGTAAATGGGCCGGAGCAGATCCAGCCGCTTGATGATGTGATAGGGGCGCAGATCAAACACTTCCTGCACAGCCTTGGTCAGCACTTCATCAGGAATTTCGCTGGTCTCCATGGACGACACCAGGACGGAAACCGGCTTGGCAACGCCAATGCAGTAGGCAATCTGCACTTCGCAGCGCGGCGCAAGACCGGCGGCGACCACGTTCTTGGCCACATAACGGGCCATATACGCCGCGGAACGGTCAACCTTGGACGGATCCTTGCCCGAAAATGCGCCGCCGCCATGATACCCGGCGCCGCCGTAGGTGTCCTGAATGATCTTGCGGCCGGTCAGCCCGCAGTCGCCCATAGGACCGCCAATCACAAACTTGCCGGTGGTGTTGATGAAAATTTCGCACTTCTTTTCGTCAAAGAAGCCGGTGGGTTCGAGCACGGGACGGATGACCTTGCTTTTCACGGCTTCAACAACGTCATCCTGGCTGGCGGATTCGGCATGCTGGATGGCGACAACCACGTTGTTGATGCGCTGCGGCTTGCCATCCACATATTCAAACGAGACCTGCGTCTTGCCGTCAGGACGGAAGAAAGGCACTTCCCCGGACTTGCGCACGTCGGTCAGCTGCTTGGACAGCTTGTGGGCCCAGTAAATGGGCGCGGGCATCAGCGTGTCGGTCTCGTTGCAGGCAAACCCGAACATCATGCCCTGGTCGCCGGCGCCCTGGTCTTCCGGATTGGAACGATCCACGCCCTGGGCGATGTCAGGCGACTGCTTGTCGATGGTGGACATCACCGCGCAGGTCTGCCAGTCAAAGCCCATGTCAGAACCGGAATAGCCAATTTCCCGAACCGTCTGGCGTGCCACGGCAGGCAGGTCGGCATATCCCTTGGTGGCGATTTCGCCGGCAATCACAACAAGGCCGGTCGTCACCAGGGTTTCGCAGGCCACATGCGCAGCGGGATCCTGCGCAAGCAGCGTGTCAAGAACGGCATCAGAAATCTGGTCGGCGATTTTGTCCGGATGGCCTTCGGTGACGGACTCCGACGTAAACATGTACGAACCCTTGCGGGGAGTGATGCTCATTACAGATGCTCCTATGAAAGGTGGAGTGATGACAGGCAAACGCCCCGCCAGCGCTGACCGCTGCCAGCGCTGGCAGAGCAAACTATATCAAACTATCCGCATATTGTGTTATAGAAGACACAATACCATGCCGTCAGATCCTTGTCCAGCCCTTTGGAATGCGCTTTCCGGAAGCTTTTCCTGCCGCTTCAAACGCAACGCCAGGCAGCGCTCTGGTGCCATGCCCGGCGTTTCTGCCGCAACGCACGCTTTTTGTCCTTCGGGTGACCTCCGCCTGTCTTTAGCGTGTGTCGCGCTTTCGCCAACGCCTTTTCCAGTTCAGAAAGACTTGCATGCTGCCCGGTTCGGGCGCGTGATGTCCGCAGCTGCCACGGCCCGTTGCTTTGGTCACCGAGTCCGCTGCCACAGTTGCCCCGCTGCCTGTACCGGCGCCACAACGCGTGACCTCAGCTCCATCGTCTGGACCCTCTGAAAAGATGGAAGCGCCGCAGCACAGGTCCCGCCCGGCTGGCGCCCGCCATCGCTGCCGCACGAGCACGGCCAGCGCGCTTTACCGGCCGTCCGACGCGTCACAAAGGACGTCAGCGACGCCGCCTCGGGCGCTGCCTGCCGCCTGCAGCGGCAGGACCCGTCTGCCGCAGCCTCTGACCCCGCCCCGACACACCTTTGCTGCCTGCCACAACGCCTGCACGGCGCAGGTCTGTGATCGCACCGCTTAATTCCTGGCGTGCTCCCCGGAAAGCACTGCGTCTCCTTGACTAAGTCCGTAAATTGTCATAACTCCTTGTGGATGCAAAACGCAGCAAATCCGTTTTCAGACCGGAACTCC
Organism: Candidatus Avidesulfovibrio excrementigallinarum; assembly: GCA_018715085.1. Classification (GTDB taxonomy): domain Bacteria; phylum Desulfobacterota; class Desulfovibrionia; order Desulfovibrionales; family Desulfovibrionaceae; genus Avidesulfovibrio; species Avidesulfovibrio excrementigallinarum. The sequence continues at coordinate 4,906 of DVMI01000113.1, read as the reverse complement.
GGTCCGGAAGCGGCCTTTTTCCTTTGGCTTATGAGCCATTGAGAAAAAGAAACGGAAAACGATTCCGAGGGAGAACATATTTTGGACACCCAGCAGAAAACCAAAAGCAAGACTATCAAGCTTGCCACGAAGTCGTCGCACGCCTCGTATTTCACCCCCATGCTCCAGAGCCTTGCCGCCAAGGACGAGCTCAACGAGGTGGTCAAAAACTGCGTGGTCAAATCCTGTGAACTGTTGGATGCTGGTGTGCCGCTGTACCCCAACGACTTCGTCAAGGTAGACGACGCGGGCGCGTTGCGCGCCGAATATGAGGCGTTGTCGACCGAAGAGCTGGAAGCCCTGGACGAAACGTTCCGCTGCGCCGGCCGTATTGTGTCGCACCGTTCGTTCGGCAAGGTGGCCTTTTTCCATCTGGCCGACAGAAGCGGCCGCATCCAGTGCTACGCCTCCCAGGAGCATCTTGGTCATGAGGCCTACAGGATTTTCCGCAAGTTCGACGTGGGCGACATCGTCGGCATTGTCGGACGCCTGTTCCGCACCAAGACGGGCGAACTGACCCTGCAGTGCGAAAGCGTGCGCCTGCTTTCCAAGTCGTTCCGCTCCCTGCCCGAAAAGTACAAGGGCCTGACAAACGTGGAGCTGCGCTACCGTCAGCGCTATGTGGACCTTATCGTCAACCCCAAGGTCCGCGACATTTTCCGCAAGCGCAGCAAGATCGTCCATGAACTGCGCAATTTCCTTGAAGAGCGCGGATTTGTGGAAGTTGAAACGCCCATGATGCACCCCATTGCGGGCGGCGCGGCGGCCACGCCGTTTGTCACGCATCACAACGCGCTGGATATTGACCTGTATATGCGCATCGCGCCGGAGCTGTACCTCAAGCGCCTGCTTGTGGGCGGCTTTGAACGCGTCTTTGAACTGAACCGCAACTTCCGCAACGAAGGCACCAGCACACGGCACAACCCCGAGTTCACCATGTGTGAATTTTACTGGGCCTATGCCACCTTCTACGACCTGATGGACCTGACTGAAGAGCTTTTCTCGCATCTGGCGCAGGAAGTCTGCGGGTCCACGGTCATCACCTACCAGGGCGAGACCATCGATCTGACCCCTGGCAACTGGCGGCGCATTACGTTCTATGAAGCCCTGGAGAAGGTCGGCGGCCATGCTCCGGAGTTCTATAACGACTTCGATCGGGTCAAATCCTATGTGCAGGAACACGGCGAAAAGGTCCTGACCACAGACAGGCTGGGCAAGCTGCAGTCCAAGCTGTTCGAGCTTGATGTAGAAAGCAAGCTCATTCAGCCTACCTTTGTCTATCACTACCCCATTGACGTTTCGCCGCTCTCGCGCCGCAACAAGGAAAATCCCGAACTGACCGACCGGTTCGAGCTGTTCATCACCGGCCGCGAACTGTCCAACGCCTTTTCCGAACTCAACGACCCCATTGATCAGCGCATGCGCTTTGAGGAACAGGTCCGCGAAAAGGAAGCCGGCGACGAGGAAGCCTGTTCCATGGACGAAGATTATCTGCGCGCGCTGGAATACGGCATGCCGCCGGCAGCGGGGCAGGGCATCGGCATTGACCGGCTGGTCATGTTGCTGACCGACTCGCCGTCCATCCGCGAAGTTCTCCTCTTCCCGCTTTTAAAACCGGAAGCCTAATGCGATTTGAGCTGTTTATTGCCCTCAGGTACCTGCACGCCAAGCGCAAGCAGGCCTTCATTACGGTCATTTCGGTAATGTCCGTGCTTGGCGTGGCACTGGGCGTTGCCGCGCTGGTCATTGTGCTGGGAGTGTATAACGGCTTCACCACCGACATCCGTGACAAAATCTTAAGCGCCAACGCGCACATCATTGTCGGTGGTGTGTACAACTCGATCCCGGCGCGCGAGTCTCCCGATGCGCCGCTGGAAAGCATTTTGGACGCCGTTCTGACCGTTCCGGATGTCGCGGGGGCTACGCCCTTTCTCTATGCGGAAGGCATGATCTCCTCTCCGCGCGGGGTTAAGGGGCTTGTCATGCGCGGCATTGATCCCGTTACGGCCCCCACGACCATCGGCATGCTGCAAAACCTTGTCGAAGGCAGCGTTGACGGGCTTGTCCCTGAAAACGGCCCTCCCGGCGTGATCGTAGGCAAGGAGCTTGCCACCCGTCTGAACCTTGCCGTAGGCAGCCGGGTAAACCTGCTTTCTCCCGCAGGGCAGCGCTCCTCTGCCGGTTTCCAGCCTAAAATCCGTCCGTTCCGCGTCGTCGGAATTTTCCACTCCGGCATGTTCGAGTATGACACGTCCCTGGCCTATGTCTCGTTGCAGGCCGGACGCGAACTCATGGGCTTGTCCGAAACGGCGCTGACCGGCATTGAAGTGGCTGTAAGCGACATGGATAAAGCCGACGTTGTGGCCCAACGACTGCAGAGGACGCTTGGCAGCGGCGTGCAGGTTCGGACATGGATGGACATGAATGCCAACCTGTTTGCCGCGCTCAAGCTCGAGCGTATCGGCATGTTCATCGTTCTTGCCATGGTGGTGCTGGTGGGCTCTTTTTCCATTGTGACCACTCTGGTCATGCTGGTGATGGAAAAAACCCGCGATATTGCCATTCTGATGTCCATGGGAGCCACACGGGGCATGATCCGGCGTATTTTTATGCTGCAGGGCACGATCATCGGTCTTGTCGGCACGCTGATCGGGTATGCGCTCGGCATTGGCCTTGGCGTATTGCTGCAACGCTATCAGTTCATCAAGCTGCCGCCAGGCGTCTATACGCTGGATCACCTGCCTGTGCTGCTGCAGGCCAGCGACATTGCCCTTGTCGGTGCTTCGGCCATGCTTTTGTGCTTCCTTGCAACCCTCTATCCGGCGCGGCAGGCTGCTGCGCTTGAGCCTGCGGAAGCTTTGCGCTATGAATGATTCCCCGGTGACGACCGCCCCTAACGGCTTGCCCTCCCAGTACACGCTGGAGCAGGTCTGGAAGCGCTGCGAAGGCCCTACAGAAACCGTAACCATCCTTCAGGGAGTGGATTTGACCGTTGCCGCGGGGGAACAGATCGCCATCACTGGTGCATCCGGATCCGGCAAGTCCACACTGCTGCATCTTATGGGTGCGCTTGATGTGCCTTCAAGCGGCAAAGTGCTTTTTGAAGGGCAGGATCTTGCCGCGATGAGCGCCAACGAAAAAGCGCACTGGCGGAACCGCCGTATTGGGTTTGTGTTTCAATTCCATCACCTGTTGCCGGAATTTACCACGCAGGAAAACGTCGCCATGCAGGCGCTGATTGCCGGCATGCCCAAAGCTGAGGCCATGGCCCGGGCTGAAGCGGCGCTTGCCAAGGTTGGCCTGCATAATCGCGTGTCGCACAGAGTGACAACGCTTTCGGGTGGCGAGCGCCAGCGGGCGGCCATCGCAAGGGCCATACTGCTGGAACCGGCAGTGCTGCTGGCCGATGAGCCGACCGGCAATCTGGATCAAAAAACCGGCGAGGCCATTGCCGAACTGCTTCTTCAACTTAACCAAACGCTGGCCATGACCCTGGTTGTGGTTACCCATAATCTCGACATGGCTCTGGCCATGCGCCGATGCTTGGAATTGCGGACGGGAGTCCTTTATGAAAAGAATCGTTGATCGCTTCCTTTTGCTGAGCGTATTCCTCCTTGCTCTGTGCGCCACTGTCGCCCCGGCGGACGTGTCCGCAGCGCCGTCAGGAAACGTCAGTATCATCGTTCTGCCCTTCCAGGTACGCGGCGACAGCGCAGACACAGGCAACCTGTCAACAGAAATTCCCAAACTTTTTGCCAGGTCATTGGAAGAGCAGGGCTTTAAGGTCATTGCTCCCGAACAGACCATGCGCCTGCTGCGCCGGCAGAAAGTCAGCGACTTGAACGTTGCAGCCGTGCGCAACCTGGCCAATCAGTCACGCGCCTCCTATGCCGTTTACGGCAGCTGCACGATTATGCCGGATCAGGGCTTCAGTATTGACGCCCGCCTGGTATCGGCCGCGTCAGGGGACGCGGCTTCAGCCAGACCTTACTTTATCCAGCGCGGCAGCCTGCTTGAGCTTTATCCGGCCGTCAGCGAACTGAGCACCTCCATGGCTGGCGACGCGGTCGAAAAGGGCGCTCTTGCCGGCGTGCAGATTCGCGGTCTCAAAATCCTTGATCCCGACGCCATTTTGATGCGCCTTTCCGTGAGCAAGGGCGATTCGGTCGATCCCGTAATCCTCAATCAGGAGCTCAAACGCCTCTGGGATACGGGGTATTTCAGTGATGCGTCCGTTTCTCTCGAAAGCACGGGCGAAGGGCGCGTGCTCGTGTTCACCGTGGTTGAAAAACCGCGCATTGAAGACATCCAGGTCAACGGTTCGGACGCTGTCAGCAAAGACGACATCATTGCGGCCATGAGCTCCAAGACCGGATCTGTCCTCAACGACAAGCTCATTGTTCAGGATCTGCAGAAGATTACCGACCTCTACCGCCAGAAAGGCTACTATCTGGCCGAGGTCACCTATCGTGTAGAGCCGCGCCAGAACGGCGCGTCCGCCATGCTCGTCTTTGACGTCAAAGAGGGCAACAAGCTCTATATCAAGACCGTGTCCGTCTCCGGCCTCGAAAGCATATCCGAAAGCGCGGTCAAAAAGGATCTGTCCCTGCAGGAACGCGGTCTGCTGTCGTTCATCACCAAAACAGGGGTCCTTCGCGAAGAATATCTCGAACGCGACAGCTCCGCCATCACCGCGTATGGGCTCAATCACGGCTACATTGACATTCAGGTCGGCGCTCCGGCGGTGACCTATGAGGAAGACGGCATCATCATCGACTTTCCCGTGAAGGAGGGAACCCAGTATCAGATTGGGGAGATTACCTTCACCGGCGACCTCATTGATACGCCCGAAAAATTGAAAGAACTC